>NZ_JBVIHJ010000001.1:454067-616896 GCF_055570355.1 Streptomyces sp. NPDC031225 | reverse complement strand
GCGGTGACCGTGGTGGCTTCCGCCGTGATGACAACCGCAGTGGTGGCGGTGACCGTGGTGGCTTCCGCCGTGATGACAACCGCAGTGGTGGCGGTGACCGTGGTGGCTTCCGCCGTGATGACAACCGCAGTGGTGGCGGTGATCGCGGTGGTTTCCGGCGTGACGACAATCGCGGTGGGGATCGTGGGGCTCGTCCTCCGTTCCGGCGCGATGACCGGCCGGCTGGGCCTCGCCGGGACGACCGTGACGGTGGCTTCCGGCGTGACGGTGACCGGCCTGCCTTCCGTCGCGACGACCGCGGGGACCGTGGGGAGCGCGTAGAGCGCCGCGACGACAACCGCAGCAGCAGCAGCAGCAGCTACGCGCCGCGCCGGGACGACCGCCGCAGCGACGACCGCGGCGGCTTCCGCCGTGACAACGACCGCCGAGACGACCGCCGCGATGACCGTCGCAGCGATGACCGCGGTGGTTTCCGGCGTGATGACAACCGTGGTGGTGGCGGGGACCGTGCTGGTTTCCGGCGTGACGACAACCGCAGCGCTGGCGGCTTCCGGCGTGACGACAACCGTGGTGGAAGTGGTGGTCCCCGTAGGGACGACCGCGGTGGGTTCCGTGGGCGGGATGACCGGCGTGGTGGTGACGACCGGCGTGGCGGGGGGCGTTTCCGTGAGGAGCGCGACCGGGACCGTGAGCCGATCAAGCGGCTGCCGATCCCCGAGGACGTCACGGGCAACGAGATCGACAAGGACGTACGGCAGGAGCTGCAGAGCCTGCCCAAGGGGCTCGCGGAGGATGTCGCCAAGAACCTGGTGATGGTCGCCCGGCTCATCGACGAGGATCCGGAGGGCGCGTACGCGTACTCCAAGATCGCCCTGCGGCTGGCGTCGCGTGTGGCCGCCGTACGGGAGGCGGCCGGGTTCGCGGCGTACGCGAACCAGAAGTACAGCGAGGCGCTCGCCGAGTTCCGGGCCGCGCGGCGGATGACCGGGCACGTGGAACTGTGGCCGGTCATGGCCGACTGCGAGCGGGGGCTCGGGCGGCCGGAGAAGGCGCTGGACATGGCCGGGGCGCCCGAGGTGCACAAGCTCGACAAGGCCGGGCAGGTCGAGATGCGGCTCGTCGCTGCCGGTGCCCGGCGGGACATGGACCAGCTGGAAGCGGCCATCGTGACGCTCCAGAGTCCCGAGCTCGCCTCCAACTCCGTGCAGCCGTGGACCGCGCGGCTGCGGTACGCGTACGCCGACGCGTTGCTTGCGGCCGGTCGGGAGGACGAGGCGCGGGAGTGGTTCGCCAAGGCCGTGGAGTCCGACAAGGACGGCAGCACGGACGCCTCCGACCGGCTCGCCGAGATGGACGGCGTGGAGTTCGTCGACGCCTTCGACGAGGCTGAGGCCGAGGTCGACGCTGCGAGTGACGCTGAAGTCGTCGTCGAGAAGGCCGTGGACGACGAAGACGGTGACGAGAGCGACCTCAAGGACTGAGGGCTGCAGTGAGGTGAGAACAAGGGGCGGGATCCCGGGATCCCGCCCCTTCTTGCGTCATAGGTCCAGGGCGCGAAGGACAAGGCCCGATGCCGGCTTCGGGCCGAACGACGTGGACTTGCGGGGCATCGTGACGCCCTGGCGGGCGAGGTCGCGGACGACCTCCTCGCGGACCGGGTGCATCAGGACGGCGGTGCCGCCGTCGCGTTCCGCCTTCTCGACCGTGGCGGCCGTGTCGTGGATGTAGGCGATGCGGGCGGGGTCGTCCTCGGGGATGCGCCAGATGTGGGCGAGGAGGGTGGCGTGCAGGACCGTGGCGTCCAAGGTGCGCCAGGCGGTGGGGCGGTCCCCGGGGATCGTGCGGGACAGGAGATCCGGGTCGGGGCGGTCGACGAGGTGGAAGGCGCCGTCGCCGGCGAGCAGGAAGGCGTTGCCCGCGCAGGCCGCGTCGGCGAGGGTCTCCAGGGCTTCCGCCAGGGGCACATCGAGGTGCCGTACCCGGAAGAGGCCGTCGAGTAGGGCGAGGGACGCTGCCACCGGGACACCGTGCAGGAGGCGGTGGATGGCTCGGACGCGGAGGGGGTAGCGGGCCGTGTCGACGAGGAGGACCAGGCCGTGGTCCCAGGGGCTCGGCGAGGGGTGTTCCGCGCGCAGCCGGCAGTAGGTCGCCCAGCGGTGGTGGCCGTCGGCGATGAGGGCCTGGTGGTGGGCCAGGTCGGCCTGGACGCGGGCCAGGTCGGCAGGGTCGGTGACCGACCACAGGCGATGGCTGTAGCCGTCCTCCGTGGTGGTGGCGAGCAGCGGTGGTTGCTCGGCGGTGCGTTCCACGAAGTCGGCGGTGGGTCCGTTGCCGCGGTAGGTGAGGAGCAGCGGCTCCAGGTTCGCCGAGGTGGCGCGCATGAGGGCCGCGCGGTCGGCGACGACGTGCGGCATGACGTCCTCGTGGGGCAGGACGACGCCCTCCGACGGGTCCGACAGACGCAGGGTGCCGATGATTCCGCGCTGGAGCAGGCCGGCGCCGTCTTGCTGTTCGTAGACGTACAGGCCGGGCTCGGGGTCGGCGGCCAGGATCCCCTCGGACAGCCAGCCGCGCAGGGTGCGGGCCGCCTGTTCGTTGCGTTCGGCCGGGGTGCTCGCCTGCGGGAGGATCAACCGGACGATGTTGTACGGGTCGTTGGACTGGAGCTGGTGCAGGCCGTCGGGGCGGACCACGACGTCGTACGGCGGGGATGTCACGGCGGCGAGGCTGCCGACCCGGTCGGGGTCGTAGCGCAGGCCTCGGAACGGGGTGAGTTCCAGGCCTCGGCGCGCCGTTGCTTCCGGGTGACCTGCTGTGTTCATCCCGGCATCGTACGGGTGTCAGTGGCATGGGGGATGATCGGGGGAAAGCCGTCGAACTAGGAGCGATGCGGAATGAGCCAGGGCGTGAGGACGAGGCCCGAGGGCAGTGGGCAGGCTCTGAATGAGGCGTACGACACGGCGCTGCTCGACCTCGACGGGGTGGTGTACGCGGGTGGGAACGCGATCGCGCACGCGGTCGAGTCGCTCGCCGTCGCGCGTGAGGGCGGGATGCACCTCGCCTATGTCACCAACAACGCGCTGCGTACGCCCGACACCGTGGCCGAGCACCTCACCGAGCTGGGCATACCGACGGGAGCGGACGACGTCATCACGTCCGCCCAGGCGGTCGCGCGGCTGATCAGCGAACAGGTGCCCGCCGGAGCGAGGGTGCTCGTCATCGGGGGCGAGGGACTGCGGGTGGCGTTGCGGGAGCGCGGTCTGGAGCCCGTCGAGTCGGCGGACGACGATCCGGCGGCGGTCGTGCAGGGCTTCGGCGGGCCGGATCTGCCGTGGGGGCGCTTCGCCGAGGCCAGTTATGCCGTCGCGCGCGGGGTGCCCTGGTTCGCGTCCAACACCGACCTCACGATTCCGAGCGGACGTGGCATCGCGCCGGGCAACGGCGCCGCGGTGGAGGTCGTGCGGATCGCGACCGGTGCCGAGCCGCAGGTCGCGGGCAAGCCGTTGCCGCCCATGCACCGGGAGACGATCCTGCGGACCGGTGCGAAGAAGCCGCTGGTGGTCGGGGACCGGCTGGACACCGACATTGAGGGCGCAATCAACGGGGAGGTCGATTCGTTGCTCGTGCTCACCGGTGTCACCGACGGTGCCCAGTTGCTGGCGGCACCGCCGCAGCACCGGCCGACCTATGTGGACGCCGATCTGCGGGGGTTGCTCACCGGGCAGCCCGAGGTCACCGAGGCGGGAGAGGGCTTCCGGTGCGGTGGCTGGACGGCGACGGCCGGTACGGAGCGGCTGGAACTCGACGGTGACGGCGAGGCGCTGGACGGACTGCGGGCGCTGTGTGCGGCGGCCTGGACGGCGGGGGGAGAAGCGGCGTGCGAGCTGGACGGGGGCAAGGCGCTGGCCAAGCTGGGGTTGTGAGCCGTGGGGGGCGGGCAGAGCCATGGGGGCGGGCGTTCCTTTGAGTCCGGGTGCGTTCCGGGCCTCAGGATCGTGACTGCTTGGCAGGGTAGGCTAACCTAACCGGGTGTTGGTCGACAGTGCTCCCGAACAGCGCGCGGAGACCGCCCCCGCGCCCCCGACCCGCCGGGCGATACGAGTCGTCGGGCTCCTCGTCTCCGTCGTGATCCTGGTGCTCGTCGCGGTGGCGAGCATCGCGATCGGCGCGAAAGGACTGTCCGTCGCGCAGGTCTGGCACGGCCTGTTCGAGGACACGGGGACCTACGGCGACGTCGTCGTGGCGGACCGGCTCTCGCGGACCGTGCTGGGACTGCTCGCCGGCGCCGCGCTCGGCCTGTCCGGGGCGGTGCTCCAGGCGCTCACCCGCAATCCGCTGGCCGACCCCGGGCTGCTCGGCATCAACGCGGGCGCGTCCGCCGCGGTCGTCACCGCGATCACCTTCTTCGGCGTCACCTCGCTCAACGGCTATGTGTGGTTCGCCTTTCTCGGCGCGGCCGCGGTGGGCGCGCTGGTCTGGTTCCTGGGCGGCAGCCGTGGTGCCACCCCGGTCAGGCTCGCGCTGGCCGGTACGGCGATCAGCGCGGCGCTGTACGGCTACCTCCAGGCCGTGATGATCACCGACGACCAGGCGCTCAACAAGATGCGCTTCTGGACGGTCGGTTCGCTGTCCTCGGCGAGCAACTCGACCATCCTCCAGGTGCTCCCGTTCCTCGTGGCCGGCTCGCTTCTCGCCCTCGCGCTGGCGCGGCCGCTCAACGCGATGGAGATGGGCGACGACACCGCCAAGGCTCTCGGCGCCAGCCTCAACCGCACCCGGGCGCTGGCCATGCTCTCCGCGACCGTGCTGTGCGGGGCCGCCACCGCCGCCTGCGGACCGATCGTGTTCGTCGGCCTGATGGTGCCGCACATCGTGCGCTCCTTCACCGGGCCCGACCTGCGCTGGATCCTGCCGTACGCGACCGTCCTGTCGCCCGCGCTGCTGCTGGGCTCCGACGTGATCGGGCGGATCGTCGCCCGGCCCGCGGAGCTCCAGGTCGGCATCGTCACCGCGCTCATCGGCGGGCCGGTCTTCATCTTTCTCGTACGACGGCGGAGGACGGCGCAGCTGTGAAGACCAACCGTGCCCTCAGGACCCCCGGCGGACTCTCGGTCCGGGTGGACGTCCGGGCCGCTGTCGTCGTCGGCCTGATCCTGCTCGCCGCGCTCACCGCGAGCGTCGTGCTGATCGGGACCGGCGACTTCCCGATCCCCGCCAAGGACGTCCTGAGGACACTGCTCGGGAACGGAAACGCCGGGCAGGAGTTCATCGTCAACGAGCTTCGGCTGCCCCGGGTCCTCGTAGGGCTCCTGGTCGGCGCCTCGCTCGGGCTCGGCGGTGCGCTGTTCCAGGCCATCTCCCGCAATCCACTGGGCAGTCCGGACGTGCTCGGGCTCTCCCAGGGGGCCACGGCCGGGGCGCTCACGATGATCGTGCTGTTCTCCGGGAGCGCGGCCCAGATCACCACGGGCGCGCTGGTGGGCGGCCTGGTCACCGGGCTCGCGATCTATCTGCTCGCCTGGAAACAGGGTGTGCACGGATATCGGCTGGTCCTGGTCGGAATCGGGGTCTCCGCGATCGTCACCGCGGTCAACGGCTATCTGCTGACCAGGTCCACTCTCACCGAGGCGGCGCAGGCCGTCGTCTGGATGACCGGTTCGCTCAGCGGCCGTGACTGGGCGCAGGTCTGGCCGCTGCTGTGGCTGTGCGCCGTCCTCGTCCCGCTGGTCCTCGTCAACGCGCGCGGCCTCAGGATGATGGAGATGGGCGACGACGTCTCGAACGCCCTCGGCGTGCGTGTCGAGCGCGTACGGCTGCTGTTGCTGGTCGCCGCCGTCCTGCTCACCGCCGCCGCCACCGCGGCCGCGGGACCGGTCAGCTTCGTCGCGCTCACCGCACCGCAACTGGCCCGCCGCCTGACCCGCTCGCCCGGCCCCAACCTGCTCCCGTCGCTGTGCATGGGCGCCACCCTCCTGGTCACCGCCGACTGGGTCTCGCAGAAGGTCTTCGGTGCCGACCAGCTGCCCGTCGGCGTGGTCACCGGAGTACTCGGCGGGGTCTACCTGCTGTGGCTCCTGGTCACCGAGCGCAAGGCGGGCCGGATATGAGCGCCGAGAGCAGCCTCACCAGCGGACTGAACAACCCAAGGAGCACCGTGAACCGCCTGTCCGCCGACACCGTCACCCTCGCCTACGACCAGCGCGTCATCGCCGAGCAACTGTCGGTGGAGATACCCGACAACTCCTTCACGGTGATCGTCGGCCCCAACGCGTGCGGCAAGTCCACACTGCTGCGGGCCCTCTCACGGATGCTCAAGCCCAGCCGGGGCAAGGTGCTGCTCGACGGACAGGCCATCCAGTCGATGCCGGCGAAGAAGGTCGCCCGCACCCTGGGCCTGCTCCCGCAGTCCTCGATCGCGCCCGACGGGATCACCGTCGCCGACCTGGTCGGCCGCGGCCGCTACCCCCACCAGGGCATCCTGCGCCAGTGGTCCACCGAGGACGAGCGGGTCGTCCAGGAGTCCATGCGGCAGACCGGGGTCGCCGAGCTCGCCGAGCGGTACGTCGACGAGCTGTCCGGAGGTCAGCGGCAGCGGGTGTGGATCGCGATGGCGCTCGCCCAGCAGACCCCGCTGCTGCTGCTCGACGAGCCGACGACCTACCTCGACATCCAGCACCAGATCGACGTCCTCGATCTCTGTGCCGAGCTGCACGAGGAGCAGGGGCGGACGCTGGTCGCCGTCCTGCACGACCTCAACCACGCGGCCCGGTACGCCACACATCTGATCGCGCTCAAGGACGGCAGGATCATCGCCGAGGGCGCCCCGAACGACATCGTCACGGCCGGCCTGGTCGAGGAGGTCTTCGGGCTGCGCTGCCAGGTCATCGACGACCCCGAGACGGGGACACCCCTGGTGGTACCGGCGGCCCGCAAGGCACGCGTGCGTGTGGAGGCCGGCAGCGGGACGGTGGGCGCTACAGAAGCTTCCTGAGCTGGAGCAGGTCCCTGAGACCGGCCTCCAGCTTCACCCGGCCCGAGCCCCAGGCCTTGGCGAAGTTCAGCTCGCCGTTCACCAGGGCCACCAGGTCGTCACCGGACATGGCCAGCCTGATCTGGGCCTTCTCCTTCGGCGGGCCCTGGAGGGTGTCCCGCACCACGATCCGGCCGCCCGTCATCCGGCCGACGAAGGTCACGTCGAGATCGGTGATGCGGCAGCTCACCGAGCGGTCCATCGACGCCGCCGAGGCGACGTCCCCCTCGGCGTTCCGCATGGTGTCGGAGAGCTTCTCGAGTGCGGCGCGGCACTCCTCGATCGTGGCCATCGCGATCGACGGTACCCCAGGGGTTCGAGGTAGCGTCTGGGCATGAGCGACGCAGTTCCAGAGCCTTCACAAGAGGTCCCGGTCGACCCCGGGTACGACCCTGCTGCCCCCGCGCCTTTGAACGTGCCCCGCATCCCCACCGGCAACGTCGAGGTCGACGCCCGGCTGGAGCGGCTGGGCGACGCCGACCACCTCGCCACGGACGGCCACGGCGAGGTGTACGAGGATGTACACCGGGGGCTGCGCGACGCGCTCACGGCGCTCGACGCCCGCCCGGAACCTCCGGCGCCCTCGCCGTCGTATGACCAGAGGGTGCCTTCACCCTCGTATGGCACTAGGAGCTGAACCGAACGTGGCAGGAGTCGCACGCCGTCGTCTGGACGCGGAGCTGGTCCGGCGGAAGCTCGCGCGCTCGCGCGAGCACGCCGGGCAGCTGATCGCGGCCGGGCGGGTCACCGTCGGCAAGACCGTCGCGACCAAGTCCGCCACCCAGGTGGAGACCGCGGCCGCGATCCTGGTCCAGAGCGACGACAGTGATCCCGACTACGTGTCCCGGGGCGGGCACAAGCTTGCGGGTGCCCTCCAGGCGTTCGTGCCGCGGGGGCTGGTCGTCGAGGGGCGGCGGGCGCTGGACGCCGGTGCGTCCACCGGCGGTTTCACCGATGTGCTGCTGCGGGCCGGTGCCACGCACGTGGTCGCCGTCGACGTCGGCTACGGCCAACTCGCGTGGTCTCTCCAAAGCGATGAACGCGTCACCGTCAAAGACCGTACGAACGTACGCGAGTTGACGCTCGAAGCGATCGATGGGGAACCAGTGGATCTTGTCGTGGGGGATCTGTCCTTCATCCCGCTCGGACTGGTACTGCCCGCCCTTGTGCGGTGCGTGAAGCCGGACGCCGACCTGGTGATGATGGTCAAGCCGCAGTTCGAGGTGGGGAAGGAACGGCTGGGCAGTGGGGGAGTCGTCCGCAGTACGCAGCTGCGGGCCGAGGCCGTGCGCGGGGTCGCCGGAAAAGCGGCCGAACTCGGGCTCGGGGTGAACGGCGTCACGGCCAGTCCGTTGCCCGGGCCCTCGGGCAATGTCGAATACTTTCTGTGGCTGCGTGCCGGGGCGCCCGCCCTGGACCCGGCCGATGTCGACCGTGCAGTTGCGGAGGGGCCGCGTTGAGCCAGAACCGAGCTCGTACTGTTTTCCTGCTCGCCCACACCGGGCGGCCCGCGGCCATCCGCAGTGCCGAGCTGGTCGTGAAGGGACTGATGCAGTCGGGGATCGGCGTGCGCGTCCTGGAGTACGAGGCCGCCGACCTGCCGCTGCCGCCCGAGGTGGAACTCGTCAAGGAGGCCACTCCGCAGTGCCTCGAAGGGTGCGAACTGCTCATCGTGCTCGGCGGTGACGGGACGCTGCTGCGCGGCGCCGAGTTCGCCCGGGCCTCCGGGGTGCCGATGCTGGGCGTCAACCTGGGCAGTGTCGGGTTCCTCGCGGAGGCCGAGCGGGACGACCTCGACAAGGTCGTCGACCGGGTGGTGACCAAGTCGTACGAGGTCGAGGAGCGTATGACGGTCGACGTCATCGTTCACCGGAACGGGGACATCGTCCACACCGACTGGGCGCTGAACGAGGCGGCCGTGCAGAAGGCCGGCGCGGAGAAGCTGCTCGAGGTCGTGCTGGAGATCGACGGGCGGCCGGTGACCGGGTTCGGGTGTGACGGGATCGTGCTGTCCACGCCCACCGGGTCCACGGCCTACGCGTTCTCCGCGGGCGGGCCCGTGGTGTGGCCCGAGGTGGAGGCGCTGCTGATGGTCCCGATCTCCGCACACGCGCTGTTCGCGAAACCGTTGGTGACCTCGCCGAACTCCGTGCTGGCCGTGGAATTGCTGCCGCACATTCCGCCGGGTGTGTTGTGGTGCGACGGGCGGCGGACCTTCGAGTTGCCGCCGGGGGCGCGGGTCGAGGTGCGGCGGGGTGCTGTGCCGGTGCGGTTGGCCCGGCTGCATCATGCGTCGTTCACGGATCGGCTTGTGGCGAAGTTCGCGTTGCCCGTTTCCGGGTGGCGGGGGGCGCCTCACTAGCCAACCGTGGGGGTGGTTGCGGAGCGTGGGCGGCTGCGAGCCGGTGGGGCTTGTCGCGCCCACGCGGCGGAGCCGCAAGTCGATACAGCCCCGCGCCCCTGAAAAACCTCCACTCGCCCGAGTGACAGGGGGCCTCGCATCTCGTTGCCCCGACCTCGTAAGGTCGTCACCGTGCTGGAAGAGATGCGGATACGGTCGCTCGGAGTCATCGACGACGCTGTCGTCGAGCTGTCACCCGGGTTCACTGCTGTCACCGGTGAGACGGGTGCGGGCAAGACCATGGTGGTCACCAGCCTGGGGTTGCTGCTCGGTGGACGGGCTGACGCGGCGCTCGTGCGGATCGGGGCCGAGAAAGCGGTCGTGGAGGGGCGGATCAGTGTGTCCCCCGGTGACCGCGTGGTCGTACGGGCCGAGGAGGCCGGGGCGGAGATCGACGACGGGGCGCTGCTCATCAGCCGTACCGTTTCCGCCGAAGGGCGGTCCCGGGCGCACCTGGGCGGGCGGTCCGTGCCGGTCGGGGTGCTCGCCGAGCTCGCCGACGAGCTGGTCGCCGTGCACGGCCAGACCGATCAGCAGGGGCTGCTCAAGCTGAACCGGCAGCGGCAGGCGCTCGACCGGTACGCGGGCGACGCGGTCACCGTGCCGCTGGCCAAGTACACCGAGGCCTACCGGCGGCTGCGGGCCGTCTCCGTCGAGCTGGACGAGATCGTCACCCGCGCGCGTGAGCGGGCCCAGGAAGCCGACATGCTGCGGTACGGGCTCGACGAGATCGCCGGTGTCGAGCCGCGTGCCGGTGAGGACGTCGAACTGGCCGAGGAGGCCGAGCGGCTCGGGCACGCCGAGGCACTGTCGTCGGCCGCCACGGCCGCTCACGGCGCCCTCGCCGGGAACCCCGAGGATCCTGAGGGCATCGATGCCGCGACGCTCGTGGCGGGCGCCCAGCGGGCTCTGGAGGCCGTACGGTCGCACGACCCCGCCCTTGCCGCGCTCGCCGACCGGATCGGGGAGATCGGCATCCTGCTGGGCGACGTGGCCGGTGAGCTGGCCGGGTACGCCGACGACCTGGACGCCGATCCGCTGCGGCTGTCGGCCGTCGAGGAGCGCCGGGCCGCCCTCACCGCGCTGACACGGAAGTACGGCGATGACGTCGCCGCCGTGCTCACCTGGGCCGAGCAGAGCGCCGGGCGTCTCACCGAACTCGACGGCGACGACGAGCGGATCGACGAGCTGACCGCCGAGCGGGACGCGCTCCGGGCCGAACTGGGCGGGCTGGCACAGGCGTTGTCGGACGCGCGAACGGACGCCGCGGAGAGGTTTGCGGCGGCGGTGACGGCAGAGCTGGCGTCGCTGGCGATGCCCCACGCGCGTGTGTCGTTCGACATCCGGCAGACCGAGGACCCGGAGGGTGTGGAGGTCGGCGGGCGCACCGTCGCCTACGGGACGTCCGGTGTCGACGAGGTCGAACTGCTGCTCGCCCCGCACCCGGGGGCGCCGCCGCGGCCCATCGCCAAGGGCGCGTCCGGTGGTGAGCTGTCACGCGTGATGCTGGCCGTCGAGGTCGTGTTCGCGGGGACGGACCCCGTGCCGACGTATCTCTTCGACGAGGTCGACGCCGGTGTCGGCGGCAAGGCGGCGGTGGAGATCGGGCGGCGCCTGGCGCGGCTCGCGAAGACCGCGCAGGTCGTCGTCGTGACGCACCTGCCTCAGGTCGCCGCCTTCGCCGACCGGCAGTTGCTGGTCGAGAAGACCAACGACGGGTCCGTCACCCGGTCCGGTGTGAAGGTGCTGGAGGGCGAGGAGCGGGTTCGGGAGCTCTCCCGGATGCTCGCCGGGCAGGAGGACTCCGAGACGGCCCGTGCGCATGCGGAGGAGTTGCTGGCGACGGCTCGGGCGGACGCGTGACGGGGCGTCCTGGGTAGTCGCGGCCACCGTTGACTCGCGTCGGGCGTGGCGGCGGGGGGTGGGTGGGTGGCCGGTCGGGTTGTGTCGGCTGCGGGCCGGTGGGGGCCGGTCGCGCAGTTCCCCGCGCCCCTGGGGGGTGGGGGTCGGCGTGGAGTGTCGTGCGCCCTGGGGTGGAGCGCCCTGGAACGGGGGCGGGCACCGTGCTCTCACTCGTGTGAGTGACCCCGACTCGCCGCGCGCGCCCTTGCGCTCGCTCTCCGTATGCGCGGAACACCCGTACGTCCTGGCATCCTTGGGGGAGAACCCATCACGCGTAGGAAGCGCGCGGTACACCCCTCCGCTCGACACCTTCTGTACGTTTCCTCGTGACCGTCCGACCCGAACCAGGAGCCCCGGCCACGTGACCCCCGTGAGCAGCCACTCACCGCACGGCCAGTCGCCGCTGCGCACCGTGCAGGTGCTGGGCGGCGGCAATGCCGGCAGCAGCGCGCATGTGCGCTCCCTGACCTCGGGGCTCGTCGCGCGGGGCGTGCGGGTCACGGTGTGCGCCCCCGCCGAGGCGGATCGCACCTACGACTTTTCCGGGGCCGGTGCCGAACACGTGCACGTGCCGCGCAGCAGCGATCCGACCTCCGTGGCCGTGCTGCGGGCGGCATGCGCGGATGCGGACCTGGTGCACGCGCACGGGCTGCACGCCTCGTTCCGTGCGGTGCTGGCGCTCGCCGGGCGGCGGACTCCGCTCATCGTCACCTGGCACGACCGGGTGTACGCCGAGGGCGCGCGGGCTCATTTCGTACGCCTCCTCGAGCGCCGGGTCGTGAAGGCCGCCTCCGTGGTCCTCGGATCCACCTCGGCGCTCGTGGACCGGGCGCGCGGGACGGGTGCCCGGGACGCGCGGCTCGCCGCAGTGGCCCTGCCCGGACCGCGCGGGGCCGTCGAGCAGGAGGACCCCGATCGGCTGCGGCCGAAAATGCGGGCCGAACTGGGGGCCACCGGCAGGCCGTTGCTGATCGCGGTCGGCGCTCTGGAGCGGCACAAGGGCTACGAGACGCTGCTGGACGCCACCCGCGCGTGGCGCCTTCTCGATCCCGTACCGCTTGTCGTCGTCGCGGGGGAGGGCCCGCTGCGGCCCGTCCTGCAGAGCCGCATCGAGGAAGAAGGGCTGCCGGTTCGCCTCATCGGCCGACGCGACGACATCACCGAACTGCTCGCGGCCGCCGATCTCGCACTCCTGCCCAGCCGTTGGGAGGCCCGCTCGGTGCTCGCCCAGGAGGCCTTCCACGCGCGCGTGCCGCTCGTCGCGACCGCGGTCGGCGGCATCCCCGAACTCGTCGGCGACGCGGCCGAACTCGTCCCGTACGGCGACCCGCAGGCGCTCGCCGAGGCCGTCGTGCGGCTGCTCGGGGATCCCGAGCGGCAGGACCTGCTGAGGGAGCGGGGCGTGCGGCAGGCGGCGACCTGGCCCACCGAGGACGAGACCGTCGCTCAGGTGCTCAGCGTCTACGACGAGTTGACCCAGCTCCGGCCGCTGATCTAGGGCACGTGCCGGCGCGCCCGCAGCGCCAGGCTCAACGCCAGTACCGTCTGCGGGTCGTCGAGGTCCGTGCCGAGCAACTCGCCGATGCGGGCGAGGCGGTTGTAGAGGGTCTGCCGGTTGAGGTGGAGTTCGCGGGCCGTCTCCGCCTTGCGGCCCGCGTGCGCCAGATAGGTCTCCAGCGTGGGCAGCAGCGGCGGTTTGGAACGGTTGTCGTGGGCGCGCAGCGGCCCGATCGCGCGGTCCACGAAGGCCGCGAGGTCCGGGTGGTCACGCAGCCGCCACAGCAGCAGGTCGATGTCGAGGCGGCGGGCGTCGTACCAGGGGCGGTCGGACAGGCCCTGTGCGGCCGTCGCCGTCTCGGCCGCGTGGCGCAGGCCCGCCGAGGCCGCCGCCCAGCTGCCCGCCATGCCGACCACGACCACGGGCGGTTGGGCACCGGGCCGTTGCATCCCGGCCCGCTCCACACCCGCCCGCAGAGCCGCCGCGACCCGGTCCGCGACCGCCGACCGCTCCGACTCCGAGCGCAGTCCGAGCAGCACGAGCACACGGCCTTCGACCGGTCGCACGCCGAGCAGGACGGGCACACCGACCGCGGCCAGTTCCTCGGAGACCGCCCGGGCCAGGACCGCCCAGCCACCGCCCGGGGAGAGGGCGTCGCCGAGCCGCATCACCACCGGCAGCAGCGGACCCGTGCCCGGCTTGAAGCCCAGCACGCGCGCCTGTGCGGGCGCGTCCTCGGCGGTGATCCTGCCTTCGGCGAGGTCGGTGAGGAAGTCGCCGCGGCCGCGTGCCGCCAGCTCCTCCTCCTGGCGGGCCTGCATCAGGACGACGGCCAGGATGCCCGCGGCGCGTTCGGCCGCCATGCGGTGCACCGGCCCGAGCGGGGCCCGTACCGGAAGCAGGACCAGCCGCGCCCGTACCGAACCCGTGCCGGGGCCGCCCCCGGGCACGTCCACGAGAGCCGAGCCGGACGGCGGCGAGTCCTTGTGCTGGCTGCGCAGTCCCTCCCACACCTGGAGCGGGTCGGCGCCCTCGGGGCCTGCCCCGGCGGCGTACAGGAGCCGGCCGTCCGGCGTCTCCAGGAAGACCGGGTTGCCGCTGAAGTCGGCCAGGATGCCGAGTACCTGAGGGACACCGCCGCCGCCCAGCAGGGCCTCGGTGCAGCGCCTGTGCACCTCCTCCGCGCGCTGGAGCAGCGCGTAGTGGCCGTTGACGATCTCGGTGTGGATCTCCTCGGTGACCGCCACGAACGGCACCTCGCGGTGCAGCTGGACCAGCGGCAGGCCGGTCGCGCGGGCCGTGTCGACGAGGGAGGCGGGCAGCCGGGTGAAACGCGGGCCGAGCTCGACGACCAGGGCCGCGATACCGCGCTCGGCCAGGGTGCGGACGAACGCGCGCTGTTCGGCCGGACGGGTGCCGAGACCGTAGCCGGTGGTCAGCAGCAGCTCGCCGCCCTTCAGCAGGGAAGCGATGTTGGGCACCTCGCCCGCGTGCACCCAGCGCACGGTCCGGTGCAGCCGGTCCGCGCCCGCGAGGATCTCCGGGAGCCCGCTGCGCAGACCGGGCAGCTCCAGCGCCCGCTGCACGGTGATCCCGGCGCCCTGGGTGTCGAATCCGCTGCTCGTAGCGCTGTCCATGAGCCGGACGCTACCCGAGGCGTGCCCGGCGCCGTGTCGGGGTAGCGGCCGGGGCATGGACTTCAGCGTGGTTGCCGTGGCACGGGAGGACGACACTCCGGTCGAGGAGCCGGTACGGGTGGCGGTGGTCGCCGACCGGCTCGGCTACCGGGAGGTGTGGGCCGGTGAAGGGCCGACGTGGGACTCCTTCGTCCTCGCCGCCGCGATCGGGCGGGCCACCGAGCGGGTGACGCTGACCGCCGGTCCGGTGCCGGTGTCCGTGCGCGACCCGTACACCGTGGCCAGGGGCGCCGCGTCGGTCGCGGCGCTCGTCGGACGGCCGGTCGGGGTGGCGCTGGGCACCTCCAGCAAGCGGGTGGTGGAGGGCGTGCACGACCGGCCCAGGACGCGCCCCGCGGCCGTACTGGAGGAGAGCGCGGCAGCCGTACGGCGGCTGATGCACGGCGTTCCGGGGCAGCCGGTCGTGCCCGGCAGCATGTTCCGCCGACGGCTGCCCGCGCCCGGTGGCGCGCTCACCGTCGCCGCCTTCGGGCCCCGCGCGATCGCCACGGCCGCCGCGCACGCCGACCGGATGCTGCTGGACGTGGTCTCCCCGGAGCAGGTGCGGGCGTTGCGAGCGCAGCTGGACGTGGCGGCGGAGAAGGCGGGCCGCACGCCGCCCACGCTCGCCGCGTGGCTGCCGGCGGCCGTCGACCCGGCACCGGAGTCGCTCGCGCAGGTGCTGGGCAGTATCGCCGGATACCTGACCGTGCCGGGCTACAGCGAGGTGTTCGTCGAGGCCGGATTCGGCGAGGCGGTGATGCTCGCGGCGACCGGGGCCGACCCGGAGACCCTGCTGCGCGCCCTCCCGCCGAGGGCGGCCGCCACGCTCGGTCTGGTGGGCGACGTGGACGCCGTACGGGCCAGGATCGACACCTATGCCGAGGCGGGACTCGACGAGATCGCCCTCGTTCCGGCGACGGCGGGGGACCCGGGCGGCGAGCGCACCCTGACGGCCCTTACGCCGGGCTGATGTTGTGGTTGAAGCGGAACACGTTGTCCGGGTCGTAACGGCGTTTCAGCGCGGCCAGCCGTCCGGTGTTCTCCGCGCCCACGCCGGCCGTGACCCGCTCGGTGCCCTCGTCACCGATGAAGTTCAGGTAGACCGCGCCGGTGCTCCACGGTCGCGCGTCCGCGCACGCGTCCCGGACCCACTGGATGCACCGCTCGTCCTGCGCCGGGTCCTCCCACATCGCGAAGGGGTGCACGGCCCACGGCGCGTCCCGGTAGGGCACGGGGTAGTCGCGCGGACCCGCGGCGATCGCCCCGCCCAGCGGGAACAGCACATGCATGGTGCCGGTCGGCACGGGCAGGGACTGCGCCCGGGAGCAGTAGACGTCCAGGAAGTCGTCCGGCACACCGGTCAGGTACTCCGCCGACCAGTAGTTCCGCATCCCCGGCGGATCGTCGAGCATGCACTGGACATCGGCGTACGGCATCGCCCCCATGACCTCCGCCTCGTGCGGCAGGGCCAGCAGCGGCTCGGCCAGCTTCAGCATCTCCTCCTCGGACCCGGCGTACGTCAGCAGCGCACCGCACAGGAGCGTGCCGACCAGGTGCGGCGGTACGAACTCCTCGGGCGGGCCGGTGATGTACAGCACACCGCCGCTCGCCTCGTCCGGGCCGACGGAGATCAGCTCGCGGTAGGTGCGGACGACCTCGGGGCCGAACTCCGGTAGGTACAGCAGCAGCGCCATGGAGAACTCGGGCAGTGCGTGCAGTTTGAGGGTGAGCGCGGTGGCGACGCCGAAGTTGCCGCCCCCGCCGTGCAGACCCCAGAACAACTCCGGGTTCTCGTCGGCGCTCGCGTGGACCCGCTCGCCGTCCGCGGTGACGAGGTCGGCGCCGAGCAGGTTGTCGACGGCGAGCCCGCACCAGCGGTCCAGCCAGCCGGAACCGCCGCCCAGGACGAAGCCGCCGACGCCGGTCGTGGACACCCGGCCGCCGGTGGTGGCCAAGCCGTGCGGCTGACAGGCCCGGTCCAGGTCGCTCATCGTGGCGCCGCCCGCGACGCGCACCGACCCGGCCGCGGGATCGACGGTGACCGTACGCAGATGGCGCAGGTCGATGACCAGTCCGCCGTCGTTGAGGGCCATGCCGGACACGCTGTGCCCGCCGCCGCGCACCGCGATCGGCAGGTCCAGGTCTCTTCCGAAGCGGACGGCCCGTACGACGTCGTCCTCGGTCACGCACTGCGCGATGACCGCGGGCCGTCGGTCGATCATCGAGTTGAAGACGGTCCGGGCCTCGTCGAAGCCCGGATCACCCGGGGCGAACACGTCGCCGACCAGTTCCTCGCGCAGCGCGGTGAGGGCCGCGCCCGCAGTTGACGGGGATGCCATGGGGGCGCCCCCTTCCTTGGGGGTGATGGCACCAGCCTAGGCGGGCTTCGGCCGACGGGCCTGTTCAGCCGTCGGCCGCCCCGGTCCCCCGTGGATCAGCGGGTCAACCGCCGTACGCCCCCGACGCCGTCAGCCGCAGTGCCGTGTCGATGAGGGGGACGTGGCTGAAGGCCTGCGGGAAGTTGCCGACCTGGCGCTTCAGGCGCGGGTCCCACTCCTCGGCGAGCAGGCCGAGGTCGTTGCGCAGGGCCAGGAGCTTCTCGAAGAGCTTGCGGGCCTCGTCCACGCGGCCGATCATCGCCAGGTCGTCCGCCATCCAGAACGAGCAGGCCAGGAACGCGCCCTCGTCGCCCGGCAGACCGTCGAGGTTCTCGTCGCCGCCCGAGGTCGTCGGGTAGCGCAGGATGAAGCCGTCCTCGGTGGACAGTTCGCGCTGGATCGCCTCGATGGTGCCGATCACGCGCTTGTCGTCCGGCGGCAGGAAGCCCATCTGCGGGATCAGCAGCAGGGAGGCGTCCAGCTCTTTCGAGCCGTACGACTGCGTGAAGGTGTTGCGCTCCTTGTCGTAACCCTTCTCGCACACGTCCCGATGGATGTCGTCGCGCAGGTCGCGCCACTTCTCCAGCGGGCCGTCCGCGTCCCCGGACTCGATGAGCTTGATGGTGCGGTCGACGGCGACCCAGGCCATCACCTTGGAGTGCACGAAGTGCCGGCGCGGGCCGCGCACCTCCCAGATGCCCTCGTCCGGCTCGTCCCAGTGCTGCTCCAGGTAGCGGATCAGCTTGAGCTGGAGCAGGGAGGCGTAGTCGTTGCGGGCCAGGCCGGTCATGTGGCCGAGGTGCAGTGCCTCGGTGACCTCGCCGTACACGTCCAGCTGGAGCTGGTGCGCGGCGCCGTTGCCGACCCGGACCGGGGCGGAGCTCTCGTAGCCCGGCAGCCAGTCCAGCTCCGCCTCGCCCAACTCCCGTTCGCCCGCGATGCCGTACATGATCTGCAGGTTCTCGGGGTCGCCGGCGACGGCCCGCAGGAGCCACTCGCGCCAGGCACGGGCCTCCTCTCGGTAGCCGGTGCGCAGCAGCGAGGACAGGGTGATGGCCGCGTCCCGCAGCCAGGTGTAGCGGTAGTCCCAGTTGCGGACGCCGCCGATGTCCTCGGGCAGGGAGGTGGTGGGGGCCGCCACGATGCCGCCGGTGGGGGCGTACGTCAGCGCCTTGAGGGTGATCAGCGAGCGGATCACCGCCTCGCGGTACGGGCCGTGGTACGTACAGTGCTCGACCCACTCGCGCCAGAAGTCCTGCGTCGCCTCCAGCGACTGCTCGGGCTCCGGCAGCGGGGGCGGCTGCTTGTGCGAGGGCTCCCACGAGATGGTGAACGCGATCCGGTCACCCGGGGCGACCGTGAAGTCCGAGTACGTCGTCAGGGACTTGCCGTAGGTCTCGCACTCGGTGTCGAACCACACCGAGTCCGGGCCCGCCACGGCGACCGTGCGGCCCTCGTGCTTGTGGACCCACGGCACGACACGGCCGTAGGAGAACCGCATGCGCAGGGCCGAGCGCATCGGGACGCGGCCCGAGACGCCCTCCACGATCCGGATCAGCTGCGGGGCGCCGTCACGCGGGGGCATGAAGTCCGTCACACGGACCGTGCCGCGGGGGGTGTCCCACTCCGACTCCAGGATCAGGGAGTCGCCGCGGTAGCCGCGCCGGGCCGCGGTGGGGGGCTCGGCGTCGGCCGCGTGCGCGGGTCCGAGCCGCCAGAAGCCGTGTTCCTCGGTGCCCAGCAGGCCGGCGAAGATGGCATGCGAGTCGAAGCGGGGCAGGCACAGCCAGTCCACCGTGCCGTCCCGGCAGACCAGGGCAGCGGTCTGCATGTCTCCGATGAGTGCGTAGTCTTCGATGCGCCCGGCCACGTGCAACTCCAGTCGAACGGCCACGTCACCCCCTCAGGGAAAAAGGGGGCTGTCGCTTGGTGCGGTCAAGGGGGTCGTTGTAATGCGTCGTTGAGCGGTGAAGCAAAACAGGCCTGCCGCCGTGAGGCAAAACGACAACTGTTGCTCAACGACCTGACGAGCTCTCGTTGTTCCGGCGCCTACGGGTGGGGTGGTCCCGTGTTCTCGGCCCGGCTCGGCAGCGAGTGTCCGAGCAGGATACGACGCACGTAGATGATCTGTGTGCCGCTCCGGGCAACGCGGGTGGGCCGAACGGGTGAGCAACGGGTGAGAAACGGGTGTGCTCGTGCGGGTCCGTGTCGGCACGTGTGCGGAGCGTGGCCGGAAGCCATCTCCTCGCGGCGCTGATACCCTGGTAGCCCGTGGCCCGGGTGGCGTCTGACCCCCGAACCGCACCTCCAGATCGCGACCACGGGAGCCCCCTCTTGGCCATGACCGCTGCTTTTCGAAACAGCACAGCCACGACGACCAAGCACATCTTCGTCACTGGGGGTGTCGCTTCCTCGCTCGGCAAGGGCCTGACGGCCTCCAGCCTCGGCATGCTGCTCAAGGCGCGGGGCCTGCGCGTCGTGATGCAGAAGCTCGACCCGTACCTCAACGTCGACCCGGGCACGATGAACCCCTTCCAGCACGGTGAGGTGTTCGTCACCAACGACGGCGCCGAGACCGACCTGGACATCGGCCACTACGAGCGCTTCCTCGACCGTGACCTCGACGGCTCGGCGAACGTCACCACCGGCCAGGTGTACAACACCGTGATCGCCAAGGAGCGGCGCGGCGAGTACCTGGGCGACACCGTGCAGGTCATCCCGCACATCACCAACGAGATCAAGCACCGCATCCGCCGGATGGCGACCGACGAGGTCGACGTCGTCATCACCGAGGTCGGCGGCACGGTCGGTGACATCGAGTCGCTGCCGTTCCTGGAGACGGTCCGCCAGGTCCGTCACGAGGTCGGCCGTGACAACGTCTTCGTCGTCCACATTTCCCTCCTGCCGTACATCGGACCGTCGGGTGAGCTGAAGACGAAGCCCACCCAGCACTCGGTTGCGGCACTGCGCAACATCGGTATCCAGCCGGACGCGATCGTGCTGCGCTCCGACCGCGAGGTGCCGGCCGCGATCAAGCGCAAGATCTCGCTGATGTGCGACGTCGACGAGGCCGCGGTCGTGGCCTGCCCCGACGCCCGCTCGATCTACGACATCCCGAAGACCGTGCACGGCGAGGGCCTGGACGCCTACGTCGTCCGCAAGCTGGACCTGCCGTTCCGGGACGTGGACTGGACGACCTGGGACGACCTGCTCGACCGCGTCCACAACCCCGACCACGAGATCACCCTCGCCCTGGTCGGCAAGTACATCGACCTGCCCGACGCCTACCTGTCGGTCACCGAGGCGCTGCGGGCCGGCGGCTTCGCCAACAAGGCCCGCGTCAAGATCAAGTGGGTCACCTCCGACGACTGCAAGACCCCGGCCGGCGCCGCGGCGCAGCTCGGTGACGTCGACGGCATCTGCATCCCGGGCGGCTTCGGCGACCGCGGTGTGCTCGGCAAGGTCGGCGCGATCAAGTACGCCCGCGAGAACAGGATCCCGCTGCTCGGTCTCTGCCTGGGCCTGCAGTGCATCGTGATCGAGGCCGCGCGGAACCTGGCCGACATCCCGGACGCCAACTCCACCGAGTTCGACGCGGCCACCGGGCACCCGGTCATCTCCACCATGGCCGAGCAGCTCGACATCGTCGCAGGCGAGGGCGACATGGGCGGCACCATGCGGCTCGGCATGTACCCGGCCAAGCTCGCCGAGGGCTCCATCGTCCGTGAGGTGTACGACGGCAAGGAGTACGTCGAGGAGCGGCACCGGCACCGTTACGAGGTGAACAACGCCTACCGCGCCGAGCTCGAAAAGAACGCGGGCATCGTGTTCTCCGGCACCTCGCCGGACGGCAAGCTCGTCGAATACGTCGAATACCCGCGCGATGTCCACCCCTATCTGGTCGCCACGCAGGCCCACCCGGAGCTGCGCTCGCGGCCGACGCGTCCGCACCCGCTGTTCGCGGGCCTCGTGAAGGCCGCGGTCGAGCGGAAGACTTCTCAGTAGCACGACAGTTGTACGGTGGCCGGGGCGCGCGCATTCAACGGCGAGTGCCCCGGCTTCTTTTGTGCACGTGGGGAAGGACAGGGCATGACGATCAAGGACACCCCGCAGGAGTGGGAGATCCGGGCCACGGAGACCCCCTTCGTGGGCAACAAGACCTCCGTCCGCACGGACGAGGTCGTCATGCCCGACGGGTCGGTGGTCCGCCGTGACTACCAGGTCCACCCGGGCTCCGTGGCCGTCCTCGCCCTCGACGACGAGGACCGGGTCCTGCTCATCCGGCAGTACCGGCACCCCGTACGGCAGAAGCTGTGGGAGATCCCCGCCGGACTGCTCGACGTGCCCGGTGAGAATCCGCTGCACGCGGCCCAGCGGGAGCTGTACGAGGAGGCGCACGTCAAGGCGGAGAACTGGCGGGTGCTGACGGACGTCTACACCACTCCGGGCGGCTGCGACGAGGCGATCCGGATCTTCCTTGCCACGGGGCTGTCCGAGGCCGAGGAGGAGCGGTTCGAGGTCGAGGACGAGGAGGCGGACATGGAGCACGCGCGTGTGCCGGTCCCCGAGCTGGTGCGGGGGGTGCTGGCCGGGGAGTTGCACAACAACTGTCTGGTGGTGGGCGTGCTCTCGCTGGTGGCCGCCCGGGCTTCCGGTGGGCTGGACGGGTTGCGGCCGGCTGAGGCGGAGTGGCCGGCGCGGCCGTTCGAGAGCTGAGCCGATGCGGGCAGCGCCGTAGTGGTGTCGGATCGTCGCGGGACGCGGGTCCGATGTGGCTGGTCGCGCCCACGCGGCGGAGCCGCATATCGATACAGCCCCGCGCCCCTGTCGGTACTGCGCTGCCATAGTTCCTATGATCCGTTGATCCGATCGGGGGACTCCCGTGGCCCCGCCGCCGCGCTCCACCAGGAACGTTGCAGAGCGTGAACTAGGCTCTGAATGCCCGAACCGGGGTCCCGGCGGGCTTTGCGCGTGCGGTGGACGGGAGTGTGGCCCGTGACGGACCAGGCGGTGGAAGCAGGCGGCGTGGAGCTGTCGGCCGAGAGTCAGTTCCTGGGCCGGGAGCGGGAGTTGAAGGAACTCCGGGCCGATATCGAGCGCGCCGGGCTGGACACCATCTCGGGGCGCAAGGCACCTCGCGCACGCGTGCTGCTCATTGCGGGCAGGCCGGGTTCCGGCCGTACCGAGCTCGCCGAGGAACTCGTACGGCAGGTTGCGCAGCGTTACCGGGACGGGGTGCTGCGCGCCCGGCTCAGCGAGCCCGACGGCACCCCCGTTCCCGTCGAGCACACCGCCCGTGAACTGCTCGCCGCGCTCGATGTGTCGGCGCCCGCAGGGGCCTCGGAGGACGACCTCACGGCGGTGCTGCGCGAGGCCCTCGCCGACCGGCGTGCCCTGCTCCTGCTCGACGACGCGGTGGCCGCCGCGCAGGTGGACGCCCTGCTTCCGGATACTCCGGAATGCCTGGTCGTGGCCGTTTCGGGGGGCCCGCTGACCGGGATCGCGGACGTCCGCCCGTGCACGCTCGGCGGGCTCGACACCAAGTCCGCGCTGGACCTGCTGTCCCGGCACACCGGGGCGGTCCGCATCACGGTCGATCCGCGTGCCGCCGAGGGACTCGTCGAGGAGTGCCAGGGCCACCCGGCCGCGCTGATGCTGGCCGGGGGCTGGCTCGCCGCCCGTCCCAAGTCCGCCGTCGCCGATCTGGCCAAACAGCTGCATGCGGAGAGTGACGAAGGGGACCCGCTCAGCCGGGTCTTCAAACTCGTCTACGCGTCCCTGCCGAACCCCGCCGCCCGGATTCTGCGGCTGCTCTCCCTCGCGCCGGCCGGCCTCGTCGACCCGCACACCGCCTCCGCGCTCGCCGGCTGCTCGGTGGACGGCGCCCGCTCCACCCTCGACGACTTCGTCGGCCTCGGCCTGCTGCACGCCGTGGACTCAACGCTGCCGCAGTACGTGGTCCCCGGCTGTCTGCACCCGCTGTTCAAGGCCCTCGCCAACTCCCAGGACCGCCCGGCCGAACTCCAACTGGCCCGCGCCCGCATGCTGGAACGGACCGTGCGGCTGCTCCAGTCCTCCCGGGCGATCACCGAGACCGACAACCCCGACGCCCGCGAGAAGCTCAAGGACCTGCCGCGCTCCCTGCGCTTCCCGAGCCCCAGGGCCGCCGAGGACTGGCTGCGCGTGCGCAGGTCCGCCCTGCTCGCCGCGGCCCGTCTCGCGGTCGCCGACGGGGAGCTGGACACCCTCGCCCGGCGTCTGATGTCGCAGCTCGTGCGCACGATGGTCGCCCACTTCGGGATGAAGGCTGCCGCCCCCGACCTCTACGGCATCCACGGCCTGGTCCTGGACGTGGCCGAGCGGCGCGACCTGCCCCGCGAGAAGGCCGCCGCCCTGCTGAACCTCGCCGACCTGGACGCCCAGACGGGCCGGACCCGCGAGGCACTGGCCCGCTACCGGGAGGCGCTGGACGCCGGACGGGAGGCGAACGACCCGTATGCGACCGGCCGCGCGATGGAATCCGTAGGCGGCGCGCATCTGGAGCTCGGCGACTACGACCGGGCCGCCGACTGGTTCGGCCGGGCCCTCGCCCAGCGGCTGGCCCGGGACGAGCGCGCGGAGGCCGCCCGGCTGTACGGCCGTATCGCCGCCGCGCACACCTACGCCGGCCGCTACGGCGAGGCGGCCAGGAACTGGCGGGCCGCGCTCGCCGGACACCGCAAGAACGGCGATGTCGCAGCCCACGCACGGGCGTTGAGCGAGCTCGCCCGCGTCCAGGAGTACGCCGGACACCCCGAGGAGTCGTTGCGCACCTGCCAGGAGGCCGTCGACTGGGCCGGGCGCGCCGAGGACGTCCGGCTGCAGGCCGCGCTCCAGCTGCGGCTCGCGGACACGCTGGAGCGCCTCGGCGATCCCGCGGCCGCCCAGCTGCACCGCGGCGCCGCCGAGCGGCTGCTGGGGGAGGAGCTTTCCCAGGGGAAACCCGGGCCGGAGCAGGCCGACGAGCCGGAACACGACGCTAATGCCTGCGAAATCCGTAGTACATCTGCGGAAGATTGATGCAATGAAAGGCTAGACAGCGGGAACACCTTCATTAGACTGGCTCTGCCGCACCTTCTCCTGCGGTGTCTCCTGGTGTGCTCGTGCATGCCTGGGTATGTGTCGTATTGCCCCACATCCACTGAGCCAAGGACCGTGATCCACGTGAAGGTCGGCATCCCCCGCGAGGTCAAGAACAACGAGTTCCGGGTGGCCATCACCCCCGCAGGTGTGCACGAACTGGTGCGCCACGGCCACCAGGTCGTCATCGAGCGGGGCGCCGGCCTCGGCTCCTCCATCCCGGACGAGGAGTACGTCGCCGAGGGCGCCCTGATCCTGGAGACCGCCGACGAGGTGTGGGCCGCCGCCGACCTGCTGCTGAAGGTCAAGGAGCCCGTCGCCGAGGAGTACCACCGCCTCCGCAAGGACCAGACGCTCTTCACCTACCTGCACCTGGCCGCCTCCAAGGAGTGCACCGACGCGCTCATCGGGTCCGGCACCACCGCGATCGCCTACGAGACCGTCGAGCTGCCCTCCCGCGCGCTCCCGCTGCTCGCCCCGATGTCCGAGGTCGCGGGCCGGCTCGCCCCGCAGGTCGGCGCCTACCACCTGATGCGCTCGGTCGGCGGCCGCGGTGTCCTCCCGGGCGGTGTCCCCGGCACCCAGCCCGCGCGGGCCGTCGTCATCGGCGGCGGTGTCTCCGGCTGGAACGCCACGCAGATCGCCGTCGGCATGGGCTTCCACGTCACGCTGCTCGACCGTGACATCAACAAGCTCCGCGAGGCGGACAAGGTCTTCGGCACCAAGGTCCGGGCGATCATGTCCAACGCCTTCGAGCTGGAGAAGGCCGTCCTCGACGCCGACCTCGTCATCGGGGCCGTTCTCATCCCGGGCGCCAAGGCCCCGAAGCTGGTCACCAACGAGCTCGTGGCGCGGATGAAGCCCGGAAGTGTCCTTGTCGACATCGCCATCGACCAGGGCGGCTGCTTCGAGGACTCCCGTCCGACCACCCATGCCGAGCCGACCTTCCAGGTCCACGACTCGGTCTTCTACTGCGTCGCCAACATGCCCGGCGCGGTGCCCAACACGTCCACCCACGCGCTCACCAACGCGACGCTGCCGTACATCGTCGAACTCGCCGACCGTGGCTGGGTGGAGGCGCTGCGCCGCGATCCCGCGCTGGCCAAGGGTCTCAACACCCATGACGGCAAGGTCGTTTACCGGGAGGTCGCGGAGGCACACGGCCTGGAGCACGTGGAGCTGGAAACGCTGCTCGGCTGAGCCTCTGACCTCGCCGGATGGCTAAGTCACCTTTTCGTAAAGGCGATACGTCAACAAGGCGCGTCAACGTCGCACGCACGGCCGGACCTTGCCCGAGAAGGTCCGGCCGGATGTGTGTATGGTCACTTTGCGACTCTCGGTCAACTCGCGTCGAACGTAACCCTTGAACCGATTCGTACACCGGCGAAACCTGCCGTGCGACTGCCGTACGCCCTTGACAGCGGGATGTTTCATTGCCGACACATCCTGCCGGGTCCGGCGGATTGTGTTGCTGTGAACACCCGACACGCCATAGAGTCGCCAACCGTCGGCATGGTGACACGCTGACCTTGTCTAGAAGTTTCCTGGTCTCCAAGGAGGTAAGACGACTTGTGAATGAGTCGACATTTCTTCCCGGGGGTGGTCAACCAGGAATGCCCGCCGAGGCCCAGGGCCCCGCGGGCTTCGAGGCTGTCGGCTCCGTCGCGGTGCGCACCTTCGCAGCCCACCAGAGTCCGCGCACCGTGCGGACAGCACACCAGAGCATGGATGGCCATCACGTGAACGCCATGGCCGGCGACGGAGGTGGCGCGCCCCACAGCCACTTCGCCGACTACGACGAACTGCCCGAGGGGCACTTCTACGACCCCGACGCCGAGTACGAGCCCGATCCGGAGTACGCGGCCACGCTCGCGCCGGACGCGGCCCGTCAGCGCCGTGAGCGCGTGGGTCCGACCGGACGCCCGCTGCCGTACTTCCCGATCCCGGGTCCGCTGACCAGTCACGGACCCGCGACGATCATCGCGATGTGCAACCAGAAGGGCGGCGTCGGCAAGACGACGTCGACCATCAACCTGGGTGCCGCGCTCGCGGAGTACGGCCGACGTGTGCTGCTCGTGGACTTCGACCCGCAGGGCGCGCTGTCGGTGGGGCTCGGTGTCAACCCGATGGAGCTCGACCTCACCGTCTACAACCTGCTCATGGAGCGGGGCATGGCGGCCGACGAGGTCCTGCTGAAGACCGCGGTCCCCAACATGGACCTGCTGCCGAGCAATATCGACTTGTCGGCGGCGGAGGTCCAGCTGGTCTCCGAGGTCGCCCGCGAGTCGACACTGCAGCGTGCCCTGAAGCCGCTCATGGCCGACTACGACTACATCGTGATCGACTGTCAGCCTTCACTCGGTCTGCTCACGGTCAACGCTCTGACGGCCGCGCACAAGGTGATAGTGCCTCTGGAGTGCGAGTTCTTCGCCCTGCGAGGGGTCGCACTGCTGACGGAGACCATCGAGAAGGTCCAGGAGCGGCTCAACCCGGACCTGGAGCTCGACGGCATCCTCGCCACGATGTACGACTCGCGCACCGTGCACAGCCGTGAGGTGCTCGCACGGGTCGTCGAGGCGTTCGACGACCACGTCTACCACACGGTCATCGGGCGCACGGTCCGCTTCCCGGAGACCACGGTCGCCGGTGAGCCGATCACCACGTACGCCTCCAACTCCGTCGGCGCCGCCGCCTACCGTCAGCTCGCCAGGGAGGTGCTCGCCCGGTGTCACGCCGAGTGAGTCTGCCGGGGGCCGACGAACTGTTCCGTACGACAGGGGGGATGGCGCTCCAGGCGTCCACTCCCCGGCGGGGGGCCAACGGCGAGGCCCGGGTACCGGCTCCCGCGGGCGAGTCCGACGGGGCGGCGTCCGAGGACGGCCCCCAGTCCGTGCCCGCGCAGGGCGGGGACGGCGACGGGGCCGAGCATGTGGCGGTCGACGCCGGGTCGGCGGAGGCGGGCGAGTCCCGTCTCCGGGCGGCTGCCGCGGAGCGCACCGCCCGACGTCAGGAGGCGCAGGAAGGTTCACCCCAGGCCTCCAACGGTGCCCAGCAGCGCGGCAAGCGCGGCCGGTCGCCCTCTCGGCGGCCCAGCGGGCGGGAGCGGCACGACGAGAAGATCACCGTGTACGTGTCGGCCGAGGAGCTCATGGACCTGGAGCACGCGCGTCTGGTGCTCCGGGGTGAGCACGGGCTCGCGGTGGACCGCGGACGGATCGTGCGCGAGGCGGTCGCCGTGGTGCTGGCGGATCTGGAATCCCGTGGGGACGCGAGCATTCTCGTACGCCGGCTGCGCGGGCGGTAGCGGTAGCCTGCGAGGGCTATGACCTCGAACGACGTTCCCGTGCCCGGCGCCGGCGGCGCTGCCGGTCGTCGGCGTGTGCTGGGGCGGGGGCCGGGATCGGCGCCCGTTGCCGCACCGCCGGTCGAGGCGGAGAGCGAGCCGGTCGCCGAGGCCGGGGCTCCCGCTGAGACGGCCGACGGCGACGCCGGTCCGCAGGAGCCGCAGGCCGCCGAATCCGGCGAGGTCGAACCCGGGGAAGAAGCCTCCGACGGTGTCTTCAAGGTTCGGCTCGCCAACTTCGAGGGACCCTTCGACCTCCTCCTCCAGCTGATCTCCAAGCACAAGCTGGACGTCACCGAAGTGGCGCTCTCCAAGGTCACCGACGAGTTCATGGCGTACATCCGGGCGATGGGGCCGGACTGGGACCTGGACGAGACGACCGAGTTCCTCGTCGTCGCCGCCACCCTCCTCGACCTCAAGGCCGCCCGGCTGCTGCCCGCCGCCGAGGTAGAGGACGAGGCCGACCTGGCGCTCCTCGAAGCGCGGGACCTGCTCTTCGCGCGGCTGCTGCAGTACCGCGCGTACAAGCAGATCGCCGACATCTTCAACCGGCGCCTCGACGAGGAGGCCCGGCGCTATCCCCGTACCGTCGGGCTGGAGCCGCACCACGCCGAGTTGCTGCCCGAGGTGGTCATCAGCATCGGCGCCGAGGGGTTCGCGAAGCTCGCCGTGAAGGCGATGCAGCCGAAGCCCAAGCCGCAGGTGTACGTCGACCACATCCACGCGCCCCTGGTCAGCGTCCAGGAGCAGGCGGGGATCGTGGTCGCACGGCTCAGGGAGCTCGGTGAGGCCAGCTTCCGTCTGCTGGTGGAGGACGCGGACGGCACCCTGACCGTCGTGGCGAGGTTTCTCGCGCTGTTGGAGCTGTACCGGGAGAAGGCCGTGGCGCTGGACCAGGAGACCGCTCTCGGGGAGCTGATCGTGCGGTGGACCGGCGGCGAGGGGGAGGCCGAGCCGACGGTGACCGACGAGTTCGACCGACCGCCCGAGCCGCCCAAGGAGGACAAGGCGTGAGCGAGGACACCACCGAGGTCCCGGCGGGGCGGCTCAGTGTCGCCGACCTTGATCTGAAGCCGGCTCTGGAGGCCGTCCTCATGGTCGTGGACGAGCCCGCGACCGAGGAGCACCTGTCGAAGATCCTGGAGCGGCCGCGGCGGCTCATCGGGAAGGCGCTCAGGGAACTCGCCGACGACTACACCGTGCAGGGCCGCGGATTCGAGCTGCGGTACGTCGCCGGCGGCTGGCGTTTCTACACCCGTGCCGAGTACGCGGCGGCCGTGGAACGCTTCGTCCTGGACGGGCAGCAGGCCCGGCTCACCCAGGCGGCGCTGGAGACGCTGGCGGTGGTCGCGTACCGCCAGCCGGTCAGCCGCAGCAGGGTCTCCGCGGTGCGCGGAGTGAACTGTGACGGTGTGATGCGCACCCTCCTCCAGAGGGGTCTGGTGGCGGAGGCGGGCACGGAACCCGAAACAGGTGCGATCCTGTACGTGACGACGAACTACTTCCTGGAGCGGATGGGCCTGCGCGGCCTGGACGAGCTCCCGGAGCTTGCGCCCTTCCTCCCGGAGGCTGAGGCGATCGAGGCCGAGACGCTGGAAGGGGTCCCGTCGTTCGATCCGGACGCACCGGATGCAGATGCAGACGACTCGACGACGACGGAACTTTGATGCGAAGCAGTGGCAGCGGCAGTGGCAGGAACAACGGGCGCGGCAACCCCCGGGGAAGCAGTGGGGGCGGCAAGCCCCGCGGAGCGGGTGGCAGCGGCTCCCAGCCGAAGGGCGGGGCGGGCCGCGACGACAAACCGAAGCGCGCGGGCAATCCCCGTCCCGAGGAGCGCCGCTACGACGTGGGCCCCGGCGCCACCCACGACGGACCGAAGTCCGGGCGCGGTGCCTCCGCGCGCGGCGGGGCCAAGGGCGGCCCCAAGCAGAGCCAGGGCACCGGGCGCGGCCGTTCGGTCCCGGCGACCTCACGCGAGTACGAGGCGCGGGCCGAGGAGCGCAACCGCGAGCGGTACGCGGGCAAGCAGGACGTGAAGCCGCCGAAGACCTTCCCGGGCGCCGAGCAGGAGGGCGAGCGGCTGCAGAAGATCCTCGCCCGCGCGGGCTACGGCTCGCGGCGGGCCTGCGAGGAGCTCATCGAGCAGGCGCGGGTCGAGGTCAACGGCGAGATCGTCCTGGAGCAGGGCAAGCGGGTCGACCCGGAGCGGGACGAGGTCAGGGTCGACGGCCTGACGGTGGCGACGCAGTCGTACCAGTTCTTCTCGCTGAACAAGCCCGCCGGTGTCGTCTCCACGATGGAGGACAACGAGGGCCGGCAGTGCCTCGGCGACTACGTGACCAACCGCGAGACGCGGCTGTTCCACGTGGGCCGGCTCGACACCGAGACCGAGGGCGTCATCCTGCTCACCAACCACGGTGAGCTGGCCCACCGGCTGACCCACCCCAAGTACGGCGTGAAGAAGGTCTACCTCGCGCACATCGTGGGCCCGATCCCGCGCGACCTGGGCAAGCAGCTCAAGGACGGCATCCAGTTGGAGGACGGGTACGCGAAGGCGGACCACTTCCGGGTCGTCGAGCAGACCGGCAAGAACTACCTCGTCGAGGTGACCCTCCACGAGGGCCGCAAGCACATCGTCCGCCGCATGCTCGCCGAGGCCGGGTTCCCGGTCGACAAGCTGGTGCGGGTCGCCTTCGGCCCCATCACCCTGGGCGACCAGAAGTCGGGCTGGCTGCGACGGCTGTCCAACACCGAGGTCGGCATGCTGATGAAGGAAGTCGATCTGTAGTCCCCACACACGCGCGTGCGGCCGGTCCCGGACTTCTCCGGGGCCGGCCGATGCGTTCTGGGCCTCCCGCAGGTCTGTATCCGTGACGGAGGGAGTGGGGATGGACGCGAGGACCGGTATCCGCGACGAGGAGGGCCCGGCGGCGCTGGAGGGCTGTGTGCGGCCTTCGTGGCCCGTGGGGTCACTCGGGGCTCAGGAGACCGCTGCGAGGTCGCGGAGGGGCCGTTCCGGCGGTCCGGCGGAGGTGCTGTCATGAGTGCGGGGGAGTTGCTGGAGCGCTCGCTCGCCTACGCGCTGGGCAGCGTGGCCGAAGCGGGCGGCGTGGGTCTCGGCAGGGGGACGCCGTGCGCCGAATGGGATCTGGGCGAGCTGCTGGGCCATCTCGACGACTCCCTGGACGCGCTGTACGAGGGGCTCACCGGTGCGCGGATCGGACTGTTCCCGCACGCCGACCGGGTCTGCGGCTTCCGTACACGTGCGCGTGCCGTGCTCGGCGCGTGGGCGGCAGGGCCGCCGGAGGACGTGCTGGTGGGTGAACGGCCGCTGGACGTACGGGTGATGGCCGCCGTCGGCGCCGTCGAGATCACCGTGCACGGGTGGGACGTGGCCCGGGCCTGCGGGCAGCGGCGGCCCATCCCGGACGGCCTCGCGGCCGAACTGCTGACGGTCGCCCAGTGCGTGGTGGGGGAGGAGGACCGGGGCGTGCGGTTCGCGGCACCGGTCGCCGTGCCCTCCCGTGCGCAGCCCGAGGCACGGCTCCTCGGCTTCCTGGGGCGCCCTTCCTAGGGCTTGCCGAATCCCGCCCGCCCCCTTTATAGTCGTAACGACTATTAGTCATGCTGACCATGAAGGGGGCGGGTGCGAGTGGACTACGACAAGTACGCCCACGAGCCCTTCGCCGTCACCGTCGACCTCGCCGTCCTGACCGTCGCCGAGGGCGCCCTGCACGCGCTGCTCGTGGAGCGGGGACAGGAACCGTACGCCGGACGCTGGGCGCTGCCCGGCGGGTTCGTGCACCCGGACGAGTCCGCGGAGACCGCCGCGCGGCGCGAACTCGCCGAGGAGACCGGCCTGTCGGACCTCACCGGCCTGCACCTGGAACAGCTGCGGACCTACAGCGACCCCGACCGCGACCCGCGCATGCGGGTCGTCTCCGTCGCCTTCGCCGCGCTGCTTCCCGACCCTCCCGAGCCGCACGGCGGCAGCGACGCAGCCGAGGCCCGCTGGGTGCCCTACGACGAGACAGGGCCGCTGGCCTTCGACCACGACCGGATCCTCGCCGACGCGCACGACCGCGTCGGCGCCAAGCTCGAATACACCTGCCTGGCCACCTCCTTCTGCCCGCCCGAGTTCACCCTCGGCGAGCTGCAGCAGGTGTACGAGACCGTGTGGGGCACCGCCCTCGACCGGCCCAACTTCCGCCGCAAGGTGCTTGCCACGCCCGGCTTCGTCGAAGCCGTCCCCGGCGCCGCGCGCCTGACCGGCGGCCGCGGGAAACCGGCCGCGCTCTACCGCGCGGGACCGGCCACCGCCCTGCACCCACCTCTCCTTCGACCGTCCCCGGAAGGACGCCCCGCATGACCACGATCCTCACCAAACGCGCCGCCACCGGGACGCTCGTCGGCCTGGCCCTAGGGGACGCCCTCGGCTTTCCCACCGAGTTCAACAGCGTGCCGTCGATCCTCGCCAAGTGCGGGCCGTGGCGGGAGATGGAGCTGTCGACACCGGCGATCGTCAGCGACGACACGCAGATGACACTGGCGGTGGCGAGGGGGCTGCGGACGGCGATGGACCGGGGGGTGCTCGCGTCCGACATGGCCGAGCCGGTCCGCCGGGAGTTCATCGCGTGGAACCGCTCCCCGGAGAACAACCGGGCCCCCGGCAACACCTGCCTCAGGGCGTGCGACCTGCTGGAGCGCACAGATCTGCCCTGGCAGGACGCCAGCCAGATCGGCTCCAAGGGCTGCGGCGCCAACATGCGCGTCGCACCCGTCGGACTCGTCCCCGGTCTCAGCGACGAACAGCGCGCCGGTGCCGCCCAGTTGCAGTCCGGGCTCACCCACGGGCACCCGACCGCGCTCGCCGCCTCCGACCTCACCGCGCATGCCGTACGGCTGCTCACGCAGGGGGCCGAGCCCGCTGAACTGGTCGGGATGCTGCGGTCGTACGCCGTGGCGAACCGGGGCCGGTATCACGAGCGTTGGCTCGGCGACCTGTGGACCCGCAGTCAGGATCCGACGCCCGGGCAGTTCATCGCGCGCGGCTGGGACGAGTGCCTGGCGATCCTCGACCGGCTCGACGACGCGGTGCGCACCGCCTCGCCCGAGGACGACCCGTGCCTGGCCACCGGGGCCGGCTGGATCGCCGAAGAGGCCCTGGCCACCGGCCTGTTGTGCTTCCTGCAGTTCCCGGAAGAGCCGCTGACCGCCCTGCGCCGGGCCGCCTGCACCTCCGGCGACTCCGACTCGATCGCCTGCCTGACGGGCGCCTTCGCAGGCGCCCACCTGGGGGCCGAGGCATGGCCGGTGGAGTGGGCCGACCGGATCGAGTACGGCAGCGAGCTGGTGACACTCGGGGCGCTCTGGGACGCCTGAGCGCCTCGCTGGACGGACCGCGCCGGGCCGTCGGCTAAGCGAGCTGGATCGAGTCGCCGCTGACGGTGATCTGCTTCTCGGGCAGGGGCTTCGGCGCCGGCGGGTTGGCCACCGAGCCGTCCGCGATGTTGAACTTGCTGCCGTGGCAAGGGCAGTTGATGGTGCCGCCGGACACGCTCGTCACCGCGCAGCCCTGGTGGGTGCAGATGTTCGAGAAGGCCTTGAACTCGCCCTTCTTCGGTTGCGTGACCACGACCTTCTCGTCCTTGAAGATCTTCCCGCCGCCGACCGGGATCTCGCTCGTCTTCGCCAGCTCGGTGCCGGCCGATGCCTCCACCGAGCTGGACCCGGAATCACTGCTGCCGCCGTACTGGCCGCAGCCGACGGCCAGCGCGGTGGCGCCGGTCGCGAGAAGGGCCGTGCGTCGCGTCGGGCTGTGCGTCATGTAGTCACTCCGAAAGTGCGGAAGAACCAGAGGGCCGAGGTCAGCCAGAGAATCGTGAGCGCGCTGAAGACGAGCCCACCGATGATCGGCAGCAGCCAGCCGGGAAGTCGCTCCGAGCGGAGCAGCAGCATCTTGGCACTGAAGACACCGAAGAAGAAGCAACCGAAGAGGGAGTGCCACAGAACGCGTGATTCGTACGACTGGAAGCCCAGCGCGTACAGACAGTGCACCGCGACCGGCACCGCGACGAGGAACGCCACACGGCCGGACCAACGGTGCAGGGTGGAGGACCAACTCGGGCCCCGCAGCTTGCCGTAGACCATCAGGGCCGAGACGAGCTGCACGATCGCGAAGAAGAACGCGACCGTCGCGAGCCACGACTTCACCGCGCCCGTGCTGCTGAAGCCGGCCAGGTTGAAGGCCGTTCCCGTCGGGTCGTGGACCTTGCCGTAGGCGCCCAGGGCGACCGCCACCGCGGCGGCCACCAGGGCGGGGATCAGATAGCGGGCGGGGCCGGGGCGCCGCTCGGGTTCGGGCGAGGGCCAGCTCTGGGTGGCCGCGTTCGGGTCGACGGTCATGATCGGCTCCCTCGGGCTAAGGTCTGTCCGGCGGATCAGGCCGGCTGCAAGAAACGGTGCTGCCCCGCGACGCCGGCATGATCCGCCGGACAGGCCCTAGGGTCAGGGGTGTACCGGGCGGGCCGTGAGCTGCTGTCCGTCGACCGTCACCGCACCGGTCTCCGGGTCGATCTCGGGTGCCGCGGAGCGCTTGCCGTCGCGCGTGAGGATGCCGACCTGCTCACCCTCGGGCAGGACGATCCAGCCGCCCTCGATCTTCGCGCCGGCCACCGTGCTGTTCGCCCGGTACAGGCCGGACGGTTTCTTCGTCCTGTCGACGCCGAAGGCGTAGCGCCCGCCGCCGACGGCCGCCGTGCCGCGGATCTCCTTGGTGCCCTTCACCGTGCCGTCCAGGCGTGCGCCGCCCTTGCCGGTGAGATGCAGGCTGCCGTCGTCCTTCACGTCGCCCTGGAGCCACGACTCGATGTTGTGGCCGTCGCAGACGTACGCGATCGCCTTGTCGTCGCGCACGGTGATCGCGACGGCTGAGGAGTCGTCGTCGGTGCGGCCCGCGTAGACCCCCTCCGGCACGGGTGTGCGGGACGGGGACGGGCTGGGCGGGGCGGACGTTTTCGGCGGTGCGGTGTTCGGTGACGCCTTGGTGTTGGGCGACGGCTTCACCGACGCCGACGTCGGCTTCTCTCCCGTCGTGGCGTTGAGCGAGAGCATGAACAAGCCGACCAGCAACCCCGTGATCAGTGTGAGCAAGGGTCCGGAACGCTTCATGTAAGGGGCCTCCCCCGAGGCGGGTTTCCTGCAATCAGAGCGGACGTGCGGCTCCTAGTCCAGAGGCGCACGGGTGTGTTTTCACCCCAAGTAGCGGAACTGCGACATTCGGGTGACATTGGCACGGTCCGGCGCCGGAAAGCGGCGGGCGGGCGTGTCACGGCGGTCGCGTCTCATGGGGCGGGCGCCGCGCACCCGTCCCGCACGGCCTGACTAGGCTGGATGGACAAGAGCCGAACACCAGCAAGGAGCAACGCCGTGGCGGTACGAGCGGTCCGGGGCGCCGTCCAGCTCGAACAGGACGAGGCCGGCCACATGGACGAACAGGTCGGGGCACTGCTCACCGCGATCATGGAGCGGAACGAACTGACCGCCGACGACCTGATCAGCATCTGGTTCACGGCCACGCCCGATCTGCACAGCGACTTCCCGGCCGCCGCCGCCCGCAAGCTGGGCATCGTGGACGTCCCGCTGATCTGCGCCCAGGAGCTCGACATCAAGGGCGCCATGCCCCGGGTCGTCCGTGTTCTCGCGCACATAGAGTCCGACAGGTCCCGCGCCGACATCGCGCACGTCTACCTCGGCGCCGCAGCCGCCCTGCGCAAGGACATCGCCCAGTGAGGACCGCGCTCGTCATCGGCACCGGGCTCATCGGAACCTCCGCCGCCCTGGCGTTGGCGGCGCGGGGCGTCACCGTGCACCTCGCCGACCACGACCCCGAGCAGGCCCGAACGGCGGCCGCGCTCGGCGCCGGCACGGACGAGACTCCCGAGGGGCCCGTCGACCTCGCGATCGTCGCCGCGCCGCCCGCGCACGTGGCCGCGGTGCTCGCCGACACCATGCGGCGCGGTGCCGCTCGCGGCTACATCGACGTGGCCAGCGTCAAGGGCGGCCCGCGGCGGGAGCTGGAGGCGCTCGGGCTCGACCTGTCCTCGTACATCGGCACGCATCCGATGTCCGGGCGGGAGAAGTCCGGGCCGCTGGCCGCCAGCGCCGATCTCTTCGAGGGCCGGCCCTGGGTCCTGACGCCGACCCGGGACACCGACACCGAGGTGCTGAACCTCGCCCTGGAGCTGGTCTCGCACTGCCGTGCGGTGCCGGTGGTGATGGACGCCGACGCCCACGACCGCGCCGTGGCGCTCGTCTCGCACATGCCCCATCTGGTGTCCAGCATGGTCGCCGCGCGGCTGGAGCACGCCGAGGAGGCCGCCGTACGGCTGTGCGGTCAGGGGATCCGGGACGTGACCCGGATCGCCGCGTCCGATCCCGGGATGTGGATCGACATCCTCTCCGCGAATCCGGGCCCGGTGGCCGATCTGCTCACCGATGTCGCCGGTGACCTGGAGGAGACCGTGCGCGCGCTGCGGGCGTTGCAGTCCGCGGACGAGGTCAAGCGGGGCGAGGGAGCCTCCGGGGTCGAGGACGTGCTCCGGCGGGGGAACGCCGGGCAGGTTCGGGTGCCCGGCAAGCACGGGTCCGCTCCCCGGGCGTACGAGGTCGTGGCCGTCCTCATCGACGACCAGCCGGGACAGCTGGCCCGGATCTTCGCGGACGCGGGGCGGGCCGGGGTCAACATCGAGGACGTGCGGATCGAGCACGCGACGGGACAGCAGGCCGGTCTCGTGCAGCTGATGGTGGAGCCGCAGGCCGCGCCGGTGCTGTCGGCCGCGCTGCGGGAGCGGGGCTGGGCGATCAGGCAGTGACGCGGCGGATCGTTCGGGGGATCATCCGCCTGTAAGACGGGCCCCGGGGAGCCAGTAACCTTGTCCGGGGCACAGTCACGCCCCCACACCACTCGCCACACCGCACCCGAAAGGTGTCCCCCCGTGGAAAACGGCGTCGCCCAGCCCGTGATCGTCGCCATCGACGGTCCCTCCGGCACCGGCAAGTCGAGCACGTCGAAGGCTGTCGCCGCGCAGCTGGGCCTCAGCTACCTGGACACCGGCGCCCAGTACCGGGCGATCACCTGGTGGATGGTGACCAACGGGATCGACATCGAGGACCCGTCCGCGATCGCCGCCGTGGCGGGGAAGCCGGAGATCGTCTCCGGCACCGACCCGGAGAAGCCGACGATCACGGTCGACGGTGTGAATGTGGCCGGTCCGGTCCGGACCCAGGAGATCACCTCCAAGGTCAGCGCCGTGAGCGCCGTGCCCGAGGTGCGGGCCCGGATCACCGAGCTCCAGCGGTCGCTCGCCGCATCCGCCGAAGAGGGCATCGTCGTCGAGGGGCGGGACATCGGCACGACCGTGCTGCCCGACGCCGACCTCAAGGTGTTCCTCACCGCCTCCCCGGAGGCCCGGGCCGCCCGCCGCAGCGGGGAGCTCAAGGGGGCCGACGTCAACGCCACCCGTGAGGCCCTGGTCAAGCGGGACGCGGCCGACGCCGGCCGGAAGACCTCGCCGCTCGCCAAGGCGGACGACGCGGTCGAGGTGGACACCACCGAGCTCACCCTCGCGCAGGTCATCGAGTGCGTCGTGACCCTGGTCGAGGAGAAGCGGGCCGGTAAGTGACTGTTCCCTCCGAGAAGGGCGCCGAGGTAGGACGGCGCATCGGCGTCGGCCTGATGTACGGGCTGTGGAAGCCGCGTGTCCTGGGCGCCTGGAAGGTCCCCGCGGCCGGCCCGGTGATCTTCGCGGTCAACCACTCGCACAACATCGACGGCCCGATGGTCATGGGCGTGGCACCCAGGCCGACGCACTTCCTGATCAAGAAGGAAGCGTTCGTCGGCCCACTGGATCCCTTCCTGACGGCCATCGGACAGCTCAAGGTGGACCGCTCGGTGGCCGACCGCGGGGCGATCACACGGGCGCTCGACGTCCTGGCGAGCGGCGGCGTGCTCGGTATCTTCCCTGAGGGCAGCCGGGGCGAGGGCGACTTCGCCTCCCTGCGCTCCGGGCTCGCCTACTTCGCCGTCCGGAGCGGCGCGCCGGTCGTCCCGGTCGCCGTGCTGGGAAGCTCCGAGAAGCCGGGGCGGTTGATGAAGGGGCTGCCCCCGCTGCGCAGCCGCGTCGACGTCGTCTTCGGCGACCCCTTCGAAGCGGGAGACGGCAGCGGGCGGCGCACACGCAAGGCACTCGACGAGGCGACCGAGCGCATCCAGAAGCAGCTCAGCACCCACCTGCACAACGCCAGGCGCCTCACCGGGCGCTAGGCGACACTGAGTAGTGGATCGACCGGCGAAAGAGCCGGCCGGTCCACCGATGACCACGATGAACGAGGTACGGACTTCATGAACGACCACATCCACTCCGAGGGCTCTTCCGAAGAGCACGACCACGGAGCGCTTGGCGACGCCGAGTACGCGGAGTTCATGGAGCTCGCCGCGGTAGAGGGCTTCGACGTCGAGGATGTCGAGGGGGCCATCGAGGCCGCCGGTCACGGGCCGCTGCCCGTGCTGGCCGTCGTCGGCAGGCCCAATGTCGGCAAGTCGACTCTGGTGAACCGCATCATCGGGCGCCGCGAGGCCGTCGTCGAGGACAAGCCCGGCGTCACCCGCGACCGCGTCACCTATGAGGCCGAGTGGGCGGGGCGGCGTTTCAAGGTCGTCGACACCGGTGGCTGGGAGCAGGACGTCCTCGGCATCGACGCCTCCGTGGCCGCGCAGGCCGAGTACGCGATCGAGGCCGCCGACGCCGTCGTGTTCGTCGTCGACGCCAAGGTCGGTGCCACCGACACCGATGAGGCGGTCGTACGGCTGCTGCGCAAGTCCGGCAAGCCGGTCGTGCTGGCCGCCAACAAGGTCGACGGCCTGAGCGGCGAGTCCGACGCGGCGTACCTGTGGTCCCTGGGCCTCGGCGAGCCGCACCCCGTCTCCGCGCTGCACGGCCGCGGCACCGGCGACATGCTGGACGCCGTCCTGGAGGCACTGCCGGAGGCGCCCGAACAGACCTTCGGCACCGCGGTCGGCGGGCCCCGCCGCATCGCCCTGATCGGCCGCCCGAACGTCGGCAAGTCCTCGCTGCTGAACAAGGTGGCCGGTGAGGAGCGGGTCGTGGTCAACGAGGTGGCCGGCACCACCCGTGACCCGGTCGACGAGCTGATCGAACTCGGCGGCGTCGTCTGGAAGTTCGTCGACACGGCCGGTATCCGCAAGCGGGTCCACCTCCAGCAGGGCGCCGACTACTACGCCTCGCTGCGCACCGCAGCCGCCGTCGAGAAGGCCGAGGTCGCGGTCATCCTGATCGACGGCTCCGAGTCCATCTCGGTCCAGGACCAGCGGATCGTCACCATGGCCGTCGACGCGGGCCGCGCGATCGTCCTCGCCTACAACAAGTGGGACACCCTCGACGAGGAGCGCCGCTACTACCTGGAGCGGGAGATCGAGACCGAGCTCGCCCAGGTGGCGTGGGCGCCCCGCGTCAACGTCTCGGCGCGCACCGGGCGCCACATGGAGAAGCTGGTTCCCGCGATCGAGACCGCGCTCGCCGGCTGGGAGACCCGCGTCCCGACGGGCCGCCTCAACGCCTTCCTCGGCGAGCTGGTCGCCGCCCACCCGCACCCGGTCCGGGGCGGAAAGCAGCCGCGCATCCTCTTCGGCACCCAGGCCGGCACCAAGCCGCCGCGGTTCGTGCTCTTCGCCTCCGGCTTCATCGAGGCGGGCTACCGGCGCTTCATCGAGCGCCGGCTGCGCGAGGAGTTCAGCTTCGAGGGCACCCCGATCCACATCTCGGTGCGGGTGCGCGAGAAGCGCGGCACCAACAAGAAGAAGTGACGCAGACATGAGGAAGGGCGGCCCCGACCGGGGCCGCCCTTCCTCATGTCTCAGAGCCCTCGGCGAGGGCCGGGCGGCAGCGCCGCCGGGACGTGGTGCATCCCGGTGTGCTGCTGCCCGATGTGTCCCACCCGCTGCCACTGCGACTGCTGCCGGGCGCTGAACGCCCCCGCGCTGTAGGCGCTGTAGGCGCTGCTGAACGAGCCCGAGGCGTGCGGAATGTTCCCGAACGCGGTGAAGCCCAGCTCCTCCTCGCCACTGCGGTCACCCGGCAGGGAACGGAAGGTCTTGACGTACTCGGAGTAGAGCGCGTCGTAGATCGGCGTGGCCGATGGTCCGCCGGGAAACCGGCGCGGAGCGTCGTATGGGTGCACGTATGTCCAAACGACAGCACGTACCAAGGGATGCGGCCGACATGGGGCTTTCGCGCCGGATGCCCTGTGCTGACGCACGCCGGGTGCCGGTTCTGCCCGGCCGCTCAGGTGCCCGCGAGGGGCATGGCCGCCGCGACCAGCTTGCCGTTCGCCGCCGCCTTGTCGAGCGCGCCCCGCAGCAGGTCCTCGCGGGGCTGGCGGCCGATCGAGCCCACCGGCGCCGCGAACATCAGCACCTGCTGGTGCTTGTTGGCGGCGGCCCGCCAGCTGTCGGTGACCTGGAGCGGCTGGTGCGCCTGCCACCAGGCCACCGGCTGACCGCCGTTCGCCGACGGCTGGAGCACCGCGTGCAGTTGACCCACCGCGAGCAGCACGGACCATCCGTGCAGCACCGACGGAACCGACTCGATCGCCGTCAGCGGCATGAACCCCTGCTCGATCAGCAGCGGCAGGAAGTCGTCACCGAGCCCCGTCTCCCCGGGCCGCACGATCGGGCCGGTCGGCTCCACGACCAGCGCCGGGTGCAACTCCCCGGCGATCAGGACGAGTCCGCTGGTCACCCCGAGCACCGCCTGCTCGGGTACGGCCCGGTCCGGGTCCAGGTCGACGGTGTCACCGGTGATGGACTTCACCGCCCCCTGGAGCTGCTCCTCGGTGACCTGGACGACCTGTGAGGGCAGGCAGGAGGCGTGGGCGAAGGCGAGTACGGCGGTCTCGTCGCCGATGAACAGGACGGTGCTGGTGCGCTCCTGTTCGGAGTCGCCCTGGGTGCGGCAGGACGTGCAGTCGTAACTGCCGGGGGCGTTCTCTCCGGCGAGCAGCCGGTCGGCTTCTTCGTCGCCGATCTCGGCGCGTACCTCGTCGCTGACGTCGAGCATGCGCGGCACGGGTGACTCCCTCGGGATGTGGTGCGTGGCGGGGCCGGGTGGCTCCCGGTCCGTGAACCGGGCGGGTCCCGGGCTCATGAAGAAGACAACGGGTGATCTGCGGCGGGGGTCACGCTCCACGGCGAACGGAATCGAACCATTGACAGCGCGGGGTGACAGCGCGGGGTGACAGCAGGATGGCCGCCCGGCACGGGACCGCCTGGCAGCCGGTCTGCGCCGCCGACAGAACCTGTCGCAGGCGGTCGGAGCCGTCACGCCCCCGGGCGCAGTTCTCCCGCCTCTCCGCCGAACACGACCGTGCCGCGCCGCAGTTCGTACACGATCGCCCTCACGCCGTGCAGCGCGGGCGGCAGCCGCTGTTCGGCCACGACCACGCACGCGTCCAGAGCGGCGAGGAGTGCGTAGGTGCGGGCCGCGACCTCGGGGGACATGCCCTGCGCGGGTTCGTCCACGAGGACCACGCGCGCACCGGACAGCAGGGCACGGGAGATCGCGAGCATGCGCTGCTCGCCGCCGGAGAGGGTGCCCGCCCGGCGGGGGAGCAGCGGGGCCAGGTGCGGGTAGGCCTCCAGGGCCAGGTCGTGGGCGGGGGCGGCGAGTTCGAGGTTCTCTCGCACCGTGAGGGAACCGAACACCGCCCGGCGCTCGGGGACCAGGAACAGACCGCGACGGGCCCGCTCGTACGCCGGTGCCCGCGTCACGTCCACGCCGTCCCACAGCACCGTGCCGCCGGACAGCGGGACGGTCCCGGCCAGGGCGCGCAGCGTCGTCGTACGGCCTGAGCCGTTGCGGCCCAGCAGGACGGTGAGGCCGGGGCCCGGGGCGGTGAGGGTGATGCCGTGCAGGGCTTCCAGGGGGCCGTAGCGCACGCGCGCTTGGCGGAGGGAGAGGGCAGGGGCGGCTGTCATACGGCGGTCTCCCGGGCGGCGTCGAACGAGTCGAGCACGTGGGCCGGGGGGCCGGAGGCGATGATGCGGCCCGCGGTCATGACGTGCACGACGTCCGCGAGGTCGGCCACCAGGTCCAGGTCGTGCTCGACCACGAGGATCGCGGTGCCGTCGGCCGCCAGGGCCTTCAGGACACGGGCCAGCGCGGTCACCTCGGCGGTGTCCAGGCCGGCGGCGGGTTCGTCGAGGAGCAGGACGCCCGGTGTGCCGGCGAGGGCTCTCGCCAGTTCGACCCGGCGGAGGGTGCCGGTGGGGAGGCCGGCGGCGGGGGCGTCGCGCAGGGGGCCGTCGAGGGCGAACAGGCGCAGTGCGCGGTCCGTCGCGGTCGGGTCGGTGATGTGGCCCTGTTCCGCGCCCACTTGGATGTTCTCGGCGACGGTCAGGGTCGGGAAGACGGCGAGTTGCTGGAAGGTGCGGGCGATGCCGAGGCGGGTGCGGGCGTGGGGGGACAGACGGGTGATGTTCCGGCCTCCGTACCGGACTTGGCCTCGGGAGGGTCGGATTGTTCCTGCCAGGCAGTGGAAGAGGGTGGATTTGCCGGCTCCGTTGGGGCCGATGACCGCGGTGATTCTTCCGGGCGGGACGGTGAGGTCGACTCCGTCGAGGGCGGTGAAGCCGTCGTAGCGGGCCTGGAGGTTGTGGGCGGTGAGGACTGCCCGGCCTTCGGCCGGGTTCGTGTTCCCACCCGCACCACCCGTGCGGGTCCCGTGGTCGGGTGCGGGTGGCCCCGGCGGGGGCGAAGCGCCGTCGGCGGGTCGCGGTGCGGGGGGAGGGCCGTGGCGGGGCGTGCCGGGTTCGGGGGTGGCGGGTTCGGGGGTGGCGGGGTCGGGTCGGCGGGGTGTGGCTGGGTTGATGTCGCTGGTGTCTGCCCCGTGCGGCCGGTTGGTTCCGGTGCCGCCGGTGCTTGGCCGGTGCGGTGGGTCGGGTTCGGTGTCGCCGGTGTTCGCCTGGTGCGGTGGGTCGGTTGCGGTGTCGTCGGTGTTTGTCTGGTGTGGTGGGTCGGGGTTGGCTGTGATTGGGGGAGCGGTGGTCCGAGGGGTCGGGTGCAGGCGGTTGCGGGCTCGGAGGCCTGCCGCCGTCAACGTCGGGTGCCGTCGAAGCCGCAGCCCGCGCACCGCCTCGTACGGCCCCCCGGGGAAGCGACCCACCAGCACCGCCAGTACGCCGATCAGTGCCGCCGCCACCCCGCCGCGCGCACCCGCGTCCAGGCCGACGAGCAGAGCCGCCGCGGCGAGGGCGCCCAGGGTGCTGTCGGCGCCCAGGACCACCACCGCCGCGAACCAGAGGAGGCCGCGGACGGGGTCGTAGGCGTTGGGGTCGAAGGCGTGGAGGCCCATGCCGAGCATGCCGCCGCCCAGGGCGGCCAGGGCGGCGCCCGCCACGAAGGCGAGGAGTTTCAGGGAGCGGACCTGGACGCCTGCCGCGGCGGCGCCGGACTCGTGGTCGCGCAGGGCGGCCAGCGCTCTGCCCGTGCGGCCCCGGCGCAGTGCACGGGTCGTCAGGAGGGCGAGGGTCAGCAGGGCCAACTCCAGGACGTAGTACGCGCGGTCGCCCTCGAAGCCGCCCGGGCGGTCCAGGGACAGGCCCGACGTGGCGTACGGCTGGGCGAAGACGAACCGGCTCACGCCGACGCCGACCGCGAAGGTCGCGAGGGCGAGGGCCAGGCCCTGGCGGGTGATCGCCGGCCAGCCGGTCAGGAGGCCGAGGGGGGCCACCAGGAGCACCGCCACCGCCAGCGCGGCCAGTTCCGGTAGGCGGGGCAGGCCGGGGAAGCGGCCCGCCGCGAGCAGGGCGGTGAAGAGGGCGCCCAGGCCCGCGTACGCCGCCTGGCCCAGGGAGATCTGGCCGCCCCTGCCCGTCACCACGACCAGGGAGAGCAGTACGACGCCCAGTGCCGGGACCTGGACCGACGTGTGCAGGTCCGTGCCCGCGAAGCCCAGGGGGAGCAGGAAAAGGATCACCGCGACGATCCACGCGCCCTGAGGCGTCGGCACGCGCGCGGTGGCCGTGCGGGGGAGCGCGTCCTGGGTGCCGATGCGGGGGAGTGCCAGGGCCGCGATCAGCAGGGCGACCACGAAGAGGTTCGCGCCGACCGCCTGGAGCAGCGGTTCGGCCCAGCCGGACGGGTGCAGTCTCGTCAGCTGGCTCTGGGCCACCCCGACGCCCAGCGCGACCACCACGGCCACCGGCAGGCTCCGCATCCGCGCGGCGACCGCGACCGCGACCACCTCCATGACGAGCAGGGGCAGCCCGTACGGGTCCAGGCGGACGTACGGGGCCAGCAGGACGCCGGTCAGGCCCGCCGTGAACGACCCGAAGGCCCAGCCGGCCGCCGCCACCCGGTCCGCGTCGATCCCGCCGAGCACGGCCAGTTGCCGGTCGTCCACGACGGCCCGCAGCTCCCGTCCGAAGCGCGTCCAGCGGATCACCGCGCCCACACCGGCGGCCAGGACCAGTGCGACCGTCAGCTGTCCCCACGGGTCGGCCGACACCAGCTCCGGAATGTCGTCCCGGGCGCCCTGGCCCCACAGCAGCGCGGCCCCGCCCACGAGCAGCACGAAGACGCCGATGGAGGCCACCAGGGTCTGTGCCGGATCGCCGCCGAGGACGGACAGGGGCCGGAAGACGAAACGCTCCAGCACCACGCCGAGTGCCGGGGCCAGGACGAGCAGGGTCACCACCGCCCCGGCCCACAGCGGCCAGCCCCACCCGACCACGCACTGCCGCAGAACGTACGCGCACACCATGGCGATCGCCCCGTGCGCGAAGTTCAGCACCCCGGTCGCGCGGTACGTCACGATCAGGCCGGTTCCGGTGAGCGCGGCCGCGCTGCCGACCGACAGCCCGGCGAGGGTGAGGTCGTAGGTCAGCGAGGACATCAGTCGGTTTCTTCGACGGGTTCGCAGATCGGGCAGGGGCCCAGTTCGCCGCTCGCCAGGAGCTTGGCGTCCACCGGGACCGACTCCACCTTCCCGGCCACCAGCGGGCAGTCCGCGCGGTGCCAGAGGGTGCCGCCGGGCACCATCAGCAGGTCCCCGCTGACCGCCAGGGGCGCGATGACCGCGGTACCCGGCTCCTCGGCGTCCGCGGGATCCGCGGCGACCAGGAGGCCGTACAGCTCCTCCACGCGCGCGGTGGCGAGCACGCTGCGGCCGTGGGCGAGGAGCACCGCCCCGGCGACGATCAGCGCGGCACCGGGCACCGTGCAGGAGGCCAGGTAGGGCAGCTGCCGCTCGGCGTAGCGCTCGCCCGAGACGCCGTACCAGCCGAGGACGCACAACACCGCGCCGGTGGCGAGGGCGGCCCAGCCGGCCCACAGGACGGGGTGCACGGTCCGCAGTCGGGCTGTCCGCATCTGTGGCTCCCACATGTCGCGTGCCTGTCCATGTCAGCCAATCTTTTGCACTATGCCTTCTGGAAGCCGACCCTGATAGCTCCGGGCGCACTCGGTCCGGACCGACACCCGGTGGTGAGCCAGATGGTTCTCGGGAGCGACCGCAAGCGGGCGAACGGCAGCCGGGGGCTGATGGCGGTGGGGTTCGCCCTCGCCGTGGCCCTCACGGCGTGCAGCGACGACAGCGGCGGCGGCAGCGACAGTCCGCCCCCGACGCCCACGGTGGAACGGACGACGCAGGCGCCCAGTCCCTCCGCTAGCGGGCCCGCCGACCGTGCGGCGGCCGAGAAGGAGATCAAGGAGAACTGGCAGAAGTTCTTCGACCCGAAGACCTCGACGAAGGAGAAGCAGGCCGTCCTGGAGAACGGCGACCGGATGGGTCCGGTGCTGAAGGCCTTCAGCGGTGACCAGCGCGGCGGTCAGGTGGCGGCCCGGGTCACCAAGATCGAGTTCACGAAGCCGGCCGCGGCGACCGTCACGTACACGCTGCTCCTGAACGGGGCCACCGCCCTGCCGGACGCATCCGGAACGACCGTCGAACAGGACGGCACCTGGAAGGTGTCGGTCAACACCCTGTGCGCGCTGGTCCAGTTGAGCGGCAATGCCACGGCGTCGGCCCTTCCGGGCTGCTGAGGCCGCCGTCGCCGTCCTGCTGCTCGTGATGGGCACGGCATGCGGCAGCAGGCTGCCGGAGAGCGACTTCGAGCACCGGGAGCGGGCGACGCCCCGCCAGGACGGCGCCCCGATCAGGGTCGGCGTCATCACCAGCGCCACCAGCCCGGTCGGCGGCGACGCCTTCACCGGCCCGCGCGACGGTGCCAAGGCGTACTTCGAGCGCCTCAACGCGCGCGGGGGCGTCGCCGGCCGCAGGGTCGAGGTGCGCGAGTGCGACGACGGCGGCAGCGGGGTCGGCAACAACACCTGTGTGCACCAGTTGATCGACGAGGACAAGGTGGTCGCCCTGGTCGCGACCACCGCCCTCGACTACGCGGGCGCCTCCCGTGTCTCCCACGCGCGCGTGCCCGACATCGGCGGCCAGCCCATCGGGCCCGCCTACGACACCTGGCCGCACCTCTACGGGATCTACGGCAGTCTCGCGCCCCGCGACGGCACCACCGGCTGGGGCGGGAAGCAGTACGGCGGCACCGAGGTCTACCGCTACTTCAAGCGCGAACACGGGGCCCGTACGGCGGCCGTCGTGTCCTACAACCAGGCCGCGTCCGCCGCCTACGCCCGGCTCGTCGAGCAGGGACTGAAGGCCGAGGGCTACGAGGTCGTCACCGAGCAGGTCGACTTCGCGCTGCCCAACTTCCGTGCCGTGGCGGCCGACCTCGGGCAACAGGGCGTCGACCTGGTCTTCGACGCCGTCGACAGTCACGGCAACGCGCAGTTGTGCGAGGCGATGGACCGGGCCGGCGTCGAGGTCACCGCCAAGGTCACCAACGTGCAGAACTGGACGTCGACCGTCCCGGACGACTACAAGGACGCCCCGCGCTGCCGCAACGCCCTGTGGGCGACCGGATCCAGCCGCAACCACGAGGACACCGGCAACGCGGCCGTAAGGGAGTTCAGGGACGCCACGAAGGGCCTGGAGACGCACTCCCAGTGGCAGCTGGAGGGCTGGGCGGCCGCGATGTGGTTCACGGACGCGGCGAAGTCCTGTGCTGCACGGGGCGTCACGCGCGCGTGCGTCGACGCCTTCGTGAACCGCAGCCAGGGCTACACAGCGGACGGTCTCCTCGTCCCCGTCACCTTCGAGCGCCTGGCCGATCCGCCGACGTCCCGCAGGACCTGTCTGTCGGTGGCCCGCTGGGAGGACGGCCGGGGCTGGGTCTCCCAGGGCGACATGGACAGCACCTGCTTCGACGTCCCGCAGCTGCCGTACCGGCAGTGAGTCACGCGCGCGCGTGAGGCAGCGAGCCGAAGAACTCCCTGACGTCACCGGCCAGCAGCTCGGGAACCTCCAGGGCGGCGAAGTGGCCGCCGCGGTCGAACTCCGTCCACCGGGTGATGGTGTTGGCCTGCTCCGCCCAGCGGCGGATCGCCACGTCCTCGCCGAAGTTGGCGACCGCGGTCGGCACCCCCGACGTCGCCGTCGGGAACCAGTCCGGCACATGACTGTTCTCGTAGTACATGCGGGCCGCGGATCCGGCCGTGCCGGTCAGCCAGTACAGCATCACGTTGGTGAGCAGGGTGTCCCGGTCGATCGCGTCCTCCGGGAGCGCGGCCGAGGAGTGCGTCCACGCCTGGAACTTCTCCATGATCCATGCGAGTTGACCGACGGGGGAGTCGGTGAGGGCATAGGACAGGGTCTGCGGACGGGTGGACTGCAGCACGTTGTAGCCGAAGCCGTCCGTGGTGAACGCGGCGATGCCGGCCAGGCTCCTCGACTCCCGCTCGGTGAGCCCCTGCCGCTGCTCCTCGGACACCGGGCCGAGCGGGATGAAGCCGACCGAGGCGGCGTTCACATGGACGCCGACGACGGACTCCGGCGCTATCCGGGCGAGTGCGGGGGAGATCAGCGCGCCCATGTCGCCTCCCTGGGCGCCGTAGCGCTCGTAGCCGAGCCTGCGCATCAGCTCCGCCCACGCGCGGGCGACCCGGTTGACGTTCCAGCCCTTGTCACGCGTCGGGCCGGAGAACCCGAAGCCGGGGATGGAGGGGATCACCAGATGGAAGTCCTCGCTCAGCGAGCCGGTCACGCCGAGGAACTCGACGACCGACCCCGGCCAGCCGTGCGTCAGGATCAGCGGGAGCGCGTCCGGGCGGGGCGAACGCAGGTGCAGGAAGTGCACCTGGGCTCCGTCGATCTCGGTGACGTACTGCGGGAGTTCGTTGAGGGCGGCCTCGTGCTTGCGCCAGTCGTAGGCGCCCCGCCAGTAGGCGGCGAGATCGCGGAGATACGGCAGGGAGGCGCCGTACTCCCAGCCGGTGTCCGGGAGTTCGTCCGGCCAGCGGGTGAGGTCCAGACGGGTGTGCAGATCGTCGAGCTGCGCCTGGGGGATGTCGATCCGGAAGGGACGGATCTCAGGGATCTCACGGGTTTCACGGGTCTGTGTGGTCGCGCCGTTGTCTGCCATGAGCTCAAGGTAGGAAGACTTGCGGACAGCTACTGTCCGCGATGACTGACAGACTCGGCATCATGTTGGAGACCTCGGCACGACTCCTGCGCCTGCTGTCACTTCTGCAGGCCCACCGCGACTGGTCCGGCGCCGACCTGGCCGAGCGCCTCGGCGTCACCCCGCGCACCGTCCGCCGCGATGTGGACCGGCTGCGCGAGCTGGGCTACCCCGTCAACGCCAGCCCCGGCACCGGTGGCGGCTACCAGCTGGGCGCGGGCGCCGAGCTGCCCCCGCTGCTCCTGGACGACGACGAGGCCGTCGCGGTCGCCGTCGGCCTGCGCACGGCCGCGGGACAGGGCATCGAGGGCATCGGCGAGACGTCCGTACGGGCCCTCGCCAAGCTGGAGCAGGTCCTGCCGAGCCGGCTGCGGCGCCGGGTGGGCGCCCTGAACGCCTTCACCGTGCCGATGCTGCGCGACCCGAGGCCCTCCGCCGTCGACCCGGGCGTCCTCACCGAGCTCGCCAACCTCTGCCGGGACGCCGAGCGTCTGCGCTTCGAGTACAGCGACCACGGGGGCACCCCCAGCCGCCGTACCGTCGAACCGCACCGGCTGGTGTGCAGCGAGCGGCGCTGGTACCTGGTCGCCTGGGACCTGGACCGCGAGGACTGGCGGACCTTCCGCGCCGACCGGATCACGCCCAGACCACCGCACGGGCCCCGTTTCACGCCGCGTCCCCCGCCCGCCGAGGATCTCGCCGCGTACGTCTCGCGAGGCGTCTCCACGCGCGCGTACGCCTCGCACGCGGTCGTACGGCTGCTGGTGTCCAAGGAACAGGCCGCCGAGCGCGTCTCGCCGAGTGCCGGGGTGCTGGAGGCGGAGGGCCCCGACAGCTGCATCCTGCGCACGGGCGCCGCGAGCCTCGACGTGATGGTGATCCATGTGATGCTGACGGGCTTCGACTTCGAGGTGCTGGAGCCGGACGGGCTGACCGAGGCGATCAGGACGGCTCACGACCGGCTTGCTCGCTCTTTGGCTCGGGCTGCGGCGCCAGGGCCGCGTACTGCGGATGGTGCAGGTCGAACGCCGGGGACTCCGAACGGATCCGCGGCAGCGTCGTGAAGTTGTGCCGCGGCGGCGGGCAGGAGGTCGCCCACTCCAGGGAGCGGCCGAATCCCCAGGGGTCGTCGGTCTCCACCGGCACGCCGTACTTCGCGGTCTTCCAGATGTTGTAGAGGAACGGCAGCGTCGAGGCGCCGAGCAGGAACGCGCCGATCGTCGAGACGGTGTTCAGGGCGGTGAAGCCGTCGGCGGCGAGGTAGTCGGCGTACCGGCGGGGCATGCCTTCCGCGCCCAGCCAGTGCTGCACCAGGAACGTGGTGTGGAAGCCGACGAACAGCGTCCAGAAGTGGATCTTGCCGAGCCGTTCGTCGAGCATCTTCCCGGTGAACTTGGGCCACCAGAAGTAGAAGCCGGCGAAGATCGCGAAGACGACCGTGCCGAAGACGACGTAGTGGAAGTGCGCCACCACGAAGTAGGTGTCCGAGACGTGGAAGTCCAGGGGCGGCGACGCCAGGATCACCCCGGTCAGGCCGCCGAACAGGAACGTCACCAGGAAGCCGGTCGACCAGAGCATCGGCGTCTCGAAGGACAGCGAACCCCTGAGCATCGTGCCGGTCCAGGTGAAGAACTTCACCCCCGTGGGCACGGCGATCAGGAAGCTCATGAACGAGAAGAACGGCAGCAGCACCGCGCCGGTGACGAACATGTGGTGCGCCCACACCACGATCGACAGACCGGTGATCGACATCGTCGCGCCGACCAGCGTCAGATAGCCGAAGACCGGCTTGCGGCTGAAGACCGGGATGATCTCCGTGATGATGCCGAAGAACGGCAGCGCGATGATGTACACCTCGGGATGCCCGAAGAACCAGAACAGGTGCTGCCACAGCAGCGCCCCGCCGTTGCCCGCCTCGAACACCTGTGAGCCGAAGCGCCGGTCCGCCTCCAGGACCAGCAGCGCGGCCGCCAGCACCGGGAACGCCAGCAGGATCAGGATCGACGTGAACAGGGTGTTCCAGGTGAAGATCGGCATCCGGAACATCGTCATGCCGGGCGCGCGCATCCCGATGATCGTGGTGATGAAGTTGACCGCGCCGAGGATCGTGCCGAAGCCGGCCAGCGCGAGGCCCATGATCCACAGGTCGGGTCCGACGCCGGGGGAGTGCGCGGAGCTGTTGAGCGGCGCGTAGGCGAACCAGCCGAAGGCGGCGGGACCGGTCGGCACGATCAGCGAACCGAGCACGGTCAGACCGCCGAACAGGAAGAACCAGTACGACAGCATGTTGAGCCGGGGGAACGCCACGTCGGGGGCCCCGATCTGCAGCGGCATCAGCTCGTTGGCGAAGCCCGCGAAGCTCGGGGTCGCGAACAGCAGCAGCATGATCGTCCCGTGCATCGTGAACAGCTGGTTGAACTGCTGGTTGTCCAGGATCTGCATCCCCGGCCGGGCGAGTTCCGCGCGCATCAGCAGCGCCATGACACCGCCGACCAGGAAGAACACGAACGACGTGATCAGATACAGGTGACCGATCTTCTTGTGGTCGGTGGTGGTCAGCCAGTCCACCACCAGCCGCCCGTGCCGCTTGGTCCGCACCGGTCGTGCCGTCGCCTGCACGGTCTGCGTCCCCATCGCCCGCCCCTTCGCTCGGCTCACGCCATGATGCTCGCGCCGTCGTGCGCGGCGACAGGGGGCGTAAGGGGGTTCTGTGCCGGAACCGTGTATTTCTTATGCGGTGTCAGCTTCCGTGGCACTGTCCGGAATCTGTGGGCAAAGGGCACGGAGCAGTTCTCCGACAAGCACTCTCACAGGTCATTCCGGGAAGTCGTACGACACGCGGGAATTGCGTTCGAATACCCGCGGAAGAGCCGGGGAAACGCCCGTCCGTGTGACACAGCGCTAGGGAAACCGGTGGCGTGATCCTGTGACAGAAGCGTGACAGGAGGGGTGCGGGACCCGTACTTCCCCCGTCGCCGGGCAGGGCCTAGCGTGGCGCCATGGCACCCATTCCCGCACCGTCCGCCGAACCCGCCGACAGCCCGGACACGTACGTCGGTCTCGACTCCGCCTCCGCCGAGCGGCTCGCCCGTGAGCGGGGCTGGTCGACCGTCCGGTCGTTGCCGCCGGGCGCGATCATCACGATGGAGTACCGCGCGGGCAGGCTGAACTTCGAGGTGAAGGACGGCCGCGTCGCCCGGGCCTGGAAGGGCTGAGAGCCGCTGTACGACGACGAAGGCCCCGGTTCCCTGTGAGGGAGCCGGGGCCTTCGCGCGGGGTGGTGGTGCGTACCGGCCCCGCTGGTCCGAAGCGGTTCAGCCGCCTGTCACCGGCCGGGTGGCCGGGGAGGGCGTACCGCGCACGACGCGGTCCGCCTGTGGCGGGCGGCGGCTGCCGACCGGGGTGACCGGGGTGCGCTCCGAGCGGCTGGTGTGCGGGCCCTGCGCCAGATACGCCGGTGACCTGGTGACATGCGCCGGAGTGGTGGCCTCGCGGGCCGCCGTCTCGTTCTGCGGGGCCGTGAGGGGCTTGAGCCGGGCGGGCGCGGGCGCCGCGACGGGGGTGACCGGAGCCGGGGCCTTCACGCCGCCGCGGGCCCGCCAGCGGTCGCGCAGATCGAAGGCGTAGGCCTCGGTGCGGGCGATCAACGGCTCGAACCAGGGCAGTGCGAGCAGGATCAGCAGACCCGCCACCCAGCCCAGCACGACATCGCTCAGCCAGTGCGTACCGAGGTAGACGGTGGCCATGCCCACGCCCAGCGAGGTCACCGCGGAGATCGCGGAAAGCCAGCGGCGGGCCGCCGGGGTCGAGGCCAGATACGCCAGGATTCCCCAGGTCACCACGGCGTTGGCGGTGTGGCCGCTGGGAAATATATCGCCGCCCAGACCCATCTCGTTCGAGCCGATGACGGTCGCGTAGTGCGGTCCGAGCCTTCCCATGCCGTACTTGGCGGCGCCGACCGTGATGTTCAGCAGCAGCAGGGACGCGCCCAGGGTCAGCAGGGGGCGCAGGGTGTGCTGCCGCCAGGAACGCCAGCCCAGCCAGGCCGCGACCATCACCGCGGTGGGGCCGCGCTGGCCCAGCACCACGTAGTAGTCGACGAACCAGTGGATCGAGGCCCACTGCTGGTAGGGCCGGAAGAACATGACCTGCCAGTCGAGGCGGACCAGCCACGAGGTGGTCACCACCAGCCACACGATGGTCAGGTAGAAGGCCAGGCCGGCAAGCGCCAGGACGGTCCGGTGCCGGCTCGGCCTGGGCACGCTGAGGTGAGCCGGCCGCTCCCGCTCACGGTCCAGCCTGGCGAACACCCGGTCCAGACGGGTGGGGTCTCGTTCGGTACGCACTCAATCGACGTTACAGCGAGTGAGTGCAGTTCCCTGTCGAATCAACGGCTTTGTGATGACGATGTGATGTGGGATTCCTCTCAGGCGGGCGTTTATTTCCAGTGATTCCGCAAAGGTGGGCGGCTGCGTCCTTCAATTCCTTTGATCATTCCGGGTTCGGTTTTATGGCCCTTATGAATTCGTTCACCGAATCATGGGGCGGAATTCTCCCGGCGCTCATCGATGTCCCGCGGCCGGTCAGGGCGGACCGGAGCCGTTCAGCCAGAACGCGCCGTACAGGGCGGACGCGCCGGCGATCGCCGCCACGACCGCGGCTGACCTGGGCGTACGCAAGCGGGACAGCGCCAGGGCGAGGGGGAGCAACAGGGGGAAGGCGGGCATCAGCAGGCGCGGTTTCGAGCCGAAGTAGCTCGACGCGCACAGGGCGAGCGCCGTGACGACCCCCGCGTACACCAGGAGCGGCAGCGGCTGGCCCTGCCGCACGCAGACCACGTACAGCCACACCACCAGCCCGACCCCGACGATCAGTCCCGCCCCGGCCAGGGCCGACGGAAACGACGTGAACTTGTCGGCGACGAAACGCGCGAAGGCGTACCCGCCGTCGAACCCGTTGCGCCAGCCCGCCTGGACGTCGAGGTAGCCGAGCGGCCCTGCGCCGGTGCGGTGCCCGACCCACAGGACGTAGGCGGCGGTGCCGACGGGGGCCAGCGCCAGGCCGAGAGCGCGGCGCAAGGAGAGGGCGGAGGTGTCCTCGACGGCGTCCACCCGGTTCCGCACGAACGCTGCGATCCTCGCCGCCCACACCGCCGCGACCACCGCGATCCCCACCGGCCGGGTCAGACCGGCCAGGGAGGCCAGGGCACCCGCCGTCACCCAGCGGCCGGTCAGGACCGCGTACAGCGACCAGGCCGCCAGCGCGGTGAACAGCGACTCGCTGTACGCCATCGACTGGACGATCCCGACCGGCAGGACGGCCCACAGGAGGACCGCGCAGACGCCGGCCCTGCGGCCGTACACATGGTCCGTCACCGCGAAGACACCCCAGGCCGCGGCGAGCGAGGCGAGCAGGGAGACGGCGAACCCGGCGTCGGCGTACGACAGCGGGGTCAGCGCGGCCAACAGCCGTTCCAGCCAGGGCAGCAGCGGGAAGAACGCCAGGTTCGAGTGCACGTCCCCGTTGGGCAGCCGCACCTCGTAGCCGTAACCGAGTTCGGCGACCCGCGTGTACCAGAGCGCGTCCCAGCGGGCCGTCAGCAGTGTGTACGCGCTCTTGTCGCGGGCCGCGCTCCACACGGCCAGGGCGATCAGGCCCAGGGCCCGTACGGCCGCGTAGCCGAGCAGCGCCGGGGCGGCTCGGCGCAGGGCCGGTTCGGTGCGCGTTCCAAGATCGGTCACGGGCCCGATTATCGACCGCGCGCCGGACCGGCGTGTCCGCAGGGTCACGCAGAGGCGTGCGGGGAGTGGTGTACGCCACACGTGTTGAGTCCGGAGTGTGAGAGGTCCGCCACTGGGCCACCGTACGAACTCGCGTACGCTGACGTGTCACCCGCCGTTCGCTGCGCGGGCCGGAGACCCCGCTCCTCTCCGGCCGAGACCACGGGGAGTCCCCACCCCGTGCACCCGCCGAACGCGAGGGAACATCTGGGAGGTACGTGCATGTCCGGGACGACCACGGCCGCCGCAGCGCTGCGCCGTCGGGCGGCCGGGGCCGGCGCCAACCGCTGGGTCGTCCTCGTCGTCCTCTGTGTCAGCCTGCTCCTGGTCGCCCTCGACGCGACCGTGCTGCACGTGGCGGTCCCCGCCGTCACCGAGGACCTCAAGCCCGGCGCGATAGAGCTGCTCTGGATCGTCGACGTCTACCCCCTCGTCTGCGCCTCGCTGCTGATCCTCTTCGGCACGCTCGGCGACCGCGTCGGCCGCAGACGGGTCCTTCTCCTCGGCTACGGCCTCTTCGGCGTCGCCTCCGGTCTCGCCGCCTTCGCGGACAGCGCCGTGATGCTGATCCTCGCGCGGGCGCTGCTCGGCGTCGGCGGCGCGATGATCATGCCCGCGACCCTGTCGATCCTCCGCCAGGTCTTCCCTGACCGGCGGGAGCGGGCGCTCGCGATCGGCATCTGGAGCGCGGTCGCCGCGGTCGGCGCGGCGGTCGGGCCGCTGCTCGGCGGCTTCCTCCTGGAGCACTTCTGGTGGGGCTCGGTCTTCCTCATCAACATCCCGCTGATGCTGGTCAGTCTGCCGGTGGGCCGCCTGCTGCTGCCCGAGTCGAAGGGCGGCGCGAACGGGCCCTGGGACGTCGCCGGCGCACTGATGGCCGCCGCCGGACTGTTCGCCCTCGTCCTCGGAGTGAAGCGGCTCGGCGGCGCCGAGTTCGACGCCTTCACCGCGGTGCCGCTGATCGTCGGCGCGGTGCTGCTCGTCCTCTTCGTACGACGGCAGCGCCGGCTCACCCATCCCCTGGTGGACCTCGGGATGTTCGCCCGCCCGGCGTTCAGCACCTCGGTCTGCTGCATCGTGCTGGCGATGCTCGCGCTGGTCGGCCTCGAACTGATCGCGGCGCAGTACCTCCAGCTGGTCCTGGACCTCTCCCCGCTGCAGACCGGGCTGCGGCTGCTGCCGCTGACCATCGCGGCGATGGCCGCGGGGCTGGCCGGGGCGCGCCTGCTGCGGAGGTTCGGGCCGCGCCGGATGGTCAGCGTCGGGTTCTGCCTCACCGCCGTGGCCGTGCTGCTGCTCACCGCGATGGACGAGGCGGACAACACGGGGCTGCTGCTGGCCGGGTTCGTCCTGCTCGGGTTCGGTCTGGAGACGACGCTCTTCGGGGCGTACGAGTCGATGCTCAGCGAGGCACCGCCGGAGCAGGCGGGCGGGGCCGCCGCGATCGGCGAGACCTCCTACCAGCTGGGCGCGGGCATCGGCATCGCCCTGCTGGGCAGCGTCATGAACGCGGCCTACGCGCCCGGTCTCTCGGGCGTACCCGGGGTCCCGGAGTCGGCGTCGAGGTCGGCGGGGCACTCCCTGGGCGAGGCCTACGACGTCGCCGGACGCCTGGGCGGATCCCCGGGCGAGGCCCTGCGCCGGGCCGCCCGGGACTCCTTCGTGCACGGGCTGCACGTGACCTTGCTGGTGAGTGCGGGGTTGTTGCTGCTGGGCGCGGTGATGGCACTGCGGCTGCCGCGCACGATGCAGTGCGGTGAGTCCACGGCGGCGGTGGAGCTTCCGGCGCCCCGGGAGGTCGGGACGGCCGGCGAGGTCGCGCAGTCCCGTGTCTCGGCGTGAGCGGCGGTCTGGCTGTGCGGGACACTGCGCTGTACCGTCGGCCACGGAGTTTTAATTAGCGGTGCTAGTTTCGAGGCGCCGCCCGCTGGAGCCGTCTGCCGGAGGATGTGCCATGCCCCCGTTCGACCCCGCCGACCCGCTCGGCATCGACGACCTGCTGGACCCGGAGGACCTGGCGATCCGCGCGACCGTGCGGACCTGGGCCGCCGACCGCGTCCTGCCGTATGTCGCCGACTGGTACGAGAAGGGCGAGCTGCCCGGGATCAGGGAACTGGCCCGTGAACTGGGCGGAATCGGCGCCCTCGGCATGTCCCTGGACGGATACGGGTGCGCCGGCGCCTCCGCCGTGCAGTACGGACTCGCCTGTCTGGAGCTGGAGGCCGCCGACTCCGGGATCAGGTCCCTCGTCTCGGTCCAGGGCTCCCTCGCCATGTACGCCGTCCACCGGTTCGGCAGCGAGGACCAGAAGCAGACCTGGCTGCCGCGCATGGCCGCAGGCGAGGTCATCGGCTGCTTCGGGCTCACCGAACCCGACCACGGCTCCGACCCCGCCGGCATGCGGACGTACGCCAAGAAGGACGGCACGGACTGGGTCCTGAACGGGCGCAAGATGTGGATCACCAACGGGTCGGTCGCCGGGGTCGCCGTGGTGTGGGCGCAGACCGACGACGGGATCCGCGGGTTCGTCGTGCCGACCGGCACGCCTGGCTTCTCGGCGCCCGAGATCAAGCACAAGTGGTCCCTGCGGGCCAGCGTCACCAGTGAACTCGTCCTCGACGACGTACGCCTGCCCGCCGACGCGGTGCTGCCGGAGGTCGTCGGGCTCAAGGGGCCGCTGAGCTGTCTGTCGCACGCCCGGTACGGCATCGTCTGGGGTGCGATGGGGGCGGCGCGGTCGTGCTTCGAGACCGCTGTCGACTACGCGAAGACACGGGAGCAGTTCGGGCGGCCGATCGGCGGCTTCCAGCTCACCCAGGCCAAACTCGCCGACATGGCGGTCGAACTGCACAAGGGAATTCTGCTCGCCCACCATCTGGGGCGGCGCATGGACGCCGGCCGCCTGCGTCCCGAGCAGGTCAGCTTCGGCAAGCTGAACAACGTCCGTGAGGCCATCGAGATCTGCCGTACGTCACGGACGATCCTCGGTGCCAACGGGATCTCCCTCGAATACCCCGTCATGCGGCACGCGACGAACCTCGAGTCGGTGCTGACGTACGAGGGCACCGTCGAGATGCATCAGTTGGTGCTGGGCAAGGCACTCACCGGGTTGGACGCCTTCCGGTGAACCCTGCCTGGGGCAGGGCCGGCGAGCGGCCCTGCCTCAGCTCTGGTTGAAGAAGCCGTCCGTACGGTGCTGCGCGGGATCGCCGTTCACGATCTCGGTGTTGGCGGGGGTCAGCAGGAACACCCGGGTGGACACGCGCTCGATGGAACCGCGCAGTCCGAAGATCAGCCCGGCCGCGAAGTCGACGACCCGCTTGGCGTCGCCGGCCTCCATCGCGGTGAGGTTCACGATGACGGGGACACCGTCACGGAACAGTTCGCCGATGGCCCGCGCGTCCCGGAAGCTGTCCGGGGTCACGGTGCCGATCCGGCGGCCCTTCTCCTCGGCGACATCCGTGGCCACCTTGACCCGCGGGTCGGTGACCCAGGCATCCCCGGGCTGTTCGGTCCCTTCGGAGTATCCGTCGTCGTCGTAGTAACGCTCGTCATCGTTGTCGTCAACGAGGCCCAGCCAGGCACTCGCTTTGCGCACCGATCCCATGGACGCCTCCTCTCACAGCGGTCTTCTCTTGCTTCTGTTTCCCTATGGTCATCCATGATGCGGATCGCGCGCCAAGTGAATAGCCGCCGCGCGGGGGGTTTGTGACGGTACTGGTGCACAGCGAATCCGTCGAGAGCCCGGGTGCCCCAAGGGTCGCATCCCATACGGCTGCTGACTGTGAGTGAAATATGATTCTTCACGGCGTATGGGTGACGGACGGAGCGTACGGGTGAACGGGGGCCCGGTACGATGCCGCCGCCCAACACCGCACTGACCACGGGGGATCGTCATGTTCGGAATCGTCAGGCCCTGCAGCCATCGGCTCGGGGAAAGTCTCAGGAACCAGTGGATGGCCCATTTGTGCGGGCTGTGTCTCGCTCTGCGTAAGGACCACGGCCAGTTCGCACGGGTCGTGACGAACTACGACGGCTTGCTGATATCGGTTCTGACGGAGGCTCAGACCGGCGGCGAATCCGGCGGAAGGCGTACGGCGGGGCCGTGTCCGTTGCGGGGAATGCGGACCGCGTCCGTCGCACAGGGGGAGGGAGCGCGGCTCGCGGCGGCCGTCTCGCTGGTGCTGGCCTCGGCCAAGGTGCGGGACCACGTCGCCGACGGGGACGGGATGCTGGCGCGGCGGCCGGTGGCGGTCGCCGCGCGGAGGGTCGCCGAGGGGTGGGGGCGGGCCGGGGAACGGACCGGGCTCGACGTGGGGTTCGACACGGCCGTACTCGTCGACGCGGTGGACCGCCAGTTCGGCATCGAGGCGCTGGCCGGGCCCGGGACGCCGATCCTGACGGTCACCGAGCCCACCGAGACCGCGACGGCGGCCGCCTTCGCGCATACGGCCGTGCTGGCGGGGCGGCCGGGGAACGCCCCGGCGCTCGCCGAGGCCGGGCGGCTCTTCGGGCGGCTGGCCCATCTGCTGGACGCCGTGGAGGACAGAGCGGCCGACGCCGCGGCGGGAGCGTGGAACCCGCTCACCGCCACCGGGACGTCCCTGGAGGAGGCCCGCAGGCTCGCCGACGACGCCGTCCACGGGGTGCGGCTCGCGTTGCGGGAGGCCGAGTTCGCCGACCCGGCGCTGGCGCATGTGCTGCTGGTGCACGAGCTTCGTACCTCGGTGGAGCGGGCGTTCAGCGCGCCACCGGAGCCGCCGTCCCGGCGGGAGCGGCGGGGGCTGGTGGCGGGGTGCGCGGTGTGGGTGGGGCTCGCCTGTACCTGTCAGATGTGCTGCGGGACGTTCGAGGACCCCTGGAGCGGGCGGCGACGGGACGGGGCGTGCCGGGGCACCGACTGCGGGGACTGCTGCGAATGCTGCAGCTGTTGCGGGGACGGGTGTGATTGCTGCGATTGCGGGTGCGACTGCTGACTACAGCTCCGGCGGTGAGATCTCCGACTTCGTGATCGCCGAGCCCGTCGTGCCCCACTTCTTCAGGATTTTGGCGTAGGTGCCGTCCTGGATCAGGGAGTTGACCGCCGCCTGGAAGGCCGGCGTCAGTTTCGTGCCCTTCTTGAAGGCGAAGCCGACGTCCAGGCGGTGGTACTCGTTGAGGAACTTCACGCCCTGCTGGTGGGCCACCGCATAGCGGAGGCCGTTGATCGTGGACATCACGACGTCGCTGCGGCCCTGTTGGAGCGAGGACCAGATGGCGCCCTGCTCGTTGTAGGTCTGGACGTCGTACGCGTTCTTGCCGGCCTTGGTGCAGAGGGACTTGTTGTCCTCCAGCGTCGCCTCGAACGTCGTGCCCGCGCCGGTCGCCACGTTCAGTCCGCACAGCTGGGTCAGGTCGGTGACCTTGGTGAGTTTGCTGTCGTCACGGGTCGCGAAGCCCTGACCGTCGTTGATGTAGGTGACGAAGTCGATCGTTCTGCGGCGTTCGTCGGTCACGCCGAAGTTGCCGACGCCGAGGTCGTACTTGCCGCTGTCGAGGGCAGGCAGGATCGCCTCGAAGCTCGCCTGCTCGGTCTTCAGTCTGACGCCGAGCACCTTGGCGACCGCGTTCGCGAAGTCCACGTCCTGGCCGGCCAGGGTCTTGCCGTCGTCGAGGATCGAGGTGCCCGGCGGCTGCCCGGAGACGCTGACGGCGAGGGTCAGGCTCGTCGTTCCCGAGGGCAGGAGCTTGGCCGCGGCCCCGTCCTTCCTGATCGCGGAGACGACGTCCGTGGTGGGGATCGCGCCGGACGTGGCGGAGGCGGTCACGGTTTCGTCCGTGCCGGAGCCGCAGGCGGTCAGCAGCAGGGTCCCAGCGGTGATGACGGCAAAGGGGAGCATGAGCCTGTTTCGGGCAGGCGTGGGTGTGCGCATGGCGGGGCGGTCTCCTGAGAGCGTGCAGCGCTGGGTGAGGGGAGGCGCGTGTGAAGGCAGGAAAGGCGAAGGAGGAGAGAACGCGAAAGGGCGCCCTAGGGAATCAGGGCGCGCAGTGGGTCAGCTCAACAGGAAGAGGACCACACGCGACCGAGGTCGATGTGGGAGCGCTTGACCAGCCACTGCTGTGGATGCATGGGCCAAGTGGAACAGGCATCCGGTGGGGCGTCAACTGACTTGAGATGTAACGCTCACAGTATGGACAGCCTTGACAGGGCCGGGAAACGCACCCGTAGTCTCAAGGGGCGGCCCTGCTGAGGGGCTCGGCCGCACATGTGTGAAGGCACCCGCCCGAGTTCGACGACTCGATGTCACGGAGCCTGCGCATGTCCTCCGACACCCTTGCCAAAGCCCCCGCCGCACCGGACATACCGGAGCACGCGGATTCCCTTCGCATCGTCCCGCAGCGCCGCCCCGGCCAGTGGACGGCCGCTGTCGCCGTCCTCGTGCTGCTGGGCCTCGCCGTCACCTCCGTACTGCGCAACCGGGCGTTCCAGTGGGACGTCGTCGCGGACTACTTCACCTCGACCGCGGTGCTGCGCGGGCTGTGGCTCACGCTGTGGCTGACCGCGGTCGTGATGGTGCTCGGCTTCGTGCTGGGCGCGCTGCTCGCGGCGGCCCGGCTGTCCGCCAACCCGGTGCTCAGAAGCGTCAGTTGGGGATACGTCTGGCTGTTCCGGTCGATCCCGATCCTGGTGCAGCTGCTGCTCTGGTTCAACATCGGGGCGCTGTACCCGCAGATCCTCGGGGTCAGGACGGTGGACCTGCTCGGCCCGGTCACCGTCGCGATCATCGGTCTGACCCTGCACGAGGCCGCCTACGCCGCCGAGGTCGTCCGGGGCGGGATCCTGTCGGTCGACCCCGGACAGATCGAGGCCGCGCAGGCGCTCGGGCTGAGCCGGTGGCGGCGCTGGTGGCGGATCGTGCTGCCGCAGGCGATGCGTTCCATCGTGCCCCCGGCCGGGAACATGCTGATCGGCACCCTCAAGGGCACCTCCATCGTCAGCGTGATCGCCGTGCAGGACCTGCTCTACTCCGTGCAGCTCGTCTACCACCGCACCTACCAGGTCATCCCGCTGCTGATGGTCGCCACCGTCTGGTACACCGTCGTCACCTCGGTGCTCGGCGTCGGCCAGTACTACGTGGAGAAGCACTACGCCCGAGGCTCGGAGCGCACCCGATGAGGCGCTCTCTGGTGATCGTCGGGGCCGGGCCGCGGGGGACCGGTCTGATCGAGCGGCTGGCCGCCAACGCGCCCGAGCTGTACGACGGTCAGGGCCTGGACGTGCACCTGGTGGACCCGCATCCGCCCGGCGCCGGACGCATCTGGCGGGCGGCGCAGTCGCCGCTGCTGTGGATGAACTCGCACGCCGAGGACGTCACCATGTTCACCGACGAGACGGTGGACATGGCCGGACCCGTGCGCCCCGGCCCCACGCTGCACGAGTGGGCCGGCATCGACGGCCGCACCTTCGCGGACCGGCAGCTCCAGGGCGGGTATCTGCGCTGGGTGCACGAGCAGGCGGTGGCGGCTCTCCCGGACGGCGTCACCGTCCACCACCATCCGCACCGCGCCCTGCGTGTCAGCGGGCCGCGCGAGGGCCGACAGCAGGTCTGGCTGGAGGGCCGCGCGAGACCGCTCCTCGCCGACCTCGTCGTCCTCGCCCTGGGCCACCTCGACGCCGAACTCGACGGCGAGCAGACCGACTTGGCGGCCTACGCCCGCACCCACAACCTCGTCCACCTGCCACCCGACTTCACCGCCGACAGCGACCTGGCCGCGCTCGCGCCCGGCGAACCCGTCCTGGTCCGCGGCTTCGGGCTCGCCTTCGTCGACCTGATGGTGCTGCTCACCGAGGGCCGGGGCGGGCGGTACGAAGGAGACACCTACGTCCCGTCGGGGCGGGAGCCTGTGCTGTACGTCGGATCGCGGCGCGGAGTGCCGTACCACTCGAAGATCGGCTACGACTGGACCGGTGACCGGCCGCCGCTGCCCCGTTTCCTGGGGCCGGCCCAGATCGACGAACTGCGCGCCCGGCCAGGGGGCTTCGCCTTCGGGCGGGACGTGTGGCCGCTGATCGAGAAGGAACTCGGATTCGCCCACTACCACCGGCTGTTCACCGTGCATCCGGAGCGGACCGCGATGTCCTGGGCCGACTTCGAGGAGAAGTACGCCGCCATCGACGACCCCCTCGAACGGGAGACCCTGGCCGCCTCGGCCGTGCCCGAACCCGGTGACCGGCTCGACCTCGCCGCGCTCGACTGGCCGTTGCACAACGTGCGGTACGCGACGCACGAGGAGCTCCAGAAGGGGGTGCGGGAGTACGTCGAGGCCGACCTGAGGCGCAGTCACGACCCCGCTTACAGCCCGGACCTGGCCGTCTTCCTCGCACTGCTCTCCGTCTACGGGCAGCTGGTCCGGCTCGGGGACATCGGCCGACGGTGGCACGGCTTCTTCAGCTACCTCGCGTCCGGACCGCCCGGGCCCCGGCTGCGGCAGCTGCTCGCGCTGTCCCGGGCGGGGGTGGTCAGGTTCGTCGGGGCGGACATGGAGGTCCGCGCCGAGGACGGGCTGTTCCGGGCGTCGAGCCCCACGGTGCCCGGACACTCGGTCGAGGCGCGGGCGCTGGTCGAGGCCCGGCTCCCCGAGCCGACGGTCCGCCGGGCCCTCGACCCGCTGCTGCGCGAGCTGCACGCCGACGGGGCCGCCGAGAGCCCGGACGGACTGCTGCGCGTGGACCGCGCCGACGGACGCATCCTGGACCGGTCCGGCCTGCCGCACCCACGGCGCTTCGCCCTCGGCCCGCACACCGACGGACGGACACCCGGCGCCTTCACCCGGCCGCGCACGGGCGGCCCCGCCTTCCGGCAGAACGACGCGACCGCGCGGGCCGCGCTGCTGTTCCTCGGCGCGCTCACCGGCCATGCGGTCGCCTGAACCGCCCGGACAGCCCAAGTTGCCCGCACATGAGGGAAGTCAAGCGATGAGTGTCATGGTCGACATCAGGTCCGTCCACAAGAGCTTCGGCCCGCTGGAGGTGCTCAAGGGCATCGATCTCGCGGTACGCGCAGGCGAGGTCGCCGTGATCCTCGGTCCGTCCGGCTCCGGAAAGTCGACGCTGCTGCGCACCGTCAACCATCTGGAGAAGGTGGACAAGGGCGTGATCAGCGTGGACGGGGCACTGATCGGCTATCGGCGCTCCGGCGACAAGCTGTACGAACTACCCGAACGCGAGGTGCTCCGACAGCGCACGCGGATCGGCTTCGTCTTCCAGAACTTCCATTTGTTCCCGCATCTCACCGTGCTGGACAACGTCATCGAGGCTCCGGTGTCCGCGCTGAAACGGCCGCGGAAGGAGGCCGTCGAGGCGGCACGGCGGCTCCTGGACCGGGTGGGGCTCGCCGACAAGGCCGACGCCCGTCCGCGGCAGCTCTCCGGTGGACAGCAGCAACGGGTCGCCATCGCCCGGGCGTTGGCGCTGGAGCCCCGGCTGCTGCTGTTCGACGAACCGACCTCCGCGCTCGACCCCGAGCTCGTCGGCGAAGTCCTCGACGTCATCAAGGACCTGGCCGGACAGGGCACCACCATGATCGTCGTCACCCACGAGATCGGCTTCGCCCGCGAGGTCGCCGACACCGTCGTGTTCATGGACGACGGACGGATCGTCGAACAGGGCCCGCCCGCCGAGGTCCTGGACAACCCGCGGCACGAACGCACGCGGGCCTTTCTCTCGAAGGTGCTGTGATGCTGCATCTCGCCGCCGCTGTCGATCGGCCGACCGGCTACGACGCCGCCTCCTACGTCGACCTCGCACAGCTCGCGGAGCGCGGCGGGTTCGACTTCGTCACGCTGCACGACACCTTCGCCCGGCCCGGCCCCGACGCCCTCGCCGTGCTGTCGGGGGTCGCGCCCGCCACCAGACGGATAGGCCTGGTGCCCACCGTGACGACCACGCACACCGAGCCCCTCCACGCGCAGGCCACCGTCGCGAGCCTCGACCGGATCAGCCGGGGCCGGGCAGGCTGGCGGCTCGACGTGCCCACCACCGAGGACGAGGACCGCCTCGACAGCCGGCACCCGGCTCCGCTCGGCCTCGCGCGGGTGGGGGGACCACCGTCCCCGGCCGACGCGCTGCGGCGGGGGGCCGGTGAAGTCGCCGACGCGGCCGGGACGTCGTGGGACGGCCGGGTGGCCGGCGCCGGGCAGGGGGACGCGCCGACCGGCCGTCCTGTCGACCGGCACAAGCCGCACCCCGTCGGCTTCCCGGTCACGGCCTTGTCCGCCAGGGGCCCCTCGGCCGGGCCGCGGCCCCCGCAGGGCCACCCGGTCCGGGTGGTCGACGCCACCGACGCAGCCGCCCGGCAGACCGCCGCCCGGTATGCCGACGTGGTCCTGGTGGACGCCGTGAGCGCCGAGCAGACAGCCGCCGAACGAGACCAACTCCGTTCCCGGGCAGCCGGGTTCGGCCGCGACCCCGACGAACTGCGGGTCTTCGCGAGCCTGCTCGTCGACCTCGGCGGCGGCGAGCACGCGGCCGAACCGGGCCACGGCGGAGGCGGCCCCCGGCAGACCGCGCGAGGGCCGCTGTACCGGGGCGGCCCGGTCGACCTCGCGGAACTGATCGCCACCTGGCACGCCGAGGGAGTCGTCGACGGCTTCCACCTCACGCCCACCGAGCCGTTCCGAGACCTGGAACGACTCGTCAACGGCACGGTGGCGCTGCTCCAACACCGCGGCCTGTTCCGCACCTTCTATCCGGGCGGCACGCTCAGGGAACACCTGGGCCTCGCCAGGACAACCCACCAGTACGGCGTCGCCGGGGGAGGGGCATGAGCCGTCGGCGGGTCCGTCTCGCCGAGCGGTTTCCGGGCACCGGCCGCACCACCGCCGGGGCAGATCTGCGGTAGAGGTCCCGGATGGGGTTCGCGTCCGCCGAACGACATGTGTGTCACGCCGTACGACACACGGCGCGGCGGCGTTCGAAGGCGGCGGGCGGGAGCGGGCGCTCAATTCCGGGGTCCGGGACGGCGGTTCGCGGTGGGCTGTTTTCGGCGATCCGGCGAGCGGGGGCAGCGGCTGCCGATTCCGGTCCGTGGACCCGGCCTCGCCGGACGCGGGAGGCCGTACGACGGCCGGCTTCCACCGGGCGGTGCTGCCGCCGTGCGCCCGCGCCGACCACTTCTTCTGTCCGTTTCCCGGCGCCGGCCAACACCACGGGCGTCACCGTCCCGGTGGGGAGCGCACCCTGGCCCGGTGCGCGGCGGTTCCCTCCGGATCGCAAAGGTGTTTCAAAGATTGACGGCCGAAAGGCGCCCTTGCGCCTACCGTCCGTTCGGCCGAATACTCCCCCTCAGCGCTTGTCAGGGGCACAACGTGTTCGAAAACCGGACGTGCTCGCCCCAGACTGCGCCTCACGGGCCCCGACCCCACGCGGGCCCCCGACTTCCCCTGGGAGGGAACGAAACGTGAGGATCAAGCGCACCACCCCCCGCAGCGGCATCGCGAGACGGACCCGGCTGATCGCCGGTACCACCGGACTCGTCGCCGCGGCAGCGATCGCGGTCCCCAGCGCCAACGCGACCGCCGCGACACCCTTCAGCACCGCCGAGCTGAAGAGCGCGAGCAGCTCGGTGCTCAAGGCCGACATCCCGGGCACCGCCTGGGCCGTCGACAGCAAGACCAACCGTGTGGTCGTCACCGTCGACAGCACGGTCTCGCAGGCCGAGATCGCCAAGATCAAGGAGCAGGCCGGCGGCAACGCCGACGCGCTCACGATCAAGCGGACCCCGGGCAAGTTCAACAAGCTGATCTCAGGCGGCGACGCCATCTATGCGAGTAGCTGGCGCTGCTCCCTCGGCTTCAACGTCCGCAGCGGCAACACCTATTACTTCCTGACCGCCGGTCACTGCACCGACGGCGCGGGCACCTGGTGGTCGAACTCCGGGCACACGGCCACCCTGGGCACGACGACCGGGTCCAGCTTCCCGACCAACGACTACGGCATCGTCAAGTACGCCACCAGCTACCCGACGTCGTCGATCTCCGGCACCGTCGGCAGCGTCGACATCACCAGCGCCGCCACCCCGAGCGTGGGCACCACGGTCAACCGCCGCGGCTCTACTACCGGCATCCACAGCGGCCGGGTCACCGCGCTCAACGCGACGGTCAACTACGGCGGCGGTGACGTCGTCTACGGCATGATCCAGACCACGGTCTGCGCCGAGCCCGGCGACTCCGGCGGCCCGCTGTACGGCAGCAACGGTGTCGCCTACGGTCTGACCTCCGGCGGCAGCGGCAACTGCTCCTCCGGCGGCACGACCTTCTTCCAGCCGGTCACCGAGGCCCTGAGCACGTACGGCGTCAGCGTCTTCTAGGACCGGAACAACGGCCCTTGTCGCAGCCGGCACCAGGTGAACCCCCGTACGCGTGTGTCGTACGGGGGTTCACCGCGGCCGGGGCGCGGTCCCCTCCGGGGCGGCGCACAGCCAGTCCAGTACGGCCGGCAGTGCCTGAAGCGCCCCGAAGTGACCGGCCTCCGGCTCCAGGACGGGCCGCACGCGGGGGATCCGGTTCGCGAGCCACTTGAAGTGGCCGGCCGGGAAGAACGTGTCCCGGGCACCGTGCCACAGCAGCACGGGCCGGGTGACGGCCGCCGGGTCGAAGCCCCAGGAGCTGAGCAGGGCGAGGTCGTCGTCGAGCCAGCCGTACGCCGAACCGCGCAGCGCCTCGCGGTAGCCGCGCAGCAGCATCTCGGCGACGGCCGGGGTGGACACGATCCGCCGGTCGGAGTCGGTGAGCCCGTCGCGGACGGAGACGAGCAGCTGGGCGGGGTCCCGGCGGATGTCGGCGGCGCGGGCGGCGAGCCGGCCGGCGAAGGCGAGCGGGTCGGTCAGCGCCAGGGTGAACTCCTCGACGTTGGACTCGGCCATGCCGTCGAACCAGCTCAGGTCCCGTGCGTCCGGCGGTGCGGGCGAGGCCAGTGCCGCCGTCCGGCGTACCCGGGAGGGCAGCAGCGCGGCGCAGGCCAGGGCGTGCGGGGCGCCGCCGGAGCGGCCCAGGACCGAGAAACGGTCGAGCCCGAGGGCGTCGGCAAGGTCCGCCACGTCCCGGGCGGTGTCGGCCACGCGCCGTCCCGGCAGGCGGTCCGAGTCGCCGTAGCCGGGGCGGTCGTAGGAGATGAACCGCGCTGCCGGGTGCGCGGCGACGACGTCTTCGGGTACGACTCCGGATCGGCAGCCCGGTGTGTCGTGCAGCAGCACCACCGGTGTGCCGTCCGGATCGCCGTACTCCTCGACCGCCAGCCGGCGGCCGTCCTGTGTCCTGATGCCGTGGACCACCTGTGTCCTCCGTCTCCCCAACGCGAACATCTCGGAGTTACCGTCGAAGTACACACCTTGAGCGCCTGGTTCGGACCCTGGGGGGCCGCAATGGTCGAGGAGCTGGTGGCGGCGGGCGCGACGCTCGTGACCGCCGGAGCGGTGTACGCGATGGCGGCTGCGCGGGTCGTCAAACAGTACGAACGGGGTGTGGTCTTCCGCCTCGGCAAGCTGCGGTCCGACGTGCGCGGGCCGGGGTTCACGATGATCGTCCCGGGCGTCGACAAGCTCCGGAAGGTCAACATGCAGATCGTGACCATGCCGGTGCCGGGGCAGGAGGGCATCACCCGGGACAACGTCACGGTGCGGGTCGACGCCGTCGTCTACTTCAAGGTGACCTCGCCGGCCGAGGCGATCGTCCGGGTGGAGGACTACCGGTTCGCGGTCGCGCAGATGGCGCAGACCTCGCTGCGGTCCATCATCGGCAAGAGCGAACTGGACGATCTGCTCTCCAACCGCGAAAAGCTCAACCAGGGGCTGGAGTTGATGATCGACAGCCCGGCCGTGGAGTGGGGCGTCACCATCGACCGGGTCGAGATCAAGGACGTCTCGCTGCCCGAGACCATGAAGCGGTCCATGGCCCGGCAGGCCGAGGCGGACCGGGAGCGGCGGGCGCGGGTCATCAACGCGGACGCGGAGCTCCAGGCGTCGAAGAAGCTGGCCGAGGCGGCCAAGGAGATGTCCGAGCAGCCCGCCGCGCTGCAACTGCGGCTGCTGCAGACGGTGGTGGCGGTGGCCGCGGAGAAGAACTCGACGCTGGTGCTGCCGTTCCCGGTGGAGTTGCTGCGGTTCCTGGAGCGGGCGCAGCCGACGGTGGCGCCCGCGCAGACCGTGGCGCCCGCGCAGGCCGTGGTGCCGCCGGCTGTTCAGCAACCGGTGCAGGAGCAACTCCCGTCTCCTGCGCCCCGTCCGGATCCCGCCCCCGAAGCATCGGATTCAAGACAGGACTAGACCTCACACACCGCTGATGGGTTACTCGCACGTAGTGTTTGCAGTGCGAATTCGCCTGGTGTGACTGTGCACGGTCAAATCGAAAGGGGCGCGCAACCGCGTTCTACGCGCGTCCTGAAGTCAACCTTGTGCGCCCCCTGGGGGGTTCGGAAGAGTAGGCGCCTGTCAACCAGCCTTCCGGTCCACGGGATCCCCCCACTTTCCTGGACCGACCCCCCACAGGAGGACGCGAGTTGAAGCACCGACGCATACCCAGGCGGCGGATCGTCGTGGCAGGCGCGGGTGTCGCCGCGCTGGTCGCCGCGGGAGTCACCTTGCAGACTGCGAACGCCAGTGAGACGCCGGCCTCGCCCGAAGTCAAGACCCTCTCGGCCCTCGCGGCCGGAAAGCTCGCCTCGACGCTCGGGGCCGACCTGGGCGCGGACGCGGCCGGGACGTTCTATGACGCGAAGACCAGGAGTCTCGTGGTGAACGTCCTCGACGAGGACGCGGCGCGGACCGTGTCGGCGGCAGGGGCCTCGGCGAGAATCGTCGCGAACTCCCTCGCCGAGCTGAAGAGCGCGCGTACGACGCTCAAGAGCGACGCGACCATCCCGGGGACGTCCTGGGTGACCGACCCGACGACCAACAAGGTCGTCGTCACCGCCGACCGCACGGTGTCCGAGGCCGAGTGGACCAAGCTCACCAAGGTGGTCGACGGGCTGGGGTCGGTGGCCGAACTCCAGCGCACGAAGGCGGAGTTCAAGCCCTTCGTCGCGGGCGGTGACGCGATCTCGGGGTCCGGCGGGCGGTGCTCGCTGGGGTTCAACGTGGTCAAGGGCGGCGAGCCGTACTTCCTCACCGCGGGGCACTGCACCGAGGCGATCTCGACCTGGTCGGACTCCAGCGGGAACGAGATCGGCACCAACGAGGTGTCGAGCTTCCCGGACAACGACTTCGGGCTGGTGAAGTACACGGCCGAGGTCGCCCACCCCAGCGAGGTGAACCTCTACAACGGGTCCGCGCAGGCGATCACCGGTGCGGCGTCGGCGACCGTCGGTCAGTCCGTGACGCGCAGCGGGTCCACGACCCAGGTGCACTCCGGGAAGGTCACCGGGCTGGACGCGACCGTGAACTACGGCAACGGCGACATCGTGAACGGGCTGATCCAGACCGATGTGTGCGCGGAGCCCGGGGACAGCGGCGGGTCGCTGTTCTCCGGCAGCAGCGCGATCGGCCTGACGTCGGGCGGCAGCGGTGACTGCACCTCCGGCGGGGAGACGTTCTTCCAGCCGGTGACGGAGGCGCTGTCGGCGACCGGGACCTCGATCGGCTGACGATCCGGCGCTGTGGAGTCCCGCCCCTTGTGCGAGGGGCGGGACTTCCGTGCGTCCAGGGCCGCCGGGCTGCTGGGCAGTGGCCGCAGGGCGGACGTTTTCGCAGGTGGGAGGCGGCCGAAGGGTTGTCGTACAAGAGTTCGATAGTTGGTCTATGGTGGAGATGGGGCAGCAAGGAACTGGTGTTCGATATTCGAGGTGGGAGGTGCGGATGCCCGGCTTCACCCATCTGCACACCGCCTCCGGGTTCTCCCTGCGCCACGGCGCCTCGCACCCGGAGCGCCTGGCCGAGCGCGCCTCCGAGCGGGGCATGGACGCCCTCGCCCTCACCGACCGCGACACCCTCGCCGGCACGGTCCGCTTCGCCAAGGCCTGCGCGAAGGCCGGGGTGCGGCCGTTGTTCGGGGTGGAGCTGGCGGTGGAGGAGACCGGGTCCGTGCGGCAGGAGCGGCGCCGCGCTCCTGTGCGCGGAGGTGCCTTCGTCGACGAGTCGACTCCCCGTGTCACCTTTCTCGCCCGGGACGGTGCCCGAGGCTGGGCCGACCTGTGCCGGCTGGTCACCGTGGCGCACTCCGGCAAGGGCGCGGAGGGCATCCCCCTGTTGCCGTGGACCGAGAACCGGGGGGACGGGCTGACCGTGCTGCTCGGTCCCGCCTCCGACGTAGGCCGTGCCCTTGCCGCCGGCCGCCCCGACCGGGCCGCCCGCCTCCTCGCCCCCTGGCGGGAGGCCTACGGCGACGCCCTGCGGCTCGAAGCCGTCTGGCACGGGCGCAACGGCACCGGGCCCGGCTCCCTGCGGCTGGCCGCCCGTACCGTCGGCTTCGCCGCCGAACAGCGGATCCGGCCCGTGCTCAGCAACGCCGTCCGGTATGCCGACGCGGGCCTGGGCCCGGTCGCCGACGTCCTGGACTCCGCCCGCCGGCTCGTCCCCGTCGGTGCCGTCGGGGAGCTGGACTCCGGCGAGGCCTGGCTCAAGGACTCCGGTGCGATGCTGGGGGCCGCCGAGCGGATCGTCGAGGCCGCGGGCTTCCGGCGCGACACCGGGTACCGGCTGCTGGAGCAGACGCAGACGGCCGCGTCCGAGTGTGTCGTGGACCCCGAGGACGACCTCGGTATCGGTACCGTCCACTTCCCCGAGGCGCGTCTCGTCGGCGTCGGCCGGCGCACCGCCCAGCGGACGCTGGCCTCGCGGGCGGCGGCGGGGATGGTGCGCAAGGGCTACGCGGGCAAGGGCGCCTACTGGGAACGGATGCACCAGGAACTGGACATCATCGCCCACCACGGCTTCGCCTCCTACTTCCTGACGGTCGCTCAGGTCGTCGACGACGTACGGGACATGGGGATCCGGGTGGCCGCCCGTGGGTCCGGCGCCGGCTCCCTGGTCAACCACCTCCTCGGTATCGCCCACGCCGATCCCGTCGAACACGGGCTGCTGATGGAGCGGTTCCTGTCCACGCGGCGGCTCGTCCTGCCCGACATCGACATCGACGTGGAGTCCGCGCGCCGGCTGGAGGTCTACCGGGCGATCATCGGACGGTTCGGCACCGAGCGGGTCGCCACCGTCGCGATGCCGGAGACGTACCGGGTGCGGCACGCGATCCGGGACGTGGGGGCGGCCCTGTCGATGGACCCCGCCGACATCGACCGGATCGCCAAGTCCTTCCCGCACATCCGGGCCCGCGATGTCCGCGCGGCGCTGGAGGAACTGCCCGAACTCAAGGCGCTGGCAGGGGAGAAGGAGCGTCACGGCAGGTTGTGGGAGCTGGTCGAGGCCCTCGACGCCCTGCCGCGCGGGATCGCCATGCATCCGTGCGGGGTGCTGCTCTCCGACGCGTCGCTGCTGAGCCGTACACCGGTCGTGCCGACCAGCGGCGAGGGGCTGCCCATGTCGCAGTTCGACAAGGAGGACGTCGAGGACCTCGGGCTGCTCAAGCTCGACGTGCTCGGCGTGCGGATGCAGTCGGCGATGGCGCACGCGGTCGCCGAGGTGGAGCGGGGTACGGGGGAGCGGGTCGACCTGGACGCGGTGCCGCCGGGAGACCCGGCGACGTACCAACTCATCCGGTCCGCAGAGACGTTGGGCTGCTTCCAGATCGAGTCGCCGGGGCAGCGGGACCTGGTGGGGCGGTTGCAGCCGGAGACCTTCCACGACCTCGTCGTCGACATCTCGCTCTTCCGGCCCGGCCCGGTCGCCGCCGACATGGTGCGGCCGTTCATCGAGGCGCGGCACGGGCGGGCGCCCGTCAGGTATCCGCACCGGGATCTGGAGCGGCCGCTGAAGGGGACGTACGGGGTCGTCGTCTTCCACGAGCAGATCATCGACATCGTCGACATCATGACCGGCTGCGGACGCGGCGAGGCGGACCGGGTGCGGCGCGGGCTGTCCGAACCGGAGTCGCAGGGGCGGATCCGGTTCTGGTTCGCGCAGCACGCGGCGGCGAACGGATACAGCGCGGAAACGATTCAGCGGACCTGGGAGATCGTCGAGGCCTTCGGGTCGTACGGCTTCTGCAAGGCGCACGCGGTCGCCTTCGCCGTACCGACGTACCAGTCGGCGTGGTTGAAGGCGCACCACCCGGCCGCCTTCTACGCGGGGCTGCTCACGCACGACCCCGGGATGTATCCGAAGCGGCTGCTGCTGGCGGACGCGCGGCGGCGCGGGGTGCCGATCCTGCCGCTGGACGTGAACCGGTCGGCGGTCGCCCACCGTATCGAACTGGTGTCTGAATCACCGAGGGTGTGGGGGCTGCGGCTGGCCCTCTCCGACGTGCACGGCATCAGCGAGGCCGAGGCGGCGCGGATCGCCCAGGGGCAGCCGTACGCCTCGCTGCTGGACTTCTGGGAGCGGGCGCGGCCGAGCCGCCCGGTGGCCCAAAGACTCGCCCAGGTAGGGGCGTTGGACGCGTTCGGCGCCAACCGGCGTGATCTGCAACTGCACCTGACCGAACTGCACCGGGGTGCGCGTGCCGGCCGCGGGAGCCAACTCCCCTTGTCCGGCGGCCGTAAGACGGCCTCGGCCGGGCTTCCCGACCTCTCCTCCGTGGAGCGGCTCAGCGCCGAACTGGGGGTGCTGTCGATGGACGTCTCGCGCAACCTGATGGACGACCACCAGGAGTTCCTGCGGGAGTTGGGCGTGGTCGGCGCACGGCGGCTGCGGGAGGCGCGGCACGGAGAGGCCGTGCTGGTCGCGGGCGCCAAGGCCGCCACCCAGACCCCGCCGATCCGGTCCGGCAAGCGGGTCATCTTCACCACCCTGGACGACGGCACCGGCCTGGTCGACCTCGCCTTCTTCGACGACTCGCACGACGCCTGCGCGCACACCGTCTTCCACTCCTGGCTGCTGCTGGTGCGCGGAGTGGTGCAGCGGCGCGGTCCGCGCAGCCTCAGCGTGGTGGGCTCGGCCGCCTGGAACCTCGCCGAACTGGTCGAACTGCGGGACGCCGAAGGCCTCGACGCGGTCGCGGCGCGGCTGGCGGAGCCGGTGCCGGTGCCGGTGCCGGAAGCGGATGGTGACGCCACCGGGGATCCGACGGGCGGCAGGCGAATCCACATGCCGACGGGATACGAACTGCATCCGTGGGCCGATCTGCGACCGGCGGGTCAAGAGGCTTCACAGGTACGGAAGTTGTGGCACCAGAGTCCGGGGAGTGCGGGATGACCATCCTCTGCGTACGTTTCCAGCTGCCGCCGACGCGGGAGGCGGCCCTGCCCGAACTGCTCGGCCTCCTGGAGGAGTTCACGCCGGTCGTCGAGGCGCTGCCACCGGACGGGGCACTGGCCGATCTGCGGGGCGCCGAACGGTACTTCAAGCGGGACGCCGTCGAGCTGGCCTCGGTGATCCGGGTCCGCGCCCTCGCCCTGCACGGCGTCGACTGCGCGATCGGCGCCGGGCCCGGACCGATGCTGGCCCGCATGGCGCTGAAGGACGCCAGGCCCGGGGTGACCTGCGCGGTCCCCGAGGACACGGCGGTGGACTTCCTCGCCGGCCGGCCCGTCGCCGCGCTCCCCGGCGTCGGCGCCGCGACCGCCCGCACCCTGTGGGAGTACGGCCTCGACACCCTGGGCCGGGTCGCCACCGCGCCCCTGTCCACACTCCAGCGCCTCGTCGGCGCGAAGGCCGGCCGAGACCTGCACGAGAAGGCGAACGGAGTGGACCGCGGCCGAGTGGTCCCGAACGGCGTCTCCCGGTCCCTCGCCACCGAACGCCCCTTCACCCGCGACGAGTTGTCGCCCGGCCGGCACCGCCGAGCCCTGCTCTCCGCCGCCGAGGAACTGGGCTCCCGGCTGCGCGCCCTCGACAAGGTCTGCCGCACCCTGACCCTCACCGTCCGCTACGCCGACCGCAGCGCGACCACCCGCACCCGCACCCTCGGTGAACCCACCGCCCACTCGGCGGCCCTGACCAGGGTGGCCTACGGCATGTACGAGGCGCTGGGCCTCCAACGGGCCCGGGTCCGTTCGATGTCCCTCCGCGCCGAGGGGCTCGACCCCGCCGAACAGGCCTCCCACCAGCTCACCTTCGACCCCGTCGACGACAAACTCCGCCGCATCGAGGAGGCCGCGGACCGCGCCCGCGCCAGGTTCGGCCCGCTCGCGGTGCTGCCGGGAACGCTGGCGGCATAGCGGTCAGTTGGCCCACGGGGGAGTGATGCGGGTGCCGTCGGCCAGTTCCGCCTCCAGGCCGATGGAGGTCGTGACCCAGGAGATCGCGGTGTGGGCGGTCGGGTTCTCGACGGCCAGGGTCGCGCCGGGGTTGATGATCACCGTGTCACCGGCGGTGATCCGGTGAGTGGTGTCGTCGAGGGTGATCAAGAGTTCGCCGATGAGCAGATGGAAGATCTCCTCGCGGTTGACGGTGTGCGCCGGCGCCTTCGTCCCCGCGGGGATCTCGCCCCGCCAGGCACAGAGCTCCTTGGCGCCGCTCAGGGGAGTGGCGTACGAGACGAAGCGGGCGCCGTGGATCTCGTGGGTGACGGCGTCGGACGAGCGGACTACGGGCATGGGTGGCCTCCGGGACTGATCGAGAGATGGTCAAGCAGGTTGACTATGTGGATTCATAGTCAAGCTGCTTGACCAATTAGTCAAGGGTGTTTCAATGCCTGAGTGCAGAACTCCGAAGCCCTCACCCTGTCCGCCGCCCTGCTCGCCGCCGCCGGCGATCTGACGCACCGCATCAACGACGGGGTCGTCGCCCGGGGGTTCGAGGCGCGGCCCGCCTGGGGTTTCGCGTTCGCGCGGCTCGCGCCGGACGGGGCGACCGCCACCGAGATCGCGACCCATCTCGGGGTGACCAAGCAGGCCGCCAGTCAGCTGGTCGACGAGATCGTGCGCAAGGGGTATGCCGAGCGGCGGCCGCATCCCGCGGACGCGCGGGCCCGGCTCGTCGTGCTGACCGAGCGGGGGTGGGCCTGCACCCGTGCGGCGGAAGAGGCCGCCGCCGAGGCCGTACGGGCGTGGGTCGACGTACTCGGTGAGAGTGAAGTGCGCGCGTTGAGCGAGCGATTGGGGCGCATTGCTCCCTATGGTCCCATCAGGCCCGCCTGGTGACGGTTCATCAGCAGATGCAGTCGACGCGGTTATCACTGGAAGTTTTTACTGACGCGTAACTTCACAAGTGCACTACTCGTCCGTAACTTTCGAATTGAACAGCATCCTCGTGATCCGGGTCACAGGGCGTAAGGCCATCGCACCTCCCTTGAGCCGCAAGGAGATCACACGATGCTGCCCTGGAAACGACTGCTCAGACCCCTCTCCGCCCTCCTGCTGACCGCCGCGGTCGCCGTCGTCCCCGCCGCCGGTGTCGCCCAGGCGGCCGACGCCCCCAGCCACGGCTGGAACGACTGGTCCTGCACACCCTCAGCCGCCCACCCCCGCCCCGTCGTCCTCGTCCACGGCACCTTCGCCAACGCCACGGACAACTGGCTGGCCCTCGCCCCGTACCTGGAGGACCGCGGCTACTGCCTCTTCTCCTTCGACTACGGTCAGCTGGCCGGCGTGCCCCTGATCCACGGTCTCGGCCCGATCGACAAGTCGGCGGAACAGCTGAAGACCTTCGTCGACAAGGTGCTCGCCGCCACCGGAGCCACCGAGACCGACCTCGTCGGCCACTCGCAGGGCGGCCTGATGCCCCGCTACTACCTCAAGTTCCTCGGCGGAGCCGCCAAGGTGAACGCCCTCGTCGGCATCGCCCCCGACAACCACGGCACCACCCTGTCGGGCCTCACCAACCTGCTGCCGTACTTCCCCGGCATCGGGGACTTCCTCACCACCAACACCCCCGCCCTCGCCGACCAGGTCGTCGGCTCCCCCTTCCTCACCAAGCTCAACGAGGGCGGCGACACCGTCCCCGGCGTCAGGTACACGGTCCTCGCCACCAGGTACGACGAGGTCGTGACGCCGTACCGGAGCCAGTTCCTCAGCGGATCCGGCGTCCACAACGTGCTGCTCCAGGACCTGTGCCCGCTCGACCTCTCCGAACACGCCGCCATCGGACTGTTCGACCGGATCGCCTTCCACGAGGTGGCCAACGCCCTCGACCCGGCGCATGCCTCCACCACCACCTGCGCGTCGGCGTTGAGTTGACCGATGCCGGGGCCTGTCCGGCCTGAGCCGCCCGACAGGCCCCGGAGTCTCACGCGCTCAACGGCCGTGCCGTCCCGCGCCGTTCACCGCACGCCGCCGGACCGAGCCGAACAGGAGCGCCGCGCCCGCCGCGAGAACGGCCGCACCGCCCATCGCGAGATACGGCGTGCTGCCGTCCCCGCCCGTCTCGGCCAGACGCGGCGAAGTCCCCGCCGCCTTCGGGTCGTTGGCCGGGGTGCTCGCGGTGTCCGCCACCGGCTCCGCCGACGTGCTCGCGTCGCTGTCGCCGTGCCCCTGGTGCTCGACCGTCGACTCCTCGGCCCCCGCCTCGATCTGCTCCTCGGAGGGAGCGGAGGCGACCGGGGCGGGGGCCGAACCGCTCGCCGCGCCACCGGAGCCGTCCCCGAACGTCACGTCCGAACAGGAGTAGAACGCCTCCGGGCTGTCAGAGCGCTGCCAGACCGCGTACAGGAGCTGCCTGCCGGAGCGCTCGGGGAGGGTGCCGGAGAACGTGTAGTAGCCGCCCGAGGCGACCGGGTCGGTGGCCGTCGCGACCGGGTGCGACAGGTCCAGGTCGTCCCAGGCGAGCGGCTGCGAGGGGTCGTAGCCCGGCTTGGTGAGGTACACCTCGAAGGTGCCCTTGTGCGGGGCGGTCACGCGGTACCTGAAGGTGTACGACCCGCCGCGCACGCTCGTCGCCGGCCAGTCGGCCCGGGCCAGGTCGAGCCCCTTGAACTCCTCGTTGTTCGCGCTGCACAGCCTGCCGTCCGGGATCAGCTCCTGGTGCCGTCCGTTCGCGTCGCCGATCCGGATGCCGTTCCAGTCGTAGAGCGCCTGGGTGCCTCCCCCAGAGGGGGTACCCCCAGCCGCGACCGCCGCCCGGCACGCGCCCGACCTCGGGTTCTCGGGACCCTCCGCGTAGCACTGGGCGACCCGGCTGACCGGGTCGCCCATCGAGCCGTGCGCGGACGCGGGTGCGACGGCCAGCACGGTCAGGGCGAGCGGGGCCACGGCGACGGCGGCCTTGCGGCGTGCGGGCATGGGGGATCTCCTCGGAACCGGAACTGACGGGTGCCGGATCAAAGAAACCGTGAAATCCCCAGCTTGGGACGGTCGGTGGCGATCTTTATGGCCCTCTTAAGGGAATGCTGAGACGCAGATCAGGTGGATAGCGTGCGCGCATGACGAACGAGGAGATCCGGCCCGCCGAAACGGCCGACGTGCCGGCCGTGAAGGCCGTGACCGACGCGGCGTTCGCGCACTACACCGAGCGCATCGGGCATGTGCCGCAGCCCATGGAGCGGGACCACGCGGCGAACGTGGCCGCGGGACAGGTGTTCGTCACGGGCGACCCCGTGAGCGGACTCGTGGTGGTCGAGGAGTACGCGGACCATCTGTATCTCGACACCATCGCCGTCCGTCCCGACGCGCAGGCACAGGGCGTGGGGGGACGGCTGCTGCGGTTCGTCGAGACACACGCGCGTGCGCGGGGGCTGCCCGAAGTCAGGCTCTGCACGAACGCGCTGATGTGGGAGAACCAGAAGATCTACCCGAAGTTCGGTTATGAGGTCGTGGAGCGGCGAGTGGACGGGCCCTACGACCGCGTCCACTACCGCAAGCGACTGGTCTGAGACGGGGGCATGGCAGGCGCCGTCAGCCGTCCGGCCACCACGTGCGGGCGATGTCCTTCCGGACCTCGGGTCGACCCGCGGGGCGTTCGTCGGCCTCCTCGCGGATCCGGCGGGCGTCCGTCCTCTTCAGGGGCTTCTGCACGGTGGTGCGGCGCATGACTGCCTCCTTCAGTGCCTACCGAGTTCCGCGTTCTCACGGAGATAGACCCTTTGGGGGAGAGTTCCTCATCGGTCCCTGATCTGTCAGTGGCGGCTGTCACGATTCGATTGTCAGTGGCGGGTGTCACTCTTGGGCGTATGGCGAAGAACAGGGACAACGGGGGCGGGGCGGCGGACGTGGACTGGGACGCCGAGGCGCCGTCCTTCGACGAGGAGCCGGATCACGGACTGCGTGACCCCGAGGTGCGCGGGGCCTGGGCCGAGCGGCTGCGCGACTGGCTCCCGGCCGGCGCGGGCGATGTCCTCGACCTCGGGTGCGGGACCGGGAGTCTGTCGCTCCTCGCGGCCGAGCAGGGACACCGTGTCACCGGGGTGGACCTCTCCCCGGCGATGGTCGAGCTGGCTCGCGCGAAGCTCGCCGGGCGTGACGCGGCGTTCCTGGTCGGTGACGCGGCGATGCCGCCGGTGGGGGAGCAGCGCTTCGACGTGGTGCTCGGACGGCATGTGCTGTGGGCGCTGCCCGATCCCGGCCGGGCGCTGCGGTGGTGGTGGGGGTTGCTGCGGCCGGCCGGGCGGCTCGTGCTGGTGGAGGGGGTGTGGGGGCAGGTCGGGATACCCGCCGACGTGGTGGCCAAGCTGGTGGAACCGCTCGGCGGCCATGTCCTCGTGGAGAGACTGTCGGAGAACTCCGTGCTGTGGGGGAAGGACGTGGACGACGAGCGGTATGCGGTGGTGGTGAGGAGCGACTAAGAGGTCGGGGGCCAGTGGTGGGTGTCGGCTGCGGGTTCGTCGTGGCCTGGCGCGTCCCGCGGCGCAGCCGCGGATCGATACGGCCCCGCGTCCCTGAAGCGGTGGGCCGAGGCCTCCAGCTCGTCCAGGGCCGTCGTCGCCGCCGACGCGGCCTCGGGGTCCCGCTGCGCCAGACCGCTCTCCTCGAACTCGTCCTCGTCCAGGCGCAGTACCTCCTGGCCGTCGGCGGAGACCCACAGGTCGAGGTCCAGGTCCTCCACGACCAGCTCGGCGCCGTCGAGAGCCGCGGGGCGGGTGATGTCGCAGTACCAGCCCTTGAGGGTGCCGTCGGGTGTGCGGACCTCCTTCACCGCGTACCAGCGGTCGCGCCAGTAGTGCTCGGTGAAGACGTCACCGGGCTCGAAGCGTACGAAGCCGAAGTCGCGTACGCCCTTGCCCGCCCAGGGGGCGCGGACGGCGACGTGGGTGCCGTCGTCGGCGAGGAGTTCGGCCTCGTAACGGATCTTCGTGCGGCCCGCCTTGACCAGGACGACGTCCAGGAGGGTCTTGGGGTCAGGTGAGTTCGCGGACATGGCGTACCTCCGTGGCGCGGATCTCGTATCCGAACCACTTGTTGATCGCGAGCATGGGTTCGTTTCCGGCGTCGTTGCCCGTGAGGGCCTCGGTGTGTCCGGCGGCGCGGGCGCGGTGCAGGGAGTGGTTCTTGGCGAGCTTGGCGAGGCCGCGACCGCGGAAGGCACGGGCGGTGCCGGTCATGGCGGTGGCGTAGCGGCCCGCGCCGTCCGTATGGGCGGCACTGAAAGCGGCGGGGCGGCCGTCGACGAGGACGATCGTGGTCAGGGCGTGGTCGAGGAGCGGGTGCTTCCAGGTCTCCTCGATCCACATGTCGTAGTCCGTGAACTCGGCGCCCACGTCGCTCGGTTCGTCCAGTGTGGTCTCCGCGTCCAGTTCGAAGAACGGGCGCGGGTCGTCCGCGAAGTCGGCGGCGGTGCGCAGTTCGACGCCCGGGGGAGGGGGCTGGAGCGGGGGCAGCGCGCCGTTCGCCAGGTCCAGGCCGAGGAAGTGGGCGGAGCGGCTGGCCCGGTAGCCGCACTGTTCGGCGAAGGCGCGGTTTCGCGGCTCGTCCAGGACCCAGGAGAACAGTCTGGTCGCGCCGTGTGCCGCCAGGTGCTCCTCGGCGGTGCGGACGAGGAGGGCGCCGGCGCCGTGCCGGGTGCGGTCCGGGCGTACGTACACGTTGAGGTAGCCCTGGCCCGGCTCCGGGCTGTCGTGGGCGAGGCCGAGCTGGGCCGTGCCGATCACCTCGCCGTCCTCCTCGGCGACCAGGGACCGGTAGCGGGCGGTGGGGTGGGTGTGGGCCAGGCGGTGCAGGACACCGGCCGGGGTCCACAGCACGAACGGGAGGGCCAGATGGCGGGCGTGGCTGAAGTTCTCGACGTCGGCCGGGTCCTGTGGGCGCAGGTCGCGCACGATCACGGTCATGAAGGCGGACGCTACGTGGGGGGCTTGCCCGGATGCCTCTCATTTTCCGGCGGGTGCGGGACAATCGGCACGTGACCCTGAAGATCCACATCGACGACAGTGCGCCGCCGTACGAACAGGTGCGGGCGCAGATCTCCGAGCAGGCGCGGGCGGGGGTGCTGCCCGTGGGGTACCGGCTGCCGACCGTGCGGGGGCTCGCCGAGTCGCTCGGGCTCGCCGCGAACACCGTCGCCAAGGCGTACCGGGCGCTGGAGAGCGACGGCGTGATCGAGACCAGGGGACGCAACGGCACGCTCGTCGCCGCGGCGGGCCCGGCCGCGGAACGGGAGCTTGCGTCGGCTGCCCAGGCGTACGTGGAGCGGGCCCGGCGGCTCGGGCTGGACGAGTCGGCGGCCCTCGCCGCCGTGCGGGACGCGCTGCGGGCGGGCTACGGGGAGGGCTGAGAGCGGGCTACGGGGAGGGCTGAGAAAGGGACCCGAACATCGTCGCGTTCCGTACCGCGGCACCGTTCGGGTCGTTGTTGAAGTACGCGTACACGTCCTCGTCCCCGGCCCAGGTCTCCGCGATCCGCTCCGCCCAGGTCTCCAGGGCCCGCCTGCCGTAGTGCGGCCACGCCTGTGCGCGGCCCTCGTGGAAGCGGACGTAGCCCCAGTCGGCGGTGCGCCACAGCGGGGTCACGGGGCGGGCCCGTACATCGGCCCAGCACAGGGCCGCGCCCCGTGATTCCAGGACCTTCCGCACCTCGGGGGTCCACCAGGAGTCATGCCGTGGCTCGACCGCGACACGAGTGCGGGGCGGGAAGCACCCCAGACAGGTGTCGAGCAGTGCCGTGTCCGCGCGCAGAGTCGGCGGCAGTTGCAGCAGCACCGGGCCCAGGCGCGGGCCCAGGCCCTCCGCGTGGCTCATCAGGCGTGCCACCGGCTCCTCGGGGTCCTTCAGACGCTTGATGTGGGTCAGATACCGGCTGGCCTTCACCGCCACCACGAAGTCCTGCGGCAGCCGGTCCCGCCACGTCTCGAAGTGCTCCCGGGTCGGCAGCCGGTAGAACGCGTTGTTGATCTCGACCGTGGAGAAGTGCGCCGCGTACTCCTCCAGCTACAGCCGCACGGGCAGGCCGGCCGGGTACAGGACGTCACGCCAGTCCTTGTACTGCCACCCGGACGTGCCGACGTGCAGGGTCATACCTCCATGAAAGCACCGGCCGCGGAGCTCAGAGGTACAGCCCGGCGTCGACGTCTCCCCGCGGCTCCGGCAGTGTCGTCGGTGACGTCCCGCGGCGCAGCGCGTACAGCTCCGCCAGCGTCGCGCCCTCGCGGCCGACGCCCTCCTCGGTGCCGAGCCAGCCCACCGCCTCCCCGCGGGTCAGCGGGCCGACCTCGATACGGGCCAGACAGCGGCCGGGGCGGACCACGGCGGGGTGCAGCCGCTCCAGGTCCTCGTTGGTCGTCACCCCCACCAGGACGTTGCGGCCCTGGCCGAGCAGCCCGTCGGTCAGGTTCAGCAGCCGCGACAGGGCCTGCCCCGCCGTGTGCTTGGCCTCACCGCGGATCAGTTCGTCGCAGTCCTCCAGGAGCAGGAGCCGCCAGCGGCCCTTGCCGGCCGCGTCCTCCTCGCCGATCGCGATGTCCATCAGATAGCCGACATCACTGAACAGACGCTCCGGGTCCAGGACGCAGTCCACCTGGCACCAGTCCCGCCAGGAGCGGGCGAGGGTGCGCAGGGCCGAGGTCTTGCCGGTGCCCGGCGGGCCGTGGAGCAGGAGCAGGCGGCCCGCGATGTTCTCCGGAGTCGTCTTCATCAGGCGGTCCATGGCGTCCGCGACCGGTGCCGTGTAGTTCTCCCGGACCTCGTCCCAGGTCCCCGCGGAGATCTGCCGGGTCGTGCGGTGCGGGCCGCGCCTGGGGGAGACGTACCAGAAGCCCATCGTGACGTTCTCCGGCTGGGGCTCCGGCTCGTCCGTCGCGCCGTCGGTGGCCTGGTCGAGGACCTTCTTGGCCAGCTCGGCGTCGGTGGCCGTGACGGTGACGTCGGCGCCGCGGTTCCAGCGGGAGATCAGCAGGGTCCAGCCGTCGCCCTCGGCGAGGGTCGCGCTGCGGTCGTCGTCGCGGGCGACGCGCAGCACGCGGGCGCCCGTCGGCAGGAGCGTGGCCCCGGAGCGGACCCGGTCGATGTTGACCGCGTGGGAGTACGGCTGCTCGCCCGTCGCGAAGCGGCCGAGGAACAGCGCGTCGACGACGTCGGACGGTGAGTCGCTGTCGTCGACGTTGAGCCGGATCGGCAACGCGTCGTGTGGGTTCGCAGACATGCGGGCCATGATCCGGCACAAGACCCCCATACGCACCCGGTTTCCGTGCCTCGCCGGTTGTGTCGCGCCCGTCCCGTGCCTCCGGTCCGTCCGCCGCCTCCTGTTACAGAGCTGTGCATCCACGACCTCTGCCCGCACAGGCGTGTTCGCGGATACCGTTGTCCTCGATGGCACGTCATGGGTGGAATTCGGGGGCACTGCGGTGGCGGCTCACCGCTCTGCTCGGTGTGGGCGCGGTGGCTCTGGCGCTGCTCGTGACCCTCCTCAACACGCTTCCGGGGAACGGCGCGGGCACCGACGGCACATCACGCAACGGCGACAGGGTCCACGGCACTCCCACGACCACGCCGGACGCCGACACCCCGGACGTGGGCTGGGGGTTCACGCACACCCAGTTCAGCGCCGACGAGGGCAGCACGGCGGCCACCGAGCGTGTCGAGGGGATGCTGGCCGACGTCGGCGGGCTGCCGCAGAACCAGGCCGTCATGGGCTGGGGAGCCGACAACCCCGAACCGGTCAAGGGGCGTTACGACTTCGAGGACCTGGACCGGCGCGTCGACTTCATCCGGGCCTCCGGCTCCACCCCGGTCATCACCCTGTGCTGTGCGCCGGACTGGATGAAGGGCGGCAAGGCGGGCGTCGGCAGTACCGACTGGAGCAAGGCAGCCCTGGAGACCGCCCCGGAACCGGAGCACTTCAAGGACTACGCCGCGCTCGCCGCGACCGTCGCCAAGCGCTATCCGGACGTACGGCACTTCATCGTCTGGAACGAGTTCAAGGGTTTCTGGAACGACGGCGAGGCCCGCTGGGACTACGAGGGATACACCCGGCTGTACAACCTGGTCTACAAGGCGCTGAAGAAGGTCGACCCCAAGATCATGGTGGGCGGGCCGTACCTCGTGATGGACAGCGTCGACCCGCGCTCCACGGACGCCTCCACGACCTTCAAGGGTCCCTGGGGCGCCATGGACCAGCGGATCCTGGACGCCTTCGACTACTGGAACCAGCACAAGGCCGGCGCCGACTTCGTGGTCGTCGACGGCTCCAGCTACACCAACGACGACGAACTGCTGCCGAACGAGTTCGCGGCCACCGACAAGTTCACCGCGGTGAGCCGCTGGGTGCGCAGGCAGACCGGCAACCTGCCGCTGTGGTGGGCCGAGTACTACGTCGAGCCCGCCGACAGCCGGGACGAACGCGAGGGCTGGTCCGAGAGCCGCCGGGTCGCGGTCCAGGCCGCCGGAATGATCGCGCTGGCCAGGGGCGGCACCACGTCCGCCCTCTACTGGAACCCGGAGAACGAGAAGGGCACGGACTGCGCGGGCTGCCTCTGGACGCCGACCAGCGGTGCGGATGGCGGCCGGGAGCTGCCCATGTTCGGTCTGCTGAGCCGCTTCGGCGCCGCGTTCCCGCCGGGCACGCGGTACCGGACGGTCCCCGTCGCCGCGGACGACGTACCCAACGTCCGGGTCCTCGCCACCGACAAGACGGTCCTGGTCGTCAACACCCTGAACCGGAAGATCAGCGCGCAGGTCGACGGCAAGCGGTTCGACATGCAGGCGTACGAGGTCAAGTGGCTCAGCCGCTGAGCCACTTGACCTCTTTCGGGCAGCGCGCCTACTTCATCGTCAGGAACCGCTGGACCAGCGCCGCCAGAAACACCGCGAGCAGCGGCAGCGAGAACCAGAAGCTGCTCTGCAGCCATCGCAACTGGCGCACACTCGGCCGCACCGCGACCCGGACCACCTCACGTGCCGACAGCAGCAGGATCAGCGCCAAGGCGGCCAGCGCACCCACCACCGACCAGGACGTCCAGGTCACCTGCGGCCCGATCGGCCCGGGGTCGGGCTGCGGGATCCTGCCCGCGGGCTGGTCCCGCAGCGCGTACATGGTCACGTCGTCGTTGCTGACGACCCGCTTGAGCTCCTTGCGGTTGTCGAGGTTCTCGATGAGCCGCGGCTCCCAGGTCCGCGAATAGCCCACGTCCAGCCGCAGATACGTGACCTGACCGACGTTGACCATCAGATACGAGTTCGGGCCCGCGTCCTTCAGCGCCTTGACCAGGCTCGACACCAGCACCGGGTCGGGCGGCGCAAGCGTCGGCACGTACGACACCTTCTCCATGTCCTTCGCGCCCCACGGCATCGCCGGCGTCACGTTGTTCACCGTGTCGTTGGACAGCCACAGCACCCGGACCGTCGGGTCGTCGTGGGCGTAGACGTAGTCCATCGCGGCGACCTCGCCGGGCTGGATCCGCTCGAACGGCTCGTTGCCCCAACGGGCCACCAGGAAGCCCCCGATGAGCAGCAGACCCGCCATGAACGCGGCCACCGGAGCGAGGCTCACCCGGTCCCGCTCACGCTCCTTCGCGGTGACACCGGTACGCGGGAACAGCGCCAGCGCCGCGAGCAGACCGGCACCCGGCAGGGCGAACATGAAGACGCGCAGCGCCATCTCGCCGCCGTACGACTGCATGCCGAAGCCGAGGAACGGGACGAAGGTGAGGACGAGCAGCGCGGCTTCCCGGTACTTGTGGTCGCGCCGCCGCCACCAGCCGTAGCAGGCGAGCGCCATGACACCGCCGGCCAGCAGGACGCGTACGTACAGGACCAGCTTGTGGGTCGAACTGCCGCCCTCGATACGGCCGGAGACCGACGAGGACACATTGCCGCCGACCCCGCCGACCCCGCCGAACAGGTCGTCGAAGTGACCCGACCAGTACGGCTCCGCCATGTAGCAGATCCAGGCGGTCACCATCACTGCGAACAGCACGGGCAGGCCCCGCAGTTCGCTGCGGCGGAAGACCACGAGCGCCGCCAGCACACCGAGCATCATGAACGGGGTGAGCTGGTGGGCCGGCACGCTCGCCGCGAACAGGCCGATCAACACCGCGAGCAGCACGGCCCGTTGGCGGCGGTCCGTCGGTTCGACCTCCGCCTCGCCGGGGCGCCTCTTCGTCCAGATCACGCGGGGTGCCCGGAACCAGACGAGCAGGACGGCCACGAACACCAGGTACAGCAGATAGGTGAAGCCCTGCGGGGAGAAGTAGTCCTGGCCCACCCAGCCGCTGAGCACGAAGATCCAGATGCCGGTCCACTTGGCCCGCCAGCTCGCCCGCATGTGCCGTACGAGCAGGAACATCGGTACCAGGTAGGCGAGTTGGATCGCGGTCGGCCACCAGCGGATCACCTCGGTGAAGTCCGTGACGCCGCAGGCCTTCGCGACGAAGGCGGCCACCGCGAAGAAGCCCGGCCAGCTCCAGCGCGCGTCCAGGTCGGGCACCGCGGAACCGGTCCGGTCGATGTAGTCGATGAACCCGAGGTGCTGCCAGGCCGTCGCGAACCGGGGCTCCGCCTCGATCACCGCGGGCAGCGCGTGCAGGGAGACCACCGTCGCCACCAGCGTGACCAGCAGCAGTGCCTTGTGCTCGCGGCCCAGCCACAGCAGCGAGGCGAACACCGCGACCAGCAGGGCCGCTCCGAGCAGGGTCGCGGGCGGCAGGACCGAGATCAGCCCGAGCCCGCCCATCCGGTCCAGGTCGGACTCGCCCAGGCGGGCCGCGGGCACCCAGTACAGCAGGAGCGCGGCGACCAGCAGACAGCCGAGGACGACTCCGCTCCGGGTGGGCCGCAGCCGTTCCCGCCACGAGAGCGGCGGGAGCGATGTCGGCGGCTGCGCGGACTCCGCCGCCTCCATGGGGACGGCCGCCTCTTCCAGTACCTCGGGTTCCTCTCCCGGTACGGCTTCCCTGCCCGCGTCGAATGTCTTCTCGAACGGTGCGTCCACCTCGGTCTCGGACGGTCCGAGGGAGGACTCGGAGCCGGGCTCCCGGTTCTCCACGGGCAGTCCGAGGTCGGGGAGTTTGCTCAGGGCCCAGGTCGGCCGGTCGCGCGCCGGCCGGTCCACGGGCGTGCCGGTGGGCGGGGTGCCGGGGCCCGGGCGTACGTCGGGGCGGCGTTCCTGGTGGTCGAAGTCGACGTGGATGCCAAGCGCGAGGGTGTCCTGGTCGAGCGCCCAGCCGGGGCGGCGGGTGCGGCCGTCGGCCGTGACCTCGCGTGCCCCGAGGTCGGCGAGGTCACCGTCGGGAGCGGCGCCCTCGGGGATCTCGGCGGCCGGTGCCTGCCGGATCGTCCGGTACAGCTTGGGCGCGGAGATCGCGACGATCACCGCGAGCGAGGAGATCTCGGCGACGCCCGCTCCGGTCAGCCCCATACGGGGCAGGAGCAGCAGGGTCAGGCTCAGCACCAGCGCGCACAACAGGCCCTGCATCCAGGCGAGTCCGGCGGTGCGGCTCTGCGCGCGCAGCATCGCGAAGTAGGTCTCCATGACGACCCTGAGCACCGCGCCCACCGCGAACCAGCGCAGCAGCGGGGTGGCCGCGTCCGCGTAGCCCTCGCCGAACACGCCGAGGATCCAGGGCGCCCCGAAGAACAGGACGGAGGCGACCGGCAGCATGATCCGGGCCATCCGCTTGAGCGCGGCACGGGTGTTGGCGGCCAGCCGCCCCGGGTCGTGCGAGCCCTCGACGGTCAGGGAGGCGCCCATGTTGATGGCGAGCAGGTTGCAGGTGCCGCCTATCGTCGTGGTGATGTAGAAGTACGCGTTGTCCTCGGAGCTGACCTGCGAGGCGATGATCACCGGGATCAGGTAGACCACGGCGAGCGAGAACAGCGAGCCTGTGTAGTCGCCGGCGAGGAAGCGTCCGATCTCCCTGAGGGACGGCGGCTCGGTGCGGTCCTCGGTGGCCTTCACATGCCGGGGCACCAGGCGGCGGAACACCAGCCAGCCCAGCGGCAGTACGGACATCGCGATGGCCGCGACCCAGGACACGAAGACTCCGGCCGTGGGGATCGCCACCGCGAAGGCGACCAGCAGTCCCAGCTTCACCGCGGAGAACACGGTGTTGCCGACCGGCACCCAGGGCGCGTTGCGCAGCCCGGTCAGCACCCCGTCCTGGAGCGTGAGCACGTTCCAGGCGACGACGGCCGCGATGAACCCGAGGCCGTTGAGGGGCCCGTGCAGGAAGCGGTACGACGGCCCCCACACGTCGAGCGTCAGCAGGAAGGCGACCGCGGCCACCGCCACGACCAGCGAACTGCCCGCGTACGTACGGAAGATGAGCCGCCCCGTGGCGCGGCCCGCCACCGGGATGAAGCGGGCCAGCGCCCCGGTCAGGGCGACGGCGGTCAGGCCCGCGAGGAACTTCATCGCGGCGATCGCGGCGGAGCCCTGGCCGACCGCGGACTCGGAGTAGTAGCGGGCGGCCGCCAGCCAGAAGCCGAGGCCGAGCACCGCGGAGATACCGGTGTTGAGCATCAGGGCGTAGGCGTTACGGAACAGCTGGTTGCCGCCGCCGGCGCCCCTGCCCAGTCCGGGCAGCCGAAGACGGCGCCCCGACTGCTCGGGCGCCTTCGCCGCGGTCGACTCGGGCTCGGTCGTGGTCGTCGTGTCAGACACGGGAACGGGAGACCTTCCGGCGGACCTGTCGTGCTCTTCGGACCAACGCGTACCCCTTGGTGAGGGCACGGTCCCTGGCGAAGTCCCGGGCGATCGCACGCCCCTGGACGAGCCGCTCGAACTCCTCGGCCGAGGTGCTACGGCGCACGGTGAGGCGGGTGAGCGCATACGGCCCCTGGCGCCGGCGTGCCAGGCCGTTGTTCACGGCGAGCGCCTGGCCGTACCCGGTCTCGCGCACCACTTCACGCACCCGGCGGCTGGAGTAGCCGTAGGGATAGGCGAACGAGACCGGTAAGGTGCCGAGTTCGTCGGTGACGATCTCCTTGGAGTGGATCAGCTCGTGGCGCAGCGCGGTGTCGTCGAGCTGGTCGAGCTCGGGGTGCGTGTGGGTGTGGCCGCCGATCTCCACGCCCGCCGCGGCGAGTTCCCGCACCTGGTCCCAGTCCAGCATGGTGTCCAGGCCGCCGCCGGTGTCGTGGGCACCCCGGATCCAGCCGGTGGAGACGAACACCGTGGCCGGGAAGCCGTGCTTGGCGAGCACGGGCAGCGCGTGGCGGTGCACGCCCTCGTAGCCGTCGTCGAAGGTGATCAGGACGGGCCGCTCGGGCAGCGGGCGGCCGTCGCGCCAACGGGCCGCGAGGTCCGCCGTCCTGACCGGGGTGAGACCCAACTCGCCGATGACCTCCATCTGTTGGGCGAAGCCCTCCGGGGAGACCGACAGCACGCGGGTGGCGTCGTTCGGGTCGGTGGCGACCGCGTGGTACATGAGGATCGGTACGGGCGGCTCAGGCATGCGTTCCCCCCTCGATCTCCGCGACCGAGAACGTTGCTCCTCCCCGCCGCGCCCGGACGCTGCCGACGACATACCCGCCGGCCGCGGTCAGCACCCCGGCGACGATCGCGCCCGCCCGGCCCGCGCCTCCCGGCCGGAACAGCGCGGCGTCCCGCAGCCCGCGCACCACCCCGGACGGCAGTACCCGGGTGGTGTAACGGCGTTCGGACTCAAGTCCCTTGTCCGCGCCGACACTTCGGGCCACCAGCGCCTTCGACAGACCCTCGGCGTACGCGCGGGTACGGAAGTAGCCGAAGTGCTCGCGTACCTCGGGCACCCGGTGGTGGATCACCGCCCGGTCGTCGATCAGCAGGACCGCGTCCGGTCTGGCCCGGCTCAGCCGGATGCACAGCTCCGTCTCCTCGCAGCCCAGCGGCCGCTTGTCGCCGTCCCGTCCGATGCCGGTGGCGAAGCCGCCGGCCGCGTCGAAGGCACCGCGACGGAAGGAGGCGTTGCCGCCGAGGACGTTGCGCACCCGTACCCGGCCGGGCGGGATGCCCTTGTAGGTGCAGCCGACCACCCAGTCGAACTCCTCCGGGAACCAGGCCGGCCGGCGGCCCGACGCCCAGATCGGCACCGTACGGCCGCCCACCGCCATGACCCGCGGGTCGGTGTAGGCCGCCGCGAAGTGGCGCAGCCAGTCGCGCTCGGCGACGGCGTCGTCGTCGAGGAAGGCGATCACCTCGCCGCGCGAGGCGGCGATCCCGGTGTTGCGGCCCGCGGACAGGCCACGGGGGCCCGCGTTGGCGAACACGCGGACCTCCCCGACTTCCTTGTACTCCTTGGTCAGTCGATCCAGCAGCGCCGGATTGTGGTCGACGACCAGCAGCGTCTCCAGGGCCGTGTACGACTGCGTCCGCACCGAGGCGACCGCCGCGAGGATGTCCTCCCAGCGGTCCTCGGTGTACACGCAGATCACGACGGAGATGTCGGGATCGCTCAAGACACCTCTCCCCGGCCCGGGCCGAGCATCGGCGAGTGGTGGATACGACGGCGCAGCGCACGCCGGTTGGACCGCTCCCCGAGGATCACGTTGAGCACCCGGAACCCGTCCCGGACCGCCCGCAGGTTGCTGGCGCCGTGGATGCGGAGGTACTCGTAGCTGGGGATCTCCTGCACCTTGAGCCCGGCCTTGACCACCCGGATGTTCATCAGGGTCTCCACCTCGAAGCCCGTGCAGTCGAGGTCGATCTTGTCGAGGCAGTGCCGCCAGAACGCGTTGTACCCATAGCAGAGATCCGTGTAGCGGGCGCCGAACTTGCGGTTGACGATGGTGCACAGCGCCCAGTTGCCGAGCTTGCGGATGAAGGTCATGTCGTCGGTGCCGCCGCCGTTGGCGAAGCGCGACCCCTTGGCGAAGTCCGCGCCCGAGACGAGGGCGGAGACATAGGAGACGATCTCGTTGCCGTCGGCCGAGCCGTCCGCGTCGATCATGACGACGATGTCACCGGTGCAGGCTTCGAACCCGGTGATCAGCGCGTCCCCCTTGCCCTTGCCGTGCTGCTTCACGACCTTCACCTCGGGCCACAGCCCGCGGGCCACCGCGACGGTGTCGTCGGTGGAGTTGCCGTCCACGAGAACCACTTCGTGGATCCAGTCCGGCAGGGTCTTGAAGACGTACGGAAGGTTCTCCGCCTCGTTCATGGCGGGTATGACCACGCTCACCGGTGGCGCTATGGCCAGGTGAGTGGAGATCGGTCGGTACCGGTCGACTACTGGCGCATCCTGGCCCGTAGTCGCCGGGCGCAGAACTGAACTCATGAGTCTGGTTCCCTCTCGTCCGGTGGACCGCCCGCCCCTGGGCGGTCCGGCTTTTAACTCCGGTTCGAAAGGGGGGTTCTCACTCAGGGCATGCCGGAAGGAATCTCCGTACCCGCTGGGTGAGCTGGCAAAGCTGGCCGACCACCGTCGTGCTGTGCCTGTTTCAAGAAAACGACAGCCGGTCGCGCGGCACGACTCGGTCACCTGTACGGCCACCGAGCACGGCACCCCCCTACCGCGCCCCGCGTCCCCCGTCGCGGTTCTTGAGCCCTCCCCTAGAGCCGCTCGATGACGGGACGAAGCGGGTGTGATGTATGACGGTATTGACGATTGGACCCCTATGGCAAGACCTGGAACGAGGCCTCACGTTTTTGTTGGTTTGACCGTTACAGACGGGACCGTGCGGATCTTTCCCACCTTCTTCAGCAGTCTGTCGGCGGGTTCGAACAGCTCCGGCCGCGTCACCACGGCGTTGCGCAGTGCCCGTACCGGCACCCGGCGGACGCGGTGTACTGCCGCGACCGGGTGCCGACGGGTCACCCACCCCTCCGACACGGTCAGTTCCCGTGTCTTCAGGGAGTCCTTGTACTCCTTGTGGCCCCGACCCAGATCGAGGTACGCGATGCCGTCGGCGGCGGCCGCCTCGGCCATGCGCAGATGCAGGATCAGGCCCGGCGAGTACGTCGCGTACTCCGGGTCGTACGCAGGGAACCAGCAGGCCAGCACGCGCTCGGTGCGCAGCCCGAAGTGGGCGGCGACCGGCTTCCCGTCGGCGTACAGCACCGACAGGATCCCGGCGAACGACTCGGAGCGGGTGTGGAACAACTGCCGCACGATCCCGGAGATCCACTCGTGCGCGAAGCGGTCGCTGCGGCCGGTCCTGCGGTACTGGGCGGACTTCCAGCCCATCAACGTGCGCAGAACGGCCGGATCGCGCTCGTCGTGGACGTAGCGCACCTCGCTCGCGGCGCGGTGCAGTCTGCGCTCCTTGGCGAGGGTGGTGCGGGTGAACTTCGGTGAACGCTTGCGCAGTTGGGCCAGATACGTCTCGTAGCCCTGGTCCACGTCCAGTACGGGTGAGGCGAAGCCGCGGGAGGCGCCCGTCTCGAACGGCCCCTGCTCCTGCACCAGATGGTCGAACTCCCACACGGCGAGCCCGCAGGCCCGCAGCAACTCCCGTGCGTCCCAGGTGAATCCGGGCCGGTGCACCAGACCCTGGGCGTCCGAGATGCCGAGCCCCACGGCCCGGCCGACGCCGGCGGCGGTGCGCTGGAACGGGAAGAACGCGGCGGGCTCGCCCCGCTCCCGTACCACCGCGATCCGCACGCCCCGTCTGTACCGGCCCACCGCCAGCGCGAACTCGGGGGACAGGAACGGGTTCGCCAGCCCGGGTGAGCCCTGGAGATGGGCCTTGGACTGCAGGGCCGTCCATGCCGCCCGGTCGGCGGCACTCAGCTCGCCGGGTCGGTACACGTCGAGGTCCATGTCAGAGGTTCCGGCCCTTCGCCGTACGGCGCCGCAGGACCAGCACCAGCAGCAGGATGAGAGAGCTGATCACGGCCATGGCCACGACACCGCCGCGCGCCGACCAGCGGTGGGTGGCCAGCATGCCCTGGGCGACGAGCATGTTGAGGACCACCGAGCCGGCCAGCGCGGTCAGTGTCCGGGCGAACGGATCGAGGCCGCGCAGCGCGGCGGCGATGCCGACGGCGGGCGCCGCGAGCAGGAAGAACAGCACGAGCGGTGCGCGCAGTGGTGAGCCCGAGCCGGTGAGGGCGAGCAGCGCGCCCAGTCCCCCCGCCGTGGTCGCGGCGCCCGCGAGCAACGGTGTGAGGTCTCTGCCCGATTCTCTCGGAGATGTCCTGATACGTGTGAGGTGCATGGGCGACGTTTCCCCCCAGAAAGCGCCGGATGCCGGGCTTCAATGTCGCTCAGGGTGGTGGGGGCCGTCAAGACGCACAGGTACGGACTTGGACATGAGTGTTCCCCGGAGGTACAAGGCGCCTCCGGGGAAAGGCCGTTCAGGCGGTGTGTGCCGGGGTGGCCTCGGCGGGCAGGGCGGTGAGCCCGCCCATGAGGGCGGCGGTTGCCAGACCGGTGATCGCGGCGAACCGGAACGTGTTGCCACGCAGGTGTGCACGTGTTCGCGCACACGGCTGGGAGCGTCGCGTTCCGCTCCGGACCGAGGTAAAGACTGGGTCGTCTACGGGCGTAGAACAAGGGAGTTGAGGCGGCGTCGACAAACCTGCCATGTCCACGAAATCATTGACGATTTTGGCATGGACACTTCCCGTCGATTCGCGTGCTTGCTACGACGGATGTGGCAGAGATCCTGCTAAAGGGAGGTTCCATGAGACGTTCCCGATTTGCCGCTTACGTCGGCTCGCTCCTCCTCGCCCTCGCCGCCGTCCTCACCGGGACAGGCACCGCCCACGCCGCCGAAGGCCCGTATGTGGCCCTGGGCGACTCCTATTCCTCGGGTGTCGGCGCAGGCAGCTACATCAGTTCAAGCGGCGACTGCAAACGAAGCACGAAGGCCTACCCCTACCTCTGGGCCGCCGCCAACTCACCCTCGTCGTTCGCTTTCACGGCGTGCTCGGGCGCTCGTACGGGTGACGTTCTGGCGAACCAGCTGACGCCCCTCAGTTCCGCGACCGCCCTCGTCTCGATCAGTATCGGGGGCAACGACGCGGGCTTCGCCGACGTCATGACGACCTGTGTGCTCCAGTCCGACAGCTCCTGCCTGGCCCGGATCAACACCGCGAAGGCGTACGTCGACTCGACGCTGCCGGGCCGACTGGACGCCGTCTACTCGGCGATCAGCGGCCGGGCCCCCAACGCCCGGGTGGTCGTCCTCGGCTACCCCCGCTTCTACAAGCTCGGCGCCACCTGCCTCGGCCTCTCCGAGACCAAGCGGAAGGCGATCAACGGCGCCGCCGACTACCTCGACACCGCGACCGCCAAGCGCGCCGCGGACCACGGTTTCGCCTGGGGCGATGTCCGCCCCACCTTCACCGGGCACGAACTCTGCTCCGGCAGCGCCTGGTTGCACAGCCTCGACCTGCTCAACATCGGCCAGTCCTACCACCCGACCGCGGCCGGCCAGTCCGGCGGCTACCTTCCGGTCCTGAACAGCGCGGCCTGACCCCTCAGGGGGACTCGGTGGGGGAGGCCTCGCCCGTCGGGGTCGGGGTCTCCTTCACACAGGTCAGCGAGAACGGAACCGAGTTGGACGTCTCGTGGACCGGGTCGCGGACCTCCACGCTGATGACGTCCTCGAACGTACCGCTGTCGTCCTGCGTGGTGACGAACCGCCGGTCCTGCTGCGTCTTGTCACCACCTTCCGGGAACGTGAGCGTCTTCCAACTGCCGTTCACCGAGCCGTTCTTCGACACCCAGCGGTAGGTCACCGTCGCCGGGAGCCGGCCGACCGTCAGCGTGGCCGTGAAGCCGGGGGCCGCCGACTTGTCCGGGGGGCAGCTGCCGGAGTAGCCGGTGTTCGAGCCCGCCAGCGAGACGTCCACGGACTGCTTCGGGGGCGCGCTCGTGGTGCTCTCCTGCTGACTGGGGGGCGGGTTCTCCTTGCTGGACCCCTCTGTGCCGGTGTCGGTCTGCGCGGGTGAACTCACCGACGAGCTGGGGTCCTTGGCGGTCACCCCGTCCCCGTCGCCGTTGTCCTTGTTCAACAGCGCGTACGTCAGCCCCGCGATCGCCAGCGCGAGGGCCACCGCACCCGCGATCAGCACGAAGCCCGCACGACGGTTGCGTTCCGGGGGCCTGGCGGAAGTGGTGGCGGGAGTGGAGACCGGTGTGGGCGCCGACCGGTACGGGGTCGTCGCCGGTTCCTGCGGGAAGGGCGCCGCGACGGTCGGGGGATACGGCGCCGCCTGTACGGCGTCCGCGCGCGGAGTGCCTCCGGCCCCGATGATCCGCAGCTCCTGCTCGGCCCGCTCGGCAGGCAGCCGCTGCGCCGGATCCTTGCGCAGCAGCCCCTCGATGACCGGGGTGAGCGGACCGGCCCGGTACGGCGGCGGCAGCTCCTCGTCCACGATCGCGCGCAGGGTGCTCAGCGGGGTGTTCTGCCGGAAGGGGGAGTTGCCCTCGACGGCGGCGTAGAGCAGCACACCCAGCGACCACAGGTCGGACTCCGGACCCGGAGTGCGGCCCAGCGCCCGCTCCGGGGCGAGGAACTCGGGGGAGCCGATGACCTCGCCGGTCATCGTCAGCGCCGAACTGCCCTCGACCTGGGCGATGCCGAAGTCGGTGAGCACCACGCGGCCGTCGTTCGACAGGAGCACGTTGGCGGGCTTCACGTCCCGGTGCAGCACCCCGGCCTCGTGCGCGGCCCGCAGGGCGGCGAGCACCTCGGCGCCGATGTGCGCGGTCCGCTGCGGGCTCAACGGGCCCTCGGCGTCCAGGAGTTCGGCGAGCGAGACACCGCGCACCAGTTCCATGACGATCCATGGCCGGCCGTCCTCGGTGGCCACGTCGTACACCGTCACCACATTGCGGTTCGTCACCCGCGCCGCCGCCCACGCCTCGCGTTCGAGGCGGGCGTACATCCGCTCGACCTCGTGCGTCGCCAGTCCGTGCGGGGCGCGCACCTCCTTGACGGCGACCTCGCGGTGCAGCACCTCGTCACGGGCGCGCCACACGGTTCCCATGCCGCCCTCGCCGAGCGGGGACAGGAGGCGGTAGCGGCCCGCGATCACTCGTTCACTGCCCGGATCTTCGGACACGGACGTCCCCCACTTCGCACTCCGCTCGACTTCGCATGATTTCTCCACAAACGTAGCTCAGCCGAGTGCGGATGCCGCCCCCTTGAGCACCAACCCGGCCCCGAGTGCCACGACGACGAACGCCGACATCAGCGGTGCCGTCCTGCGCACCAGCGCGGTCAGCGGGCTCGACGCCAGGCGGGGGCGCCGGTCCAGCACCCGTGTGACTCCGCTACCCAGCCTGACGACGACGAATCCGGCGGCGGTCAGAGTGAGGGCGAGCCCGACGCCGTACGCCACGACGAGCAGCAGGCCGAACCAGGCCTGCCCCAGCGCGGCGGCACCGACGAGGACCACGACGGCGGAGGGGCTGGGCACGAGACCGCCGGCGAAGCCGAGGAGGATCGTGCCGCGGACGGTGGGGGCGACGGCGTGGGTGTGGGTGAAGCCGCCGTGGGTGTGTTCGAGAGCGTGCGAGTGGTCGTGGGGGTGCGGGTGATCGTGGGTGTGCCCGTGGTCGTGCCCGTGACGGTGAGCCTGATCGTGACTGTGGCCGGACGTGTGGGAGTGCGTGTGGGCCTTCTCCGTCGCCGGGGCGGTCTCGGTGTGGGCGGCGACCAGGACCAGGGACCGTTCCTCGGGCTTGTCGGCCGCGTGCGGGTGGGTGTGGCCGTCCGGCCCGTGCGGGTGGTCGTGGTCGTGGGTGTGCCCGTGCCCGGGGCCGTCCCCCTGCTGGTGGACGCGGCTTCGCCAGGCCCGTCGCAGCAGGGTGACGCCCGCCGCGGTCACCATCGCCCCGCTCGCGATGCCCAGCCAGGCGATCACCGAGGGCGCCGCCGCCGAACCGGCCGTGACCAGCAGGCCCAGGGCGACCACGCCCAGGGTGTGGGTGACCGTCACGGAGGCGGCCAGGGGCAGGACGTCCTTCATCCGGGCCTTGCCGCCGCGGGCCGCGGCCACCGCGGCCATCAGCGTCTTGCCGTGGCCCGGGGCGAGCGCGTGCATCGCGCCCAGGACGACGGCGATGAGCAGGGCGAGCGCGGCGAAACCGACGGTGAGGTCGTGGCGGGCGACCAGGGAGTCCAGAGCACGGGTCCAGCGGTCCGCGCCGCGCGGCAGGACCGAGGCGGCCGGTGCGTCCGACTGCTTTTCGGTGAGCGCCGGGCCGCCGGGCCGCACCCGCAGGGAGGCGGTCACGGTGTCGGCGGGGGAGGAGAGCAACTCCGTCGGATACGTGGTGAGTTCGTTCGAGACCGACTTCGCGGGCACGTCCGACCCCGCGAGCGTCATCCGGTCGCCGCGCGCGGTGATCTCGCGCCAGCCGGGGCCGGAGTCGGTGCCCGCGCTGTGGAAGCCGAGGGTCACGGTGGCGCTCTGGGGCAGCGGGGCGGTCAGCCGGCACTCCACGCGGAGGGTGTCGAGCCCGGCCTGACCGGGACGTACGCGCGCGTGGCTGCTTCGGGCGGTGAGGACGACGGTACGGCCGTCGACGGTGACCTTGCCGCCCTCGGCCGCCTTCCGGCAGCGCTGCGCGGCCCACTCGGTCATGCCGAGCTTCTCGATGTCCGGCTTGGCCTGGGTGGCCGGGATCTCGGCGAGGTCCTCGACATGGTCGACGCGGAGTTCGCCGGGGGCGGCGACGAGACCGTCGTAGCGGTTGACGGTGAAGTTGCCGAGGGGGTGCGCGCTCGCGCTGCCGGAAGGGAGCAGCGCGAGCGCGCAGGCCGCCGTCAGGACGGCCGTGACGGACGCGAACAGACGGCGGGGCCTCACTTGGACGCCTCCTTGAGAGCCTTGCGGGCCTCACGGGCGCCGAGGGGGGAGAAACCGGGGTTGAGCTTCAGGGCGGAGGCGAGACGGCTCCGGCCTTCCTTCCGGTCGCCCGCGGCGAGTTCGATGATCCCGCGGTGGTACAGGAAGGAGGCGTTGCGATAACCGGTGGCGGTGGCCTGCCGGGTGTACGGCAGGGCCTCCTTGTCACGGCCGTTCACATGCAGGGCCCAGGCCAGCGCGTCCGCGGTGTGCACGGTGTGCCGGCGGGCCCACTCGGCGCGGGCGGCGCGCAGGGCCGAGGCCTTGTCGCCGTGGTCGGCCGCGGCGAGCGCGGTGTCGAGGTCGGCGTTGACGCCGTTGGCCCGGGCGAGGGCGATCCAGGCGTCCACCAGCGCGTACTGGTCCTGGGCCTTCGCCTTGTCGCCGTCGGCGCCCCGGTCCTCGTACAGCTCACCGAGCTCGACGAGCGGCCCGGGCAGCGGATAGCGGGCCACGACGTTCTCCATGCCCTTGATCGCGGCGGCCCGGTCCCCGCTCGCGGCCTGGGCGCGGGCCCTGCCTTCCAGGGCGGGGAGGTAGGTGTCGTCGGCGGCGAGGGCGCGGGCGTAGTCGGTCAGCGCCGTGGCGTAGTCGCCCTGGTTCCAGGCGAGTTGGCCCAGCGCGCCGGCCACGTAGGCGATGTCGCCCGGCGTGGTCGCGTTGGACAGGGCCTGCTCCAGGGCGCTGCGGGCGGTGCGGACATCGCCGCGCAGCTCGTGGACGTAGGCGTAGCGGGTGAACACCGGGATGCCGGGCCGCAGTTCGTCCGCGAGGTCGGCCGCCTTGGACGCCTCGTCGTAGCGGCCCAGTTCGACGAGGGCGTCGATACGGGAGGAGAGGGCCCGCTCGCTGTAGGGGTTCTGTTTCAGGGTCCGGTCGGCGTAGGCGAGGGCGTCCTTGAAGTCGTGCCGGGCGGCGGCGAGCGCGGCGAGACCGGTGAGTCCCTGCTCGTTGTCCGCCGACAACTTCAGTGACTTCTTCAGTACTTTCTCGGCCTGCGGATACCGCGAGGGGTCACCCTTCGTCCGCGCCTGCTCCACGTAGGCGAGCCCGAGGGTGGCCCAGCCGCCGAAGTCCTTGGGCTGGCTGCGGAGATGGGCCTGGAGCGCGCGGATGCTCGCGTCGAGATTCCCGGCGGCCATGAGGCCGGGGGAGACGGCCGAGGACGAACTGGCGACGGTGGCGGTGCCGCCGTCCCGCAGCGCCCCGAAGGCGATCGACCCACCGGTCAACGCCACGGCCAACAGAGCAGCGCACCCGGCGAGTTGAGCGGCCCGCCACCGCCGTCCGGCCTCGGAGACGCGCCGCACGGCGGTGACCTTCTCCTCGTCGGCCCGAGCGGAGGGCGCCCCGGTCTGCGGCGGCCCGTCGTGTTCGCTCTCCGCTGCGCTGTCGGTCGTAGACCCGGACATGGCCCTCTCCTGATTCGTTCGTGATCGTGTGTCGCGGCGCGGCCCGCACCGTGGGGGGACGATGTTGTGCGGGCCGCGCCAGTAGGGGGAGGGGTCGGCCTAGTAGGCGCGCTCCCGCATCCGGCGCCACCACATGAGGGCCGCCCCGATGAGCGCGATACCGGCCGCACCGCCACCCGCGGACGCGGCGATCAGCGTCATGTTGTCCGAACCGGAGGACCCGGCGGGGGACAGCGCGTCGCCGAGCTGGTTGCGGACGTCGTTGCCGCCGCTCGTGCCCTTGGCCAGCGGCCCCCGGGAACCCTCGGTCGGCAGCGCCACGTACGGGAAGGACTTCTCGAAGTCCTTGTCGTTCTTGTCGACCGCGTCACCGAGGTCGTTCTTGGACCCGACCAGCTCACCTTCGACGACCTGCAGCGAGGCGTCGATCACGTCGTCGGTGAGCCGGCGCCCGTTCGGGAACCCGGCGTTGTCGCCATCAAGCACACCGAGCCGCTTCGGAGAATCGGTGGGCTTGATGGACGTGTTGAGTCGAAGCTCCTCCGCGGGACGCACGTGAGGCGGCTGGTTCAGCCCCTTCACACCCTTGAGGAAGACGTCGACGAGGTCGTTGCGCGGCTCCTTCGGGGCGGGGATCTTGTAGATCGCCTCGATGAGCTTCGGCAGTTCGGGGTTGGTCACGTTCTTCAGGAACTGCGCGTCGTAGTACGGCTGCGACGCGTTGAACTTGTCCTTGTCCTTGAGCGGGTTGACGACCTCGTTGACCAACGGGTTGCCGAGACGCGAGACCTGGGAGTAGTAGCCCTGCGCGTTCTTGCGCTGGGTCGTCGACCAGATGCCCACGACCGGCTGGTGGGACGACTCGGCGATCAGCTCCGTCGGGACCTGCAGGGCGATCGAGTTGACGTTGTAGCCCTTGAGCGTGTCGTTGCCGACCTCGCTGAGGTTCCCGCCGTACAGCAGGTCGAAGACGCGCAGGTCCGCGAAGAACGGGTCGTCTGCCTGGCCGGCGAACGCCGTCGAGTCGCCGGGAAGCTTGTAGACCGCCTGGTCGCGCAGCTTCTCGTAGTTCGGCATGGACGCCTTGCCGACGTTCGACGGCGCCACCGGGATGTCGTCGGCGACCTTCGTCTTGTACTCGACCTTCCCGTACTTCAGCCGGACGAGGTCGATGTCGTACGTCTGCGTGACGTTCAGGTCGGGGTCGTCGAGGCTCTCGACCACACCGGTGTTGTACAGGAACGACTTCTTGTTCTTGACGTGCGTCTTGAACGTGAAGCGGTACAGCAGGTCGCCCTGACCGTCACCGTTGTTGTCGATGTGGAGGTCGTACTGCGCGTCCTCGGCGAACTGGTAGAAGTTCGGCCCGCCCCCGGGCTCCTCGAACGGGATCCAGTTCGCGACGATCGTCGTCGAGTCGGGCTTGTCCGGGCTGACGAACGCGTACACGTCCGTGTTGTCGTACTGGGGGTCGCCCGAGATCAGCGGGGCCTCCCGGTGACTGGAGGCGGAGGCCGCCCCGGGTTCCAGCGTGGCCACACCGGCGGCTACGAGCCCCCCGGCGGCCAGCGCGCCACAGATGAGGGTCGCGATGCTTCCGCGTCCCGAGCCGCTCCTGGAGATAGGTGTCATGCCGTCCGTCCTCAGTCCAACTTGCCTGACGTCGGTGATTCGGAGCGGTGGGCGGGCCGGATTGGTCGAATCTCAAAACTTCTTTTCTGCTGCTCGACCCGCACTTTCGGCCTTCTCATCCGTACCCCCATCCGGAGGTGTGTTCGTTGCGAATACCACGTGGGGCGGGACGGCCCAGGTGCGGCTTTGCGGGAGGGGGCGACGAGTTGGAGGCTGACGAGCTTCTGGTGCTCGTGGCGGGCGGGGACCAGAGGGCGTTCGAGGAGCTCTACGGGTTCGTGTCCGGGCCGGTGTTCGGGCTCGTACGCCGAGTGGTCCGCGACCAGGCGCAGTCCGAAGAGGTGTCACAGGAAGTGCTGCTCGAACTCTGGCGGTCCGCCGCGCGGTTCGACCCCCGCAAGGGCAGCGCGATGTCCTGGATCCTCACCCTCGCGCACCGCCGCGCCGTCGACCGGGTGCGCAGCGCCCGCGCGGCGGGCGAACGCGAGCAGCGGGAGGCGAACCGGGCCCACCCCCCTGCCTTCGACCATGTGACCGAGGAGGTCGAGGCGGGCCTCGAACGCGAGTGGGTGCGAAGGTGCCTGGAGCGGCTCACCGAACTCCAGCGACAGTCCGTCACCCTCGCCTACTACGACGGCTACACGTACCGTGAAGTGGCCGAGCGGCTCTCCTTGCCGCTGGGTACGGTGAAGACGCGGATGCGCGACGGGCTGACCCGGCTGCGCGAGTGCCTGGGAGGTGTCGCATGAGCCTGAGTGACCGGTTCCGCAGCGAGGACCTCCATTCCCTGGCGGCTCCCTACGCGCTCGACGCGCTGGAACCCGCCGAGCGGATCCGCTTCGAGCGGCATCTGGGAGGCTGCGACAGCTGTACCGCCGAGGTGCGGGCGCTGTCCGAGGACGCGGTACGGCTCGCCTGGTCCGCGGCGGCCCCGGCGCCGCCCGCGATGCGCGACCGGGTGCTGGCCGCCGTGCGCGCGACTCCGCAGGAGCCCCTTTCGCTCCGGGATCCGGCCCCGCACCACGGGTTGGACCGGCAGTGGGAGCCGGTGCGGCAGCGCGAGCCCGACCGGCACCGGGGGCCAGCACGGCAGCGGGGACCGGGACGCGCGCGCAAGTCGCAGTTGCCGGCCCACGTGTGGGGCACCCAGCCACTGCCCAGGCAGCGGCGGCGGCCCCTGTTCGTGCCCTTCGCGACGGCCACCGCCGCCGCAGCGCTCGCCGTCGCCTCCCTGTTCGCCGTCCAGGCCGACCGCACCCAGGACGAACTGGACGCGCAGAAGGCCCAGGCCAGTGAGATCGCCCACGTTCTGCAGGCCTCGGACGCACTCGCGACCCGTGGCCAGGACGCACAGGGCCGCATCATCGGAGTGATCGCTTCCGTATCGGAGGGGCGCGCGGTCGTCACCCTGAGCGGGTACAGCGCGCCCCCGAGCGGCCGCGTGCGCCAACTGTGGCTCATGCGCTCGGGCGAGCAACCGCGCTCCCTGGGGCTCTTCGCCTCCGACACGCCCTTGGTCGCGACCGGACTCGACAAGTCCGCAACATCACTCGCTGTGACGGTCGAGCCCGACGGTGGCTCAGCGCAGCCCACTACTCAGCCGGTTGTCCAACTCGCCCTGAAATCGGTTGGATTCGGAGAGTAATCAAAGAGGGGTCGTCAACACCCTTATGGGGAAGGTGAATCCTGTGACGCCGATACACGTGTGCCCCGACGGGGCGATAGGGTTAACCTGCCCGGGCCGGGTGGACTCGTACGGGTGGGGAGTGACATGGAACAGATAGCAGTGCGCAGGGCGAGGGTTCCTGCGATCACCTGCGGGAGCAGCGCGACCAGTTCGCGCCTCGACCGCCATCTCTCGGTGCTGTCGGGACCTGCTGTCCCGCAGCGGGAGGCGGCCGAGGCGACATTGCTGATGCGTGAGCTGACCGCGCGTGACACCACCAAGGAGCGCGGCGACAGCAGGGGAGCGCGCGTTCGTCGCGTCTCGCTGTTCGCGCCGCTGCGCCGACTGCGCCGTTCGCTGTTCGGCGGTCGCTGAGCCGCAACGGCCCTCCGGGGCCACGGCTCAGACGTTCCCGACCCGCGCTCGGCGGTCCGGCCATCCCGGTGTCCCGCTGCTCTCCCGTCCGTCATCCCCACGGCATGCAGCGGCGCCAGGTGAACTCGCCGGGTGCGGGGCACGTCCCCCGCACCACCCACCCCACCCGTAACACCCTTGCCATGCGCGTCCGTTGAGTCCGGCGGCGTGATCAGCCCTCGCCGCGCCCGTACCGGCGTACGGCCAGCGGTACGAAGACCGCGAGCAGCACCGCGCACCACATCAGCGACCCGGCTACCGGATGGGCCACCGGCCAGGCGGCGCCCTCCGGCACGGGCGCGTTCCCGAACAGGTCCCGCAGGGCCGTGGTCACCGCGCTGATCGGATTCCATTCGGCGAGCGTGCGCAGCCAGCCGGGCAGATTCTCGGTCGGGATGTACGCGTTGGACAGCAGCGGCAGCATGAACGTCGCACCGCCCAGCTGACCGGCGGCCTCCTCGCTCCCGGTGAGCAGGCCGAGGAAGACGCCGATCCAGGTGGTCGCGAACCGGAACAGCAGCAACAGTCCGACGGCGCCCGCCGCTTGGAGCGCGGACCCCTCGACGCGCCAGCCCACCGCGAGCCCCACCAGCAGGAACGGCACCATCCCGGCTGCTGTCACCGCCACGTCCGCGACCGACTGCCCCAGCGGTACGGCCGCCCGGCTGATCGGCAGCGTGCGCAGCCGGTCCGTCACGCCCCGGTGGACGTCCTGGGCCGCCTGGAACATCCCGGTCATGATCCCGTTCGCCGCCGTCGCCACCAGCAGACCCGGCACCAGGAACGACCGGTACTGCTCGCCCGGCATCGCCAGCGCGCTGCCGAAGACGTAGCCGAAGAACAGCAGCATCGTGATCGGCATGGTCTGGGTCAGGATCAGCAGTCCCGGGTTGTTCCGGACCCGCCGCAGCTGACGGCCCACCATCGCGGTGCCGTCGTAGGCCAACATGCTCATGCCGCATGCTCCTTGGTGAGTCGCAGGAAGACGTCGTCGAGGGTCGGCGGCCGGATGCTCGCGTCGAGCAACGGCACGCCCGCCGCGTCCAGTTCGCGCACCAGACGGGGCAGGGTGAGCGTGGTGTCCCGGGTGACCGCGCCGACCGAGTTGCGCTCGTGGTCGAACGACGGTTCCCCGCCGGTGAGTCGGTCCAGCACGCCGGCCGCCTTCACCAGGACGTCCGTGTCCGCGACGACGATCTCGACGTGCGCCCCGATCAGCGCCTTCAGCTGGGACGGCGAACCCGTGTGCGCGACCCGGCCCTTGTCCACCAGGGCGATGTCGTCGGCGAGCCGGTCGGCCTCCTCCAGGTACTGCGTGGTCAGCAGCACGGTCGTGCCGTCCGCGGTGAGATCGCGCACGGCGTCCCAGATCAGGTTGCGGCTGGCCGGGTCGAGCCCGGTCGTCGGCTCGTCGAGGAACAGGATCCCGGGGCGGCGGATCAGGCTAGCCGCCAGGTCGAGGCGGCGACGCATGCCGCCCGAGTAGGTGGACGCGGGCCGGTCGGCGGAGTCGGTCAGCCCGAAGCGGTCGAGCAGCTCGGTGGCCCGCTCGGCCGGCCCCCGCACCCGGTGCAGCCGGGCGAACAGCCGGAGGTTCTGCCGCCCGGTGAGGTCCCCGTCGACCGACGCGGACTGCCCGGTCACGGCGATGGCCCGGCGTACCGCCGCCGGTTCCCGGACGAGGTCGTGCCCGGCGACCCTGGCGGAACCGGCGTCCGGCCGCAGCAGGGTCGTCAGCAGCCGTACGGCCGTGGTCTTGCCCGCGCCGTTGGGGCCGAGGATGCCGCAGACCGTGCCCGGCGCGACCGCGAGATCCAGCCCGCGCAGGGCGCGCACCTCCCCGAAGCGCTTCTCCAGACCTTCACTAAGTACAGCGTACGTAGAAGTCATGGGGTGACCATAGCGCACTACGTACGATGTACGTAACTAGGATGGTGGCCGAGGTGATGATCGATGGCAGGCCGAGCGGCCGTACCCGAAGTGATCTGGGCGCGTCCTGAGCGGACGGGGCGTGGTCCGAGGCCCGCGTTCAGCCGGGCCGACATCGCGGCCGCGGCGGTGCGGCTCGCCGACGCCGGGGGGCTGGAGGCCGTGTCCATGCGGCACATCGCGGCCGAACTGGGCTGCGGCACGATGTCGCTGTACAACTACGTCCCCCGCAAGGAGGACCTGTACGAGCTGATGATTGACGCGATCGGTGCCGAGCACGAGATCCGCGAGCCCTCGGGCGACTGGCGCGCCGACATGATCCGCAACGCGGAGGAGACCCGCGCCATCATGCACCGGCACACCTGGGTGCCGCGTCTGATGTCGGGGGTGTACGGCTTCAGCCCCAACACCCTGCGGTACCTGGAGTACTGCCTGGCCTGCCTCGAACCGCTCGACGTTCCGTACGGCGTGAAGATGGAGCTGGTCGCGCTGCTCAACGGCGTCGTCACGACGTACACGGCGAACGAGATCGCCACCGCCGAGCGCACCCGTTCCATGCCCTGGTCCGAGGAGGAGGAGAACGCGGTCCGCATCGCCTACCTGGGCAGTCAGGTGGCCACCGGCGCCTATCCGCGGCTGGCCGCGGCCTTCACGGAGGACAGCGGGCCGATCGATCTGGAGGCGGTGTTCGTGCGGGCGCTGGAACGGGTGCTGGACGCCTTCGACCCGGGCCGGCGTTAGATCAGCGCGAGCTGCCCCTCCGGCCCCTCCTCGTGGCCGTCCAGGACCGACGCCGGCCTGCGCGCCGACTCCGGCACCGGCAGCACGCCCGCCCCGCGCAGGTCGGCCGCCGTGATCCGGGACGTCAACTCCTCCCACGGGGGCTGGAGTTCCGCCAGCAGGGCCAGCGCGGCGATCAGCTCCAGGAGTTCCGACGTCCACGCCTGCGGCCAGGTCGCCGGGCGGATCGCCGCCAGGGTGCCGGGTTCGGGCTCGGCGACCCGGGCCGTGAACCACTGCTCCAGGACCCGGACGCCGGCCACCTCGAAGTCCCACGCCTCGGGCGGCACCGGCGAGATGCGCCCCTCGTCCAGCAGCAGGGCCTCCTCGTCGCGGTCGTAGTCCAGGAGCAGGGGGCGCGAGGGGAGCGGCGCGCGGACGTACGGGCGGCGGCCTCCGGGAAGCTTCGGGCGGTCGCCGTGCCGCCGCATCAGCCAGAGCGTGCGGCGGCCCGACTCGACGCCTCGGGACCAGAGTTCGGGATCGTCGCTGAGCGGCACGGTGAGGTCCGGACGGACCGCCGCCAGGATCCAGCCGAGGACGTCCAGGGGCTCCACGGCGATCCCGAGCCGGGTCCGCAGGTGCTCCAGGAGGCCCGGGACCAGGTTGGGCTCCGTGCCGCCGGGGCGCCGGTACAGCGGGCGGATCCGGCCGGGCCGGAGCAGGGGGAGCACGGAGGTCGCGAACAGCAGGGCGCCCTGCGGATGCGCGGGCGTCTCCACCACGAACACCTGGTCGTCGTCGGCCACCCGCCACAACTCCGGCCGGGCCGCGTCGATCAGCCGGTGGTCCGGGATCAGCCACTGCTCGTCGAAGGGCGCGTGCAGGACCCGTACCGGCTCCGGGCAGGGACCGGAAGCACGCGCGAGCCTCTCCGTGCCGCCCGTCCGCCCCGGCAGCTGCCCCACCGCCGAACGCAGGGTGCGCGAGCGCGTGGGCTCGAACAGGGCCTCCCGGTCGGGGCCCTCGGCCTTCAGCAGGGCGTCCCAGCGGGCTTTCAGGGAGGCCGCGTCGGGTCCCGTCGGCCACCCCCGGCCGAGCCGCGGCGGTGCGACGGACCACGGCATGAGGTCCGCCAGCGGCGGAGCGTCGTCGTGCGTCACGCTGGGCATCGTACGACTTGTCACGGACCGTGCGTTCATGTGGCGTCCAGGGTCACCGTGAAGGAGAACCGGTCCCCCCGGTAGTGGATCACCGCCGCGTCCAGCACCCGCCCGGCCGTGTCATAGGTGACCCCCGTGTAGTGCAGGATCGGGCTGAGCAGCGGGACCTGGAGCAGCCGGGCGGTCTCCGGGTCCGCCAGCCGCGCCTCCACGGTGTCCGTGATACGGCTGATGTCCGCACCGACGACGTCCTTGAGCACCTTCGTCATCGGCCAGCGCAGCAGGTCGGACGGGTCGATGCGGGCCGCCAGTTCGGGACGGACGTAGTTGCGGGCGTGGTTGGTCGGCTCGCCGGTCTTCTCGTCGCTGCGCAGCCGGTGGTACGTCGCCACCTCGTCCAACTTCGGGAAGTACTCGGTGAGTTCGGTCGGCACGGACGACCTGCCGTGCTCCAGCAGTTCCGTCGTCATACCGGACTGCTGGGCCACGATCGCGTCCACCGAGCCGAGCAGCCGGACCGGGGCGCCCCGCAGGGCGGCCGGCTCGATGAAGGTGCCCCGGCGGCGGTGCCGGGTGATCAGCCCCTCGTCCTCCAGCTCCTTGAGCGCCTGCCGCATCGTCAGCACGCTCACGCCGTAGTGCGCCGCCAGCTGTTCCTCGGTGGGTAGGCGGAGCGGGTCCTGGGGTGAGCGGCCGAGTATCGAGGCGCGCAGGGACTGCGACACCTGGTACCAGAGCGGCAGCTTGCGGTTCAGGACGATCGAGTCCGGAGCGAAGGAGGTCACGGGCTATCCGTACCTTCCGCGGATCGGTCAGTGCAACGGGCGGAAGTGGCGTTCCAGGCCCCGCCACACGTCGTCGTAGTGCGGCTGGAGGTGGTCCGCGCGGGCCGCGTGCGCGGTGAGCGTCACCGGCCACCGCGTCTCGAACATGAACGCCAGGCCGTCGTCCACCTTCTGCGGCTTCAGCTCGGCCGCGCTCGCCCGGTCGAACGTCTCCCGGTCGGGCCCGTGCGCCGACATCATGTTGTGCAGCGAGCCGCCGCCGGGCACGAAGCCCTCTGCCTTGGCGTCGTAGGCGCCCTCGATGAGGCCCATGTACTCGCTCATCACGTTCCGGTGGAAGTACGGCGGCCGGAAGGTGTCCTCGCCGACCAGCCAGCGCGGCGCGAAGACCACGAAGTCGACACCGGCAAGCCCGGGGGTGTCCGACGGTGAGGTCAGCACGGTGAAGATCGACGGGTCCGGGTGGTCGTAGGAGACGCTGCCGATGACATTGAAACGGCGCAGGTCGTAGACGTACGGCACATGGTTGCCGTGCCAGGCGACCACGTCGAGCGGAGAGTGGTCGTAGGTCGCCGTCCAGAGGTTGCCGCAGAACTTGTTGACCACCTCCACCGGCCTCTCGACGTCCTCGTAGGCGGCGACGGGGGCCCGGAAGTCGCGGGCGTTGGCCAGGCCGTTGGCGCCGATCGGGCCGAGGTCGGGGAGCTGGAAGGGCGCCCCGTAGTTCTCGCACACATAACCCCGGGCCGACGCGTCAAGCAGCTCCACACGGAAGCGGACCCCACGAGGGATCAGCGCCACATCTCCCGGCTCCACATGCAGCAGCCCGAACTCCGTGCGCAGCAGCAGCCCGCCGCGCTCCGGGACGATCAGCAGCTCACCGTCGGCGTCGCTGAAGACGCGGTCCATCGAGTCGGTGGCGTGGTAGAGGTGCACGGCCATGCCGGTGCGCTGGGTGACGTCGCCGTTGCCGCCGAGGGTCCACAGGCCGGCGAGGAAGTCGGTGCCCTCCGCGGGCTGCGGCAGCGGGTCCCAGCGCAGCCGGTTCGGGTCCGGGACCGACTCGGTGAAGGGGGCCGTACGGATCCGGCCGTTGTGGGTGTGCGTGAACGCCGGGTGCGCGGCCGACGGACGGATCCGGTACAGCCACGAGCGGCGGTTGTGGGCGCGGGGCTCCGTGAACGCCGAGCCGCTGAGCTGCTCCGCGTACAGGCCGAGGGGGGCGCGCTGCGGGGCGTTGCGGCCCTCGGGCAGGGCGCCGGGGACGGCTTCCGACGCGTGTTCGTTGCCGAAGCCGGAGAGATGGGCCAGGCCCTCGGCGGTCTTCCGCGCGTTCCCGCGCGCGTCGGCCGCGTCCGCGCCCGAGGTTGTTGCGTCCCCGCTCATGACGGCTCCCTTGCGGTCTGATTCCTATGTATCACCGTAGGATTGCGGTTGCGGTGGCGCAAGAGGTCGTCCCGTGGAACCGATTCCCCGTCCGTGACCTCCTCAGGGAGGAGGACCGGAACCAGACTCCAGGGGGATTTGCGGTGTCGCACCCGTGTTCTAGGCTCCCGGGCATGTCGTGGACGCGGGGACTCCTTGCCGTGCTCGCGGTCTGTGTCCTGCTGGTGACCGGATCGGTGAGTTGTGGTGCCAGTGGGGCGCAGGAGCAGAGGGAAGGCCAGTCGGTGTCGCCGGTGGGCAAGGTCCTCGGCGACACCGACCACGAGGGGCGGCACTACCGCGAGGTGGACCAGGGGAGCGCCCCTAAGGTCGGCATAGAGGTGCAGCCGGCCACGGACGACTGCTGGTCCGTGCGCCTGGCCGTCGAGAACTTCGCCTTCTCGCCCACCGGCACGACGTCCAGGGCGGTTTCTGGCCATGGCGTCGCCGTCCTCTTCGTCGACGACCGCCCCGTCACCACCCTGCGCACCCCCGCCTACCGTCTCGCCGCCGCGTACGTCCCCCAGGGCACCCACACGGTCACCGCCCGGCTGTACGCCGACGACGGCACCGTGTGGGCCGTGGACGGCAACCCGGTCGAGAGCACGGCGGACGTCACGGCCTCGGAGCCACGCTCCACGACGGGCACGGGCACGGGCGGCACACAGCCGCAGCTGACTTCCGGTACGGGTGGCGGCGGTTCGGAACCGCGGCCCGCGACCGGCGCGGGTGGCGGTGGTTCGGAACCGCGGCACACGGCGAGCGCAGGCGACGGTTCGCGGGCGGTTGCGGGTAGCGATGCGTTGCGGGCGCAGGGTGTGGTGGGTGCCGGGGGTGGCCGGTGAGTGGCCCAGGCCCGCGGTTGGCGGTTGTCGCCCTGGGTGAGTGCGGGCGACGGTGCGTCGGAAGCGCAGAGGGCTGCGGGTGCCGGGGGTGGCCGGTGGGTGGCCCAGGTCTGCGGCTGCGGGCGACGGCGGGCGTTGCCCTCGGTGGGTGTGGGCGGCGGTGTGTCGGAGCCGTAGAGCGTGACGCGTACCGGGGGTGGCCGGTGGGTGGCCCAGGTCCCCGGCTGTGGGGGACGGTGGTCGTCGCCCTCGGCGGGCACCGGCGGTGGTGCGGCGGATGCGCAGGCCGCGGCGAGTGCCGACAGTTGCCGGTGAGTGCCCCAGGCTCCCGGCCCCGTACCAGGTGGCAGGGTTCACCGGACCGCGGCGGAAAGGCATCATGAAGCCCGTGCCCCAAGCGACCTCGCTTCGCCGCGCCCCTGTGCAGCGGCGCAGCGCCGAACGGCTGACCAGAATCCTCGACGCCTGCGCCGACCTCCTGGACGAGGTCGGCTACGACACCCTGAGCACGCGGGCCGTCGCGCTGCGCGCCGGCGTACCCATCGGCTCGGTCTACCGCTTCTTCGGCAACAAGCGGCAGATGGTCGACGCCCTCGCCCAGCGCAACCTCGAACGCTTCACGGTCCGTGTCACCGATTGCCTCGCGGAGTCGGGCGAGGAAGGCGGCTGGCGCACGGTGATGGACGTCGTCCTCGACGAGTACCTCGCCATGAAACGCACCGCACCCGGCTTCTCGCTCGTCGACTTCGGCAACCAGATCCCCGTAGGCGCCCGCCATGCCGAACCCAACCACCGCGTCGCCGACCGGCTCACCGAGCTCCTCTCCGGTTATCTCTCCCGCGAACCGGACGACGACCTGCGCCGCACCTTCCTGATCGCCGTGGAGACCGCGGACACCCTCGTCCACCTGGCCTTCCGGATGGCGCCGGACGGTGACGAGCGGATCATCGCGGAGGCGCGGGAGATGCTGCGGGCGTATCTGGCGCGGGTGCTGGACTGACGCTCCGCGGAATTCGGTGGAGAAGGCCTCCCCACCGTTCATACCGGTCGGTATGCTCACCCCGAAGCCCGGACAGGCACCGCTGCCCCCAGGAGGACCCGTGTCCCGCACCGCCCTGCGAATCTGTCCCCTGTGCGAGGCCACCTGCGGGCTGACCCTCACCATCGAGGGAAGCCGCGTCACCGGGGTCCGCGGGGACCGTGACGACGTGTTCAGCAAGGGGTTCATCTGCCCGAAGGGGGCGGCCTTCGGGGCCCTCGACGGGGACCCCGACCGGCTGCGCACCCCCCTCGTTCGACGCGACGGCGAGCTGTGCGAGGCCACCTGGGAGGAGGCCTTCGACGCGGTCGCCGCCGGGATCAGGGCGGTCGTCGACCGGGACGGGGCGAACTCCGTCGGGGTCGTCCTCGGCAATCCCAACGTCCACACCATGGCCGGTGCCCTCTACCCGACCGTGCTGCTCGGCGGGCTCGGCACCCGGAGCATCTTCACCGCGTCCACCGTCGACCAGATGCCCAAGCACGTGTCCAGCGGGCTGCTGTACGGCGACGCCAACGCCATCCCGGTGCCCGACCTCGACCACACCGACCATCTGCTGCTCATCGGCGCCAACCCCCTGGAATCCAACGGGAGTCTGTGCACCGCCCCCGACTTCCCGGGCAAGCTCAAGGCGCTCAGGGCCCGCGGCGGCACCCTCACCGTCATCGACCCCCGCCGCACCCGCACCGCCAAGCTCGCCGACCGGCACATCGCCATCCGGCCCGGTGCGGACGCGTTGCTTCTCGCCGCCGTGACGTACGTGCTCTTCGAGGAAGGTCTTGTGGACACGGGGGAGTTGACCCCGCATCTCCAGGGGCTCGGCGAACTCCGCGAAGCCGTAAGGGACTTCACTCCCGAGGCCGTCGCCGCCGCCTGCGACGTGGACGCCGGGGTGACCCGCGCCCTCGCCCGTGAACTCGCCGCCGCCCCAACGGCCGCCGTATACGGCCGGATCGGCAGCTGCACCGTTCCGCACGGCACCCTGGCGAGCTGGCTCGTCGACGTCCTCAACATTCTCACCGGCAACCTCGACCGGCCCGGCGGCGCCCTCTTCCCGCAGGCGGCCACCGACCGGACACCCCGGCCCGCCGGACCCGGTCACGGGTTCGCCCTCGGGCGCTGGCACTCCCGGGTGAGTCAACACCCCGAGGCCAAGGGCGAGTTGCCGCTCTCCGCGCTGGCCGAGGAGATCGACACCGCGACCGCGGAGGGCGAGCCGGTCCGGGCGCTCATCGTCGTCGCCGCCAACCCCGTGCTCTCCGCCCCCGACGGCGACCGGCTCGACAAGGCGCTCGGCTCGCTCGACTTCATGGTCAGCGTGGACCCGTACCTCAACGAGACCTCACGCCACGCCCACGTCGTGCTGCCGCCGCCCCCGCCCTCCCAGAGCCCGCACCACGACTTCGCGTTCAACACCCTCGCCGTACGCAACCAGGTCCGCTACACCCGCCCCGCCGTCCCGCTGGAGCCCGGCCGGATGGCGGAGACGGAGATCTTCGCCAGGCTGATCCTCGCCGCGACCGGCATGCACGGCGCCGACCCGTCCGCCGTGGACGACCTGGTCATCGGCCAGACCCTCGGCAAGGCGGTCAAGGAAGCCCACTCGCCGGTGCACGGACGGGACGCCCGCGAACTCGCCGGGCTGCTCGTCGGCGACACCGGCCCCGAGCGGCGGCTCGACATGATGCTGCGCCTCGGCCCCTACGGCGACGGCTTCGGCGTACGACCGGACGGCCTGAGCCTGACGAAGCTGCTCGCGCATCCGCACGGCATCGACCTCGGGCCGCTCGGGACCCGGCTGCCGCAGCCCCTGAAGACCAGGAGCGGCAGGGTCGAACTGCTGCCGCAGCCGATCGCGGACGATCTGCCCAGGCTGCGTGAGGCGTTGCGGCACCGGGCCGACGGCCTCGTCCTCATCGGCCGCCGGCACCTTCGCTCCAACAACAGCTGGATGCACAACGTCCCCGCGCTCACCGGCGGCACCAACCGCTGCACCCTGCACATCCACCCCGAGGACGCCGAGCGGCTGGGTCTGGCGGACGGCGCCCCGGTGCGGATCAAGGGTGCCGGGGGTGAGGTGGTCACCGAGGCCGAACTCACCGACGTCGTACGCCCCGGCGTGGTCAGCCTGCCGCACGGCTGGGGCCACGACCGGCCCGGCAGCCGGCTCGGCCACGCCTCCAAGGACCCCGGCGTCAACGTCAACCAACTCCTCGACGGCAGTCTGCTCGACCCGCTCTCGGGCAACGCGGTCCTCAACGGCGTACCCGTGGAACTTGCCGCCGTCGTGGCCCTGTGAGCAGTGCAAAGCTGTGACCAGCAGTTTTGCGCTTATTGCTCGCACGTCAACGTCTTGTTAACGCCACTTGACGCGACCTAACGTCAACGCACTGCCGACTCCGGTGGGAGTTCAAGGGCGAACGTTAGGTATCCACTCATGTTGACCATCCTCGGCTTCGCCATGATCGCGACCTTCCTGGTCCTGATCATGATGAAGAAGATGTCGCCGATCGCGGCGCTCGTGCTGATCCCGGCACTGTTCTGCGTCTTCGTCGGGAAGGGCGCCAAGCTCGGTGACTACGTCATCGAAGGCGTCACCAGCCTCGCCCCCACCGCGGCGATGCTCATGTTCGCGATCGTCTACTTCGGTGTGATGATCGACGTCGGCCTCTTCGACCCGGTCGTCCGCGGCATCCTGAAGTTCGCCAAGGCCGACCCGATGCGGATCGTCGTCGGCACGGCGATCCTCGCCGCCGTCGTCTCCCTCGACGGTGACGGATCGACCACCTTCATGATCACCGTCTCGGCGATGTACCCGCTGTACAAGCGCCTGAAGATGAGCCTGGTCGTGATGACCGGTGTCGCCGCCATGGCCAACGGCGTGATGAACACGCTGCCGTGGGGCGGCCCCACGGCCCGCGCCGCCACCGCGCTGAAGCTCGACGCCAGCGACATCTTCGTCCCGATGATCCCGGCCCTCGCCGTCGGACTGGTGGGCGTCTTCGTCCTCTCGTACGTCCTCGGCATGCGCGAGCGCAAGCGGCTCGGCACACTGACGCTGGAGGAGGTCCTGGAGCCCGTGGGGTCCGAGACGGTCCTGGTGGGTGCCGGTTCGGCTGCCTCCGGTACCGGTACCGGTGCGTCCGGCACATCCGGCACGGGCAAGAGCGCGGTGGGAACCGGCGGTACCGACGCCTCCGACGCCGCGGACGCCGATGAAGCCGCCGACGAGCTGAGGCGCTTCCAGGTCCTGGACCCGAACCGCCCCACCCTGCGCCCCAAGCTGTACTGGTTCAACGCGCTGCTCACGGTCGCCCTGCTCACCTGCATGATCATGGAGTGGCTGCCGATCCCGGTGCTGTTCCTGATCGGCGCCGCACTCGCGCTCACCGTGAACTTCCCGCACATCCCCGACCAGAAGGCCCGCCTCGCCGCCCACGCCGACAACGTCCTCAACGTCTCCGGCATGGTCTTCGCCGCCGCCGTCTTCACCGGCGTCCTGCAGGGCACCGGCATGGTCGACCACATGGCCCGCTGGATGGTCGACGTCATCCCCGAGGGCATGGGCCCGCACATGGCCCTCGTCACCGGCGTCCTGAGCCTCCCGCTCACCTACTTCATGTCGAACGACGGCTTCTACTTCGGTGTCCTCCCGGTCCTCGCCGAGGCCGGCGCGGCGCACGGCGTCACCCCGCTGGAGATGGCCCGCGCCTCGCTCGTCGGCCAGCCGCTGCACATGTCGAGCCCGCTCGTCCCGGCCGTCTACGTCCTGGTCGGCATGGCCAAGGTGGAGTTCGGCGACCACACCAAGTTCGTGGTCAAGTGGGCTGCGCTCACCAGCCTGATCATCCTCGGAGCAGGCATCCTCTTCGGAATCATCTGATCAGTCGGTGGAAAACATCATCGTGAGGCCCGGTGGGAACCGCGGCTGGCTGCTCCGTCTCGTCATCGCCTTCAGCTTCGCGCAGGGGGCGGTGTCGATGGCCCGGCCCGCCGTGTCCTACCGGGCCCTGGCGCTGGGCGCGGACGAGCGGGCGGTCGGTGTCATCGCCGGCGTGTACGCGCTGCTGCCCCTCTTCGCCGCCGTACCCCTGGGCCGCCGTACGGACCACGGGCGTTGTGCGCCCCTGCTGCCGGCCGGAGTGGTCCTGATCTCCGGCGGCTGCGCACTGAGCGGTGTCGCCGGCTCCCTGTGGGCGATGGCGGTCTGGAGCGGGGTGATGGGCCTCGGGCACCTCTGTTTCGTGATCGGCGCCCAGTCGCTCGTCGCCCGGCAGTCCGCCCCGCACGAACAGGACCGCAACTTCAGCCACTTCACCATCGGTGCCTCCCTCGGCCAGCTGATCGGCCCGATCGCGGCGGGCGCACTGATCGGCGGCTCCGACAGGGCGGGCACCAGCGCGCTGGCGCTGCTCGTAGCGGGAGCGGGGGCGGCGGTCGCGCTCACCTCTCTGTGGCGGATCGAGCATCGCGAGACGGCCGCCAACTCCCTTGCAGGCGCAGGGAATCGAGTCTCCGTGCGGCACATCCTGCGGGCCCGGGGCGTACCCGGAGGCATCTTCGTGAGCCTGTCCGTGCTGTCCGCCACGGACATCCTCACCGCGTACCTCCCGGTGGTCGGCGAGCACCGGGGCATCGCCCCCTCGGTGATCGGACTCCTGCTGAGCCTGCGCGCGGCCGCCACCATCGCCTGCCGTCTGGTGCTCACCCCTCTGCTACGGCTGCTGGGGCGTGCGTTGCTCCTCACCGTGACGTGTCTGCTGGCGGCCCTGTTGTGCGCGGGCCTCGCGCTGCCGGTCCCGGTGTGGGCGCTGGCCGTCATGCTCGCCCTGCTGGGCTTCTGTCTCGGCGTCGGTCAGCCGCTGTCCATGACGACGGTCGTCCAGGGCGCCCCCGAAGGCGCCCGCTCCACCGCCCTCGCCCTGCGGCTGACCGGGAACCGCCTCGGCCAGGTCGCCGCACCGGCCACCGCGGGGCTGGTCGCCGGAATGGTGGGCGTGGCGGCGCCGTTCGTGATGCTCGGGGCGTTGCTGTTGCTGTCGTCGGGGGTGGCGCTGCGGTCGCCGGGGCGGCCCGAAGGGACCGAACAGGCCGCTGGGGAGCGGCCGAAGCGCCCGGGATTGCGCCGCACGAGCGATATCTGACGGCGCGCCGGGCATCGATGCGGCCGACCACTGCGCGCATAAAGGAGAGTTCTGCCGAAAGAGCGATTTGTATGGAAATCGTCTGAATCGGAGGAGCGCGCATGCCCACCCTGAAACTCCCACGTACCTTCCGCGTCCACGCGGGTGCCACCGTCGTCCTCACCGCCCTCGCGGCAGCCGGCGCGTCGTGGGTGGTGGCGCCGGCCGCGTCGGCCGCAGGCGAGAACGGCGACATCAGGATCCACCGCGTGGGCGTGCCGTTCGGCGTCTCGAAGGACGATCCGCGGGTCTGCAAGTTCTACCTGGACGCCGTCAACTTCGACGCCCTCCCCAGCATCAACTACACCATCACGCCACAGCCTCCGCTGCCCAGCGCCGCGACCACCGGCGGAATGGTCCAGCTCGCAGGGGGCGCCGGTCACACCGACCCGCTGGGGGTGTCGGAGGGGCAGCACAAGATCAGCTGGACCGTGGCAGGCGTCACCAAGGAGAAGGTCTTCCGCGTCAACTGCCACGAGGGCAAGCGCGACACGGAGCGCCGGCCGGGCGACCGGATCGAGGACCAGCAGCAGCACGGCGGCGGGGGCTGGGGTCAGAACGACCCCAGCGGTCCGAAGGGCGGAGTGCACGCGGGCGGCGGCGGTCTCGTCGACACCGCTGCCGCGTTCGCGCCGGTGACCGCCGCAGGGGCCGTCGGCCTGGTGGCGGTCGGCGGCGTCGCGTACTTCCGGCTGAACCGCCGTCGGCCCAATGGCGCCGCGTAGGCGCAGACGCAGGCCCTGGTACCGGACCCGCGCCTACCGCCTCGCCAGGACGGCCCTGCTCACCGTCGTCCTGGTGACGGTAGGGGTCCGGTGCGCGGGGGACGACAAGGCGACGCCGTCGGGCGGGCCCGACGGCCCGGACACCGTGGCGGCCGCCGGCCCGGAAGCGGAAGCGACCGCCGTTCCGGATGCGGGGGCGGCCGGTGGGCCGGAACCGGAGGCGGTCGGTGGGTCGGACCCGGCGGCGGTCCGTGCGCCGACCCCCTCCGCCCGCCCCGCGCACACGCCCCCGCCCCGCCCGCTGCCCCGGTCCAGGCCGACGTCGTTCCGCGTTCCGTCGCTGGGTATCGACGCTCCGATCACGGCTCTCGGACTCATCAAGGGCAGGGAGCTGGCGACGCCACCGGTCGACAAGCCGAAGCTCGTGGGCTGGTACCAGGGCGGCCCCACCCCCGGAGAGTCCGGCACGGCGATCGCCGTCGGCCACCGCGACACCAGGACCGGCCCCGCCGTCTTCGCCGCGCTCGCCGAGGTGAAGCCCGGCAAGGTGATCGAGGCGAGGCGGGCGGACGGCCGCACCGCCGTCTACACGGTGGACCGGGTGAAGGTCTTCGACAAGGCGGGCTTCCCCGACAAGGAGGTCTACGGCCCGGCCCGGCGCCCGGAACTCCGTGTGATCACCTGCGGTGGGTTCTACAACCGGCGCACCGGGTACACCAGCAACGTCGTCGTCTTCGCCCACCTCACGAAGATCCGCGACCCACGGCCGCCGAAGAGCGCGACGGCCCGTTGAATCCGTCCGTCCGTTTCCTCGCCGGACGGACCGGTGCAACGATCCCGCCCAGTCCCTTCCCCCGGGCGCGCGCGTTCCGTTAACTTCCGTGACTCACAGCCCCGTTCGAACCGCTCGGGGTCTCTCGACCGCGGAGCACCAGCGCCTGATTCAGCCCCCGGGGGCACCGTCATGACACGCGCCATCTCCCTGCACGACGTGAGCAAGACCTACACACGAGGAATCCGGGTGGTGGACCGGCTCTCGCTGGACGTCAGGCCCGGCGAGTTCCTCGTCCTGCTCGGCCCCTCCGGCTGCGGCAAGTCCACCGTGCTGCGCATGATCGCCGGGCTGGAGGAGATAACCGAGGGGCAGCTCAGGCTCGACGGCGAGTTGGCCAACGACCTGCTGCCCGGCGAACGGCGGATGGCGATGGTGTTCCAGAACTTCGCCCTCTACCCCAACATGACCAGCCGCGGGAACATCGGCTTCCCCCTGCGCATCGAGGCCCCGGGCGAGGATCCCCGTGCGCGCGTGGACGCCACCGCCCGCATGCTGGGCATCGAGGACCTCCTGGACCGCTACCCGGGCCAGCTGTCCGGCGGCGAACGCCAGCGGGTGGCGATGGGCCGGGCCATCTCCCGCCACCCCTCCGCCTTCCTCATGGACGAGCCGCTGTCCAACCTCGACACCAAGCTCCGCAACCACCTGCGCGCCGAAATAGCCGGTCTCACCCGGCAGTTGGGCGTCACCACGGTCTACGTCACCCACGACCAGGCCGAGGCCATGTCGCTCGGCGACCGGGTCGCCGTCCTGCGCGGCGGAGTCCTCCAGCAGGTCGGCACCCCGCGCTCGGTGTACGCGCTGCCCCGCAACGTCTTCGTCGCCGCCTTCATCGGCACCCCGCGCATCAACCTGCTGCGCGGCCTGGTCCGGGCCCCGCTGGACGGTGCCATGACGATCAGCCTCGGCAAGCAGTACCTGCGCCTGCCCGAACCCCTCTGCCTGGACCACCAGTTGCTCCGCGTCCAGCAGGGCCGCGAGGTGATCGTCGGCCTGCGTTCGGAGGCGATCCGGATCGCCAAGCCCACCTCCGCACGTCCAGGGGAGATGCCGATCACCGGTCTGGTGGAGCATGTGGAGTTCCAGGGCCACGAGGTGCTCGTGCACTTCAACACCGGCTCCAGCCCCGCGTTCGTCCCCGACCTGGAGGCCCCGCGCCCCACCCCGCGGCCGGCCCGGCGCCGCCGCCGCGAGGGCACGGTCCTGGACCGCATCAGGGACCGCGCGGGCTCCCTGCGGGCCGGGCCGGTGGTCGTCATGGAGGACCCGCCGGACACCGCACCCGAGCCCGCCCCGTCCGACGGCCGCCTCCCCGGCGACCTCGTCGTCCGCACCACTCCGGACATAGACCTCCGCCGCGGCATGCAGGTCCCCCTCCTCGTCGACATCTCCCACCTCTTCGTCTTCGACCAGCACGGCGAACGGATCTGCCCGTCCCCGGCGCGGCTTCCGGATCTGGACGAGTGAGAGGCGGAGTGAGACTCGCCAGGGCGGTGTCGCGGAACTGGGGCGGGGGCGGAGGCCCCCTGATGGTGCGGACGCGCGGTGGGCGGCCGACCCACACCTGATCGCGGGTCCGGCACCGGCACCGACCGGGCGCGTCCGAGCGGTCGTACGAGCTGATCCCGCTGTGCCCGGTGGTACGGTCCGCCGCGAGCGACGGGAAGACCGAGGAGGTCGGGCGGCCGTACGAGAAGGCCTTCGCACAGGAGGCCGTGGGCAGAAGGCCGTGGCCAGGGTGGACGACGGACGCGTGCCGACTTCTGATGTCCTTGCAGGGTCCGGCCCCGCCCTGGCGCGAAAAAACTATCGCCGCTAGTTTATGGGGTCGGACGACGACACGGCCCAGCCCGGGAGGACGCACCATGAAGGCGCACGACGGTATGTACATCGACGGCGAGTGGCGCCCGGCCGCAGGCCCGGACGTGATCGAGGTGGTGAACCCGGTCGACGAACAGGTCGTGGGCAGGGTCCCGGCCGGCACCGCCGAGGACGTCGACACCGCCGTACGGGCCGCCCGCGCCGCCCTCCCTGTCTGGGCCGCGACCGCCCCCGCCGAACGGGCCGCCCGCCTGGCCGCCCTCCGGGACGTCCTGGCCGCCCGCAAGGACGAGATCGCCGAGACCGTCACCGCCGAACTCGGCTCGCCCCTGAAGTTCTCGCAGAACGTCCACGCCGCCGTGCCCATCGCGGTGGCCGCCTCCTACGCCGAGCTCGCGGCCACCCACCCCTTCGAGGAGAAGGTGGGCAACTCCACGGTCCACCAGGAACCGATCGGCGTGGTCGGCGCGATCACGCCCTGGAACTACCCGCTGCACCAGATCGTCGCCAAGGTCGCCCCGGCCCTCGCCGCGGGCTGCACGGTCGTCCTCAAGCCCGCCGAGGACACCCCGCTGGTCGCCCAGCTGTTCGCCGAGGCGGTCCACGAGGCGGGCGTTCCGGCCGGTGTCTTCAACCTGGTCACCGGTCTCGGCCCGGTCGCGGGGCAGGCGCTCGCCGAGCACCCGGACGTCGACCTGGTCTCCTTCACCGGCTCCACCGCGGTCGGACGGCGGATCGGCGCGACCGCGGGTGCCGCGCTGAAGAAGGTCGCCCTGGAGCTCGGCGGCAAGTCCGCCAACGTCATCCTGCCGAGCGCCGACCTCGCCAAGGCGGTCAACGTCGGCGTCGCCAACGTGATGTCCAACTCCGGCCAGACATGCAGCGCCTGGACCCGGATGCTCGTCCACCGTGAGCAGTACGACGAGGCCGTCGAACTCGCCGCCTCCGCCGCCGCGAAGTACGGCGAGCGCATCGGGCCGGTCGTCAACGCCAAGCAGCAAGTGAGGGTGCGCGGTTACATCGAGAAGGGCGTGGCCGAGGGAGCCCGGCTGGTCGCCGGCGGCCCCGAATCCCCGCGCGAGCAGGGCTACTTCGTCGCCCCGACGGTCTTCGCCGATGTGACACCCGACATGACGATCGCCCAGGAGGAGATCTTCGGCCCGGTCCTGTCCGTCCTGCGCTACGAGGACGAGGAGGACGCCCTGCGCATCGCCAACGGAACGGTCTACGGCCTCGCGGGCGCCGTCTGGGCCGGTGAGGAGGCCGAGGCGGTGGCCTTCGCCCGCCGGATGGACACCGGGCAGGTCGACATCAACGGCGGCCGCTTCAACCCCCTTGCCCCCTTCGGCGGTTACAAGCAGTCCGGCGTGGGCCGCGAACTCGGCTCGCACGGCCTCGCCGAGTACCTCCAGACCAAGTCCCTGCAGTTCTGAGGAGCCGTCCCATGGTTCGTGCCGCCGTCCTTCCCGCCGTGGGCGCCCCGCTGGAGGTCACCGACATCGACCTCCCGGACCCCGGCCCCGGCCAGGTCCGCGTCCGGCTCGCTGCCGCCGGGGTCTGCCACTCCGACCTGTCCCTGTCCAACGGCACCATGCGCGTCCCCGTCCCGGCCGTCCTCGGCCACGAGGGCGCGGGCACGGTCGTCGCCGTGGGGGAGGGCGTCACCGGGGTGGTGCCCGGCGACGGAGTCGTCCTCAACTGGGCGCCCTCCTGCGGCAGTTGCCACGCCTGTTCGCTCGGCGAGGTGTGGCTGTGCGCCAACGCGCTCCGCGGCGCCGCCGACGTCTACGCCCGCACCGCGGACGGCACCGACCTCCATCCCGGCCTGAACGTCGCCGCGTTCGCCGAGGAGACGGTCGTATCGCAGTCCTGCCTGCTGCCCCTCCCCGACGGCATCCCCCTCACCGACGCGGCCCTGCTGGGCTGCGCCGTCCTCACCGGCTACGGCGCCGTCCACCACTCGGCGCGGGTCCGGCGAGGTGAGACGGTCGCCGTGTACGGCGTCGGGGGAGTGGGCCTCGCCGCGATCCAGGCGGCCCGGATCGCGGGGGCGTCGAAGATCGTCGCGGTCGATGTCTCCCCGGCGAAGGAGGAGTTGGCGCGCGCGGCGGGAGCCACCGAGTACGTCGTCGCCTCCGACGACACCGCCCGCGAGATCCGGGGACTCACCGGCAGGCAGGGCGTCGACGTCGCCGTCGAGTGCGTCGGCCGCGCCTCGACCATCCGCACCGCCTGGGACTCCACCCGCCGCGGCGGCCGTACGACCGTCGTCGGCATCGGCGGCAAGGACCAGCAGGTCACCTTCAACGCCCTGGAGATCTTCCACTGGGGCCGCACCCTCGCGGGCTGCGTCTACGGCAACTCGAACCCGGCCGAGGACCTGCCGGTGCTCGCCGAGCACGTGCGGGCCGGCCGGCTGGACCTGGGGTCGCTGGTCACGGAACGGATCGCGCTGGACGGGATCCCGGCGGCCTTCGACAACATGCTGGCGGGCAAGGGCGGCAGGGCGCTGGTGGTGTTCTGAGCGGCGGGTTGCCCGGAGCCCCGCCCCAGGTGCTCCGGGCGACCTCGCCGCCGGTCGCTTCTGCCTCAAGGCGCCTGCGGGCAGGGCTCGTTCACGCGGCGTCCGAGGCCTTCTCGGGCCGCGGCTCCGAGGGTGTCTCCGGCGCCGCGGCCGTGCCTCGCGCGCGGGAACGGGACACCGCCACACCCGCGAGGCACAGCACCCCTCCCGCGAGCGTGAACAGGCCCGGAACCTCGCCCAGGGCCAGCCAGGACATCAGGACGACCAGGGCGGGAACCGCGTAGGTGGTCGCGCCCATGCGGCTGGCGGTCGTACGGGCGAGGGCGTAGGCCCAGGTGGTGAACGCCAGGGCGGTCGGGAAGACGCCCAGGTAGACCATGTTGAGCGTCGCCGAGGCCGGGGCGTCGGCAGCGTCCGACACCAGTCGGCCGGCGAACGGGAGGCAGACCACCGCGCCCACCAGGCATCCGAACGTGGTCGCCTGCAAGGGGCTCGCCGAGTTGAGCGCGGGCTTCTGGGCGACGACTCCGCCGGCGTAGGCGACCGCGGCCAGCAGGCACAGCACCACCCCCAGCACCGAGGAGCCGCCCTCGCCCGACATCGACAGGCCCACGGTGACCGCGCCCGCGAAGGACACCGCCATGCCCGCCAGCAGCCGGGGCGGCATCGCGTCCTTGAGCAGGCGGGCACCGAGCAGGGCGATCAGGATCGGGCCGATGTTCACGACCAGGGCGGCGGTGCCCGCGTCCACCTGCTGCTCACCCCAGTTCAGGACGATCATGTAGAAGCCGAACCAGAGCACGCCGGAGACCGCGATACCGCGCCAGGCCGGGCGCGGTGGCCATCCCTCCCGCCGTATGAGGCACATCGCGCCCAGGGCCAGCGCGCCGGAGAGAAGCCGTCCCAGGGCCAGCGCGCCCGGAGAGTACGCGGCGCCCGCGCTGCGGATGGAGACGAAGGCGGAGGCCCAGAGGACGACGGTGACGGTGGCTGCGCCGGTGGCCAGGAGTTCGGTACGACGAAGGGAGTTCATCACGTTCCTGAGACTAGGGAGGGGACGGGCCGGGGGCTCGCGGATTTCGGACGGAGCTGCTAACGCAGGGCCTTCGCGTCAATGCCCAACAACTCGGCAAGGGACTGCTCGCCCACCCCCGTCACCTTCACCGCCCGCTCCGAGCCGATCCGTACGCACCAGCCTTCGGCGAAGGCGTGTCGGCACAGTGCCGCTCCCGCGACCCCCGCCAGGTGCGGGCGGCGTTCCGTCCAGTCGAGGCAGGCTCGGGCCAGGGGGCGGCGGGTCCGGTGGTCGAGGGAGATGCCGATGGCCGCGAACCAGGCGAGACCCGCATCCGTAAGGGCGAACCCCGTGTCCTGTCGCAGGAGTCGACGTTCTGTCAGGGCATCGGTCACGGTGATTCCCAGGCGGCCCGCCAAGTGGTCGTAGCAGGTGCGACCCCTGGCCATCGCCGAGCCGGCGCTCGACTCCCTCAGATTTCGCGGGCGCCGGGCGGCGTCCGGGGCGACCTGTGCCGCCAGGTCCTCGATCAGGTGGGCCACCCTCGCGTCGGTCAGACGCACATAACGGTGACGGCCCTGTCGCTCCTCCGTCAGGAGTCCGCCCGCGACCAGCCTGCCCAGGTGCTCGCTCAGCGTCGACGCGGCGACTCCCGCGTGGCGGGCCAGCTCACCCGCCGTCCAGGCCCGGCCGTCCAGCAGCGCCAGCAGACAGGTGGCCCGGGTCTCGTCGGCGATCAGGGCGGCGAGCCTGGCCAGCCGCGGCGCCTGCGGGTCTCGGGTCATGGCATCAGCATGCGCCCCGAACGGTTCGGTCACCGCCGAAGTGTCGTCACACCGTCCGGTGCACCTGCTCGTACTGCTGCGCCAGCCCGTCCAGCAGAGCCCTGAGCCCCGTCTCGAACGCCCGCTCGTCGATCTTCTCCTGCCGCTCGGCGAGGAGGTGGGCCTGGCCCAGGTGGGGATAGTCGGCCGGGTCGTAGGCGCTCGCGTCGTCCACGAAACCGCCCGCGAAGGACCCGAGCGCCGAGCCCATGATGAAGTACCGCATCAGCGCGCCGATGGACGTCGCCTGCGCCGGCGGCCAGCCCGCGTCGACCATCGCGCCGTAGACCGCGTCGGCGAGGCGCAGCCCGGCGGGGCGGCGGCCGGGGCCCTGGGCCAGCACCGGGACGATGTTCGGATGGTCGCGCAGGGCGCCGCGGTAGGAGAGGGCCCAGTCGTGCAGCGCGGTCCGCCAGTCGCGGTCGCCCTCGAACATCGACAGGTCGACCTGGGTGCTCACCGAGTCGGCGACCGCCTCCAGGATCTCGTCCTTCGTGCGGAAGTGGTTGTAGAGCGACGGACCGCTGACGCCGAGTTCAGCCGCCAGCCGGCGCGTCGACAGGGCCGCCAAGCCCTCCGCGTCCACGAGCGCGCGTGCCGTCTCGACGATCCGGTCGGTGCTGAGGAGGGGCTTGCGCGGTCGGGCCATGGCCCACATAGTAGGGCTGCGGAACAGAAACTAGCAGTGCTAATTTAATGGCACGCTCTCAAGTGAGGTGATCTCGTGGTCGACCTGGGGCTCAGCGAGGAGCAGACCGCCGTCCGGCAACTCGCCAGGGACTTCGTGGACCGTGAGATCGCTCCTCATGTCGTCGAGTGGGACCGTGCCGAGGAGGTCGACCGATCCCTGGTCAAGAAGCTCGGCGAGGTCGGCTTCCTCGGGTTGACGATCGACGAGGAGTACGGCGGCTCGGGCGGCGACCACCTCGCGTACTGCCTGGTCACCGAGGAGCTCGGGCGCGGTGACTCCTCCGTGCGCGGGATCGTGTCCGTCTCGCTCGGCCTGGTCGCCAAGACCATCGCGGCCCGGGGGAACGAGGAGCAGAAGCGGCGCTGGCTGCCCGGGCTGACCTCCGGCGAGTACCTCGGCTGCTTCGGCCTGACCGAACCGGGCACCGGCTCCGACGCGGGCAACCTCACCACCCGTGCCGTTCGCGACGGCGACGACTACGTCATCGACGGCACCAAGATGTTCATCACGAACGGCACCTGGGCCGACGTGGTCCTGCTGTTCGCCCGGTCGACGGACGCCCCCGGCCACAAGGGCGTCTCCGCCTTCCTCGTCCCGACCGACACCCCCGGCCTCAGCCGCCGCACCGTCCACGGCAAGCTCGGCCTGCGCGGCCAGGCCACCGCCGAACTGGTCCTCGATGGCGTGCGCGTGCCCGCCACCGCGATGCTCGGCGAGGAGGGCAAGGGCTTCTCCGTCGCCATGTCCGCGCTCGCCAAGGGGCGGATGTCGGTGGCGGCGGGCTGTGTCGGCATCGCCCAGGCCGCCCTGGACGCGGCCGTCCGGTACGCCGGTGAACGCGAGCAGTTCGGCAAGCCGATCGCGGGTCACCAGCTGGTCCAGGAACTCATCAGCGACATCGCCGTGGACGTGGACGCGGCCCGCCTGCTGACCTGGCGGGTCGCCGACCTGATCGACCGCGGGCTGCCCTTCGCCGTCGAGTCCTCCAAGGCCAAGCTCTTCGCCTCGGAGGCCGCCGTACGTGCCGCGAACAACGCCCTGCAGGTCTTCGGCGGCTACGGCTACATCGACGAGTACCCGGCGGGCAAGCTGCTGCGCGACGCCCGCGTGATGACGCTCTACGAGGGCACGAGCCAGATCCAGAAGCTGGTCATAGGGCGGGCGTTGACGGGCGTCTCGGCCTTCTGAGTACCCGTCTGAGTATCTGGACGGATGTGGGCAGGGGCATGGTCATCGAGACTCGGCCCATGAGTGAGACACCGGTCAAGCAGCAGAACACGGCAGCCTTCTACGGCCAGGCCGTCGCATCCTTCGCCGTGGCCATGACCGCCACGGCCGTCGGGATCTACCGACTGCACGCCGACGCCTGGGTGCGCGGGTTCCTCGCGATCGCCGTCCTGTACCTCGTCACCTCCGCCTTCACCCTGGCCAAGGTGATCCGGGACCGTCAGGAAGCCGGCCAGATCGTCAGCCGCGTCGACCAGGCACGCCTGGAGAAACTGCTCGCGGAACACGACCCCTTCGAGAAGCTCTGACCCGACCCGACCCGACCCGACCCGTTCCAGGCCCGGACCCCGGCTGAGCGGGGTGGCTAAGCGCTCGCTCAGCTTCGGCGGTATGGTGGTGTCTCGGACAGTGGAGAGGGGCGTGCGATGACCACGGCGGAGGAGACAGCTGGCGGCGAGGCGTCGGCGTGGGGCGAGGTCACGCCCGACGCGGCGCGGCGGCTGCTCGTCGCCGCGGTGGAGGCGTTCGCCGAGCGCGGCTACCACGCGACCACGACCCGCGACATCGCGGGCCGGGCCGGCATGAGTCCCGCCGCGCTCTACATCCACTACAAGACCAAGGAAGAGCTGCTCCACCGCATCAGCCGGATCGGCCACGAGAAGGCGCTGGAGATCCTCCAGGTCGCGGCCCGCCGCGAGGGCACCGCGACCGAGCGGCTCGCGGACGCCGTGAGCTCCTTCGTCCGCTGGCACGCCGGCGGTCGTACCACCGCCCGGGTCGTCCAGTACGAACTGGACTCGCTCGGCCCCGACGCCCGTGCCGAGATCCTCGCGCTGCGCCGGCAGTGCGACGCCGAGGTGCGCGGGATCATCGAGGAGGGCGTGGCCTCCGGTGAGTTCGACGTGCTGGACGTCAGGGGCACCACCATCGCCGTCATGTCGCTCTGCGTCGACGTGGCCCGCTGGTTCAACGTCGACGGCCCCTGGACGCCCGACGAGGTCGGCGCGCTGGACGCCGACCTCGTGCTGCGGATGGTGGGGGCGGCGAAGTAGCCGCTCAGAGGTAGTAGCGGGAGACCGACTCGGCCACGCACACCGGCTTGTCGCCGCCCTCGCGCTCCACGCTGAAGGCGACGGTGACCTGGACGCCGCCCGCCACGTCGTCGACGCCGGTGATCTGCGCGGTCGCACGCAGCCGTGAACCCACCGGCACGGGTGCGGGGAAACGCACCTTGTTCGTCCCGTAGTTGACGCCCATCTTCACGTTCTCGACCTTGATGAGCTGCGGTCCGAAGAGCGGCAGCAGGGAGAGGGTGAGATAGCCGTGCGCGATGGTGGTGCCGAAGGGGCCGGCGGCGGCCTTCTCCGGGTCGACGTGGATCCACTGGTGGTCGCCCGTGGCGTCCGCGAACAGGTCGATGCGCTTCTGGTCGACCTCCAGCCAGTCGGTGTGTCCCAGCTGCTCGCCCACCGCCGCCTTCAGGTCGTCGGCGCTCGTGAAGATCCTCGGCTCTGCCATGTCCCGGCCTCCTTGCCGCAAAGTGTCTAAGCGACTGCTTAGCATGGTCGGCCGGGGATCCCCTGTCAACGGACCGTGGGAGTGACGGCCTGGGTAGGGTTCGAGGGGTGCCCCAGCTTCCCGAGAAGATCCATGAACTCACGGTCGGCCAGCTCGCCGCCCGCAGCGGCGCCGCCGTCTCCGCCCTGCACTTCTACGAGTCCAAGGGACTGATCAGCAGCCGCCGCACCACGGGCAACCAGCGCCGCTACTCCCGAGACGCGCTGCGCCGGGTCGCGTTCGTCCGGGCCGCCCAGCGCGTCGGCATCCCGCTGGCCACGATCCGTGAGGCCCTTTCCGGGCTCCCCGAGGAGCGCACCCCCACCCGCGAGGACTGGGCCCGCCTCTCCGAGGTCTGGCGCTCCGAACTCGACGAACGCATCAAGCAGTTGAACCGCCTCCGCGACCACCTCACCGACTGCATCGGCTGCGGCTGTCTCTCCCTGGACACCTGCGTCCTGTCCAACCCGGACGACGTCATCGGGGACCGGCTGACGGGCTCGCGCCTGCTGGCGGAACGGCCGCGGGACCGGTAGGGATCACCGGGCGGGGGAGCGGGGGTCGCCCTCGAAGGAGCGCGCAGCTCGGAGCCCCGGAATCCGGTGGTGTGGGCCCGCCCGCGCCTGGTAGCGTCGCGATCTTCGGCCGGCGGCGACGTCGCGACCGGAGTACTGACGGGATCAACTCCCATGAACGCAACCGCCCTTGAGGCCGCGCTCGCGGACATCGACACGGTCTTCAACGGATTCGCGAGCCCTGGCGAGACCGCCTGCAGCCTCTGCGACCTCCCCGAGGAGATCGCGTTTCTGCGCACACCGTACGTCCGGATCCCGGTGGACGTGGTGCGGCAGTACACCTTCCAGGTGTCGGGTCACTTCGACGACCAGGACGCCGCGATGCGACGCCTGCTGCCGCAGGGCGCACGAGCGCTGACCGAGGGGGCTTTGGAGCCGCTCGGCCTCGGCTACCACGGCCTCACCGTCGTCGACTGGCGCTCGTGGCCCGAGGAGCAGGCCACCGCCGTCGAGACGTTCGTGCACGCATGGTGGCAGGACGTCCTCACGACGCCCGAGCCGCCGTACGCGATCGAGGAGATCTTCGAGTTGTGCGCCTCGATCCTCAGATCGGCGACCCCGTTGCTCGACCGGTGGCGACCGCACCCGGTCGCGGACGCGCACCTCATGAAGTGCGTGGACTGGTGGCTCCCGGAGCTGCTCGGGGACGACAGCCCCTTCCGGTGGTGGCTGTACGGGGAGGAGGCCGCCCTGCCTGTACTCCGGTCCTGGCTGGGCGCCCACGCCCCCGACCGTCTCCGGGCCCAGGGCGATCCCGACCTCGCGACACGCGTCGGACTCCTCGCCCTTCCCTACGACGAGCGCTGGGCGCACCCGTACTGGGCCAGCCCCTCGGCCACCAACTGAGCGTTGGACAGGGCTGGTTGGCCGTCGGGCAGCAGCAGGGTGTCCTCCAGGCCGATCCGGGTCGTCAGCCCGAGCCGGCCTGCCAGCCGCAGCACCGGCCAGGCCCCGCCGTCCTCGCCGTGCAGCAGCACAGGGCGGCCGTGCGCGGCGCCGAGCGTCGTGAGAAGGGAGCGCGCCGAAGCCTCCGGCGCCACCGTGTCCGTCACCTCCGCCAGAACACGCAGCACTCTCGGCCCGAGCGGGGACACCGCGAACCGCTCGGCCGCGTCCGTCCCCGACCAGATACCGGCCTCCACGCCGACCCCCAGGCCGATCAGCGCGGCGGCCACCTCCTCCGCGCCCGGCTCATGCCAGTTCACCGAGGCGTGGTCGGGCAGCACGGTCCACTCCCGGACGCGGGCGAGCCGGGCCGCCGGGTCCCGTTCGGTCCAGGCACCGGTGGTCACGCCGACCGGGACCGACACGCGTGCCCGGATCGCCTCCAGCGTCACCGCGAGCACGCGCGGCGACAAGGTGTCCTGGCCGCACGGCGTCTTGGGGTGGACGTGGATGTCCACGGCGCCCGCCGCGACGGCTTCGGCCGCCGACTGCGCCATGGTCTCGGGAGTGAGCGGCACCGCCGTACCGTCGGCGGCTCCGCGCGGACCGTTCAGACACACCTGCACCATGCCTCGATGGTGCCAGCCGCTGCCGGCAGATCAACCCGGCGATTCAACCGGGCAAAAAGGGGTGCGGCATCCCCGGCGCACCCCGGCGCGCCATTCGCTCTAGGCCGACACCAGCAACCGTCCGCGCCTGGCGTCAGCCAGGGCCTCGGGCGTGAGTACGGGCCGCGGGACCAGGATTCCGCACTCCGTGCAGACCGGACCCGTCGAGGGTTCGTGGTCCAGTTCGTACTTCCAGACGAGCCGCTCCCCGTCGCACGCCGGGCACACCGCGCCCGGCTCGCGCTCCAGCGCGGAGATCAGCCGGCGCAGCACCTCGGCCAGCGACTCATCGGGGTGGATGCGGGGGTCGTCGCACCATGCGACACCGAAACCGCCCCAGGTCAGCCGGTGCCAGTCGTCCACAGTGCCCGGCCTGCGCAACCCGTCGTGCTTCTCCTTCTTGCGTCGCTCGGCGAACTCCACCTCGTAGGCCAGCCAGACCGAACGCGCCTCCTCCAACTCCTCCAGTGCGGCCACGAGCCGCGCCGGGTCGGGGGAGCGGTCCTCGGGACCGAATCCCGCACGGGAGCACAAATGGTCCCAGGTCGCCCTGTGCCCGTAAGGAGCGAACCGCTCAAGGCACTTGCGCAGCGAATAGCGCCGAAGCGCCAGATCGCACCGCGGGTCTCGCACCTGTCTCGCCAGACTCCGGAAACCGGCCATCGCCCTGCACCTCCGTCACACCTGCACCTGTACTTCGGTCAACTTCGGCGTTGTCGCACGGACTTCGTACGGCGTTGCCGAATAGACGTATCGACAGGCGTTTTGGCTCCATCCGATTTCCGATGCCCCCCATAAGCCCACGCACCCCTGCCAAAACTTGACGCATGTTCATCTTCACTACCGGGGATACCGGCGGTAACGTCCCGGCACACCCCCCCGTCGGTTGGAGCTGCCATGCCTCGGCGCACCTCGCGCACCCTCCTTGACAGACTGAGAACTCCCGGCAGACTCTCCGGGTTCCTGAAGTCGGCTTCCGTATGCGTCCTGGTTGCCGCTCTTTTGTCCCCGCTCGCCCAGACGACAGCCACGGCGGCGGCCTCCAACGACTACTGCGGCGGACAGTGCTCCGACATCCTGCCGCCCGGTGAGAACGGCAACGCGACCCTCGCCCAGGTCCTCCTCAACCAGGCCTTCGGCACCCAGCCCGACCACGCCGAGGACCAGCTCGGCCCCTACGCCAACCTGGCCAAGGGCTCCTCCACGCTCACCAACTCCACGATCAACACGTTCTTCAACGACGCGTCGTTCGGGGTCGCGTCCGATCAAGTCGCCTCCACCGAGAAGCCCGCGAACCGCAGCGACGTGACGATCGTCCGCGACAAGAAGACGGGCGTACCGCACATCACCGGTACCACCAGATACGGCACGGAGTTCGGCGCGGGCTATGCCGCGGCTGAGGACCGGCTGTGGCTGATGGACGTCTTCCGGCACGTGGGGCGCGGCCAGCTGACCTCCTTCGCGGGCGGTGCCGCCTCCAACCAGGGCCTGGAACAGCAGTTCTGGCGCGACGCGCCCTACAGCGAGGCGGATCTGCAAGCACAGATCGACAACGCCGTCGCCACCAACGGCGCCCGCGGCCAGCAGGCCCTCGCCGACGCCAACGCCTACCTCGCCGGCATCAACTCCTACATCGACGCCTCCGACAGCGGCCGCTACTTCCCCGGCGAGTACGTCCTCACCGGCCACAAGGACTCCGTCACCAACGCCGGCACCATCGACCACTTCAAGATCACCGACCTGGTGGCGCTGGCCTCCGTCATCGGCGCCCTGTTCGGCTCCGGGGGCGGCGGCGAGGTCAACAACGCGATCTCGCTGCTGGCCGCCCAGCAGCAGTACGGCGTGGCGAAGGGCACCGAGGTCTGGGAGTCCTTCCGCGAGCGCAACGACCCCGAGGCCGCTCTCACCGTCCACAACGGCGAGAGCTTCCCGTACGCCACCAAGCCCGCCGCCCCGCAGGGCGAGGCGCTGCCCGACGCCGGTTCGGTGAGCACCGTGCCCCTGGTCTACGACGCCTCGGGCACCGGCGCCGACCAGAGCGCGAGCGCGGCCTCCGCCACGGCCACCGCGAACGCCCTCACCTCGGCCAGGCGCGGCATGTCCAACGCCCTCGTCGTCAGCGGGAAGTACACCGCAAGCGGCCACCCGGTCGCCGTCTTCGGCCCGCAGACCGGCTACTTCGCACCCCAGCTGCTCATGCTCCAGGAGATCCAGGGCCCGGGCATCAGCGCCCGCGGCGCCTCCTTCGCGGGCCTGAGCATGTACGTGGAGCTGGGCCGCGGCCAGGACTACGCGTGGTCCGCCACGACCTCCGGCCAGGACATCATCGACAGCTACGCCGTCGAGCTGTGCCAGGACGACTACCACTACCTGTACCACGGCACCTGCACGGCCATGGACACGATCGAGCAGAAGAACACCTGGGCCCCGACCACGGCCGACGGCACCGCCGCGGGGTCGTACACGATGCGGGTCTATCGCACCAAGTACGGTCCCGTCGCATACCGGGCGACCGTCGGCGGCAAGAAGGTCGCCTACACCACCCTGCGCTCCTCCTACATGCACGAGGCCGACTCGATCATCGGCTTCCAGATGCTGAACGACCCGGACTACGTCAAGAGCCCGCAGACCTTCCAGAGCGCGGTGCAGCACATCAACTACACCTTCAACTGGTTCTACGCCGACTCCTCGCACACCGCGTACTACAACAGCGGCGACAACCCGGTGCGCGCGGCCGGTGTCGACGCCGAGTTCCCGGTCTGGGCGCAGGCGGCGTACGAGTGGAAGAACTGGAACCCGACGACCAACACCGCCGACTACACCCCGGCCTCCGCGCACCCCAACTCGATCGACCAGGACTACTACATCTCCTGGAACAACAAACAGGCGCTCGACTACTCGGCGGCCTCCTGGGGCGACGGCTCCGTACACCGCGGCAACCTGCTCGAGGACCGGGTGAAGAAGCTGGTCGCCGCGGGCGGCGTCACCAGGGCCTCCCTCGTCAAGGCCATGTCGGACGCGTCCCTGACCGACCTGCGCGCCGAGGACGTGCTCCCGGATCTACTGAAGGTGGTCAACAGCTCCACCGTCACCGACTCCACGGCGGCGGCCGCGGTCACCAAACTCCAGGCGTGGCTGGCCGCGGGCGGCAAACGCACCGAGACGTCGGCGGGCTCGAAGGCGTACGCCAACGCCGACGCGGTCCGCATCCTCGACGCGTGGTGGCCGTTGCTGGTGCAGGCGGAGTTCTCCCCGGGGCTCGGCAGCAACCTGTACACCGCCTTCCAGGCCAACTTGTCCGTCGACGAGTCCCCGTCCGCCGCGCACGGTCCCACCGGCGCCCACGCGGGCAGTTCCTTCCAGTTCGGCTGGTGGAGCTACGTCGACAAGGACATCCGCTCGGTGCTCGGCGAGTCGGTGAAGGGCCCGCTGGCGAACACGTACTGCGGCGGCGGCAGCCTCAGCGCCTGCCGGGACATCCTGATCAGCACCCTGAAGACCGCGTCCGGCAAGACCGCGGCCCAGGTCTACCCCGGCGACACCCTGTGCTCGGCGGGCGACCAGTGGTGCGCCGACTCGATCGTCCAGCGCACCCTGGGCGGCATCAAGCACTACAACATCAGCTGGCAGAACCGACCGACCTTCCAGCAGGTGGTGGAGTTCACCTCGCACCGGTAGGCGCACGGCGGTCCGGCGGCGGGTCAGTGCACACGGCCCGCCGCCAGGACCAGTCGGGCCAGTTCGCGGTGGATGATGTCGCTGTGGGCGCCGCAGGGCGGCCCGCCGCGTCTCACCACAGCCGCTGTGTCGACGTTCACGCAGCCCTTCACGGGCAGCTTCCGCAGGGCGTCGGCGAGCTTCAGGGACGGCGTGCCGGGCACGCCCTGCACGCCGTTGTGCCCCATCGCCCCCCACTTGGCGCCCAGCACCCGGCCGATGTCGAAGGCCGCGACGCTCTGTGCGTCACCCGCCATGCGTGACGCCAGCGGATAGAGCGTGCCGAGAGCCGCGTCGAAGCCGGAGTAGCAGCACACCACCGGCCCGTCGACACGGTTCTGCTGCCCCTGGAGCACTCCTCCCGCGCGCGCGTCGTGCGGCAGCCGAGCCGCGAACGCGTAGTGCGAGAAGGCCCCTTGGAGCAGCGTGACGGACTTGACCGTGCGCACGCCCTCCGGCAGGCCGCGCAGCGCGAACGACACCAGCCGGCCCCCGAAACTGTGCCCCACCAGATGCACCCGCACCCCGGGCGCCGCTTCGGCCAGCTGCCCGATCACCCGGCCGAGCCCGCGCTCGCCGACCGTGCCCGCGCGCCGCTTCATCGCGTAGTACGTCCCCTGCCGCAGCAGTTCGTGCGCCCCGTCCCACGGGTTGGGGATCGCGAACTCCGCGGACTCCCGCGGTGACGGGGATTCGAGATGGGCCAGCGTCCGCGCGAACTCCTCGCACACCGTCGCGGCGGACGCGGTGAAGATCTGCGGCTCGTCCTGCGGTACTCCCTCGGCGAGGGTGTCCGCCGCGAACAGTGCCTGCGGCCCCGGCGGCACGACCTCCACCAGTATCCGGACCAGTCTCCCGAACTCCTCCAACTCGGGTTCTCCCCGAGGCTGTTGGTCCAGCAGCCGGGCCAACTGGTCGATCACCGTGGCCCGTCCGGGGAAGGTCTCCAGGAGCGCGTGCCGGGTGTCCTTGTCGAGCACCGGACGCGGCGGCATCTCGGCGGCCACGGACCGCGGGAAGTCCGGGATCGGCTCGTCGGAGAACCGCATCGACGGCCATACGACCCCGACGTACCCGAGCTTCGCCGCGGGCGCGAGCACGGGGAACGGCTCGAAGAAGCGGCTGCAGAGCCGGGTCGCCCCCGAACGGTCGCTGTTCCAGCCGTGCGAGAAGACGACCAGGTCCTTGACGCCGCGGTCCACCACCTGCGCCAGCAGCCGGTCCCGCCGGCATGCGTCGGGGTCTCCGTCCGCGTCGAACGTCAGCTCCCAGTACGGCGTCACACTCATCGCCGGTTCCGCCATGACAGACCCCCTCGTCCCCCGTAGTGGTGCGATGTGGGCGCATCGTCCTGCTACCGGATGAGGTTGGCCATACGTCATGGCTCATCTGTAGATGAGGTAGTTCTTTCGAATCCGCCGGAACGCCGCCAGTTCCTCCCGCCAGCCGGCCACGACCTCGTCGGTGCCCGCACCGCCGTCGATCATCGTGCGCACGAGAGCGGAGCCGGTCAGCTTGTCGATCCAGTTGTCCGGACGCCAACCGAAGCCGGACCAGGTCCTCTTGGCGGTCACCAGCAGGGCGATGCCGGTGCGGACCGGGTCGTACGCGGGCCTGTCGTGCACGTGGATCTGCACGCCGCCGACGGTCTTCCCCTGGAACTTGGAGAACGTGGGCGCGAAGTACGCCTCCCTGAAGTGCACGCCGGGCAGGCCGAGTTCGTTCGCGGCGGCGGCCCAGCGGCCGTCGACGCCCTCGGCGCCCAGCAGTTCGAAGGGGCGGGTGGTGCCGCGTCCCTCGGAGAGGTTCGTGCCCTCGAAGAGACAGGTGCCCGCGTACACGAGTGCGGTGTCGGGGGTCGGCATGTTCGGGCTCGGGGGGACCCAGGGGAGGTTCCAGGCGTCGTAGAACTCGGAGCGCCTCCAGCCCGTCATCAGGACCGTCTCCAGGGGGACGGGGGAGCTGAGGAACTCGCCGTTGAAGAGGCGGGCCAGTTCCGCGACGGTCATGCCGTGCGCCTGGGAGATGGGCTGCCGGCCCACGAAGGTCGCGAACTCCCTGTGCAGGACCGGGCCGAGAGCCTCGCGGCCGGTGACGGGGTTCGGGCGGTCCAGCACGACGAAGCGCTTGCCGGCGAGCTGGGCCGCCTCCATGCAGTCGTACAGGGTCCAGATGTACGTGTAGAAGCGTGCGCCCACGTCCTGGATGTCGAAGACGACCGTGTCCACGCCGGAGGCGGTGAAGACGTCGGCGAGCGGCCGGCCGCTCTTGAGATAGGTGTCGTGGACGGGTAGACCGGTGGCCGGGTCGTCGTAGCGGCCCTCGGAGCCGCCTGCCTGGGCGGTGCCGCGGAAGCCGTGCTCGGGGCCGAAGACGGCGGTGAGGTTGACGCGGGGGTCGGTGTGCATCACGTCGACGATGTGGCGGACGTCCCGGGTGATGCCGGTGGGGTTGGTGACGATTCCGACTTTCTGGCCGCGGAGTTGTCGGTAGCCGGTCGCGGCCAGGTTCTCGAAACCGGTTCGTCTGTGGGGGTGGGCTGCTTGAGTGGGGGATGCGGAGGCCAGTGACGCCGTTGCCGTTGCTGCTGCTAGCAGGGTTCGTCTGGATAGGCGCATGAGGTGCACGTTAGGTGCTCCCGCGGGTTGTGGGGAGGCTGCGCGTAGTACGTGGCTTGTCGCAGTTCCCCGCGCCCCTGGTAGGTCGCCGTCGCCCTTTCCTTGAACATACCGACCGGTTAGTCTGGCCGTGCAGTCGAGCCGGAGTCGAAGGAGACCGATGGTGGAAGCCCTGCAGGATGCCGGAGTGATCGTCACCGGAGCGGGAGGTGGCATCGGGGCTGCGCTGGCCCGGCGGTTCGCCGCCGAGGGGGCTCGAGTCGTCGTCAACGACCTCGATGCCGGGCGGGCCAAGGCCGTCGCCGAGGAGATCGGCGGGATCGCCGTCGCCGGGGATGCCTCCGCCGTGGTCTCCGAGGCCCGCGACGCCCTGAACGGCGTCGTCGACGTCTACTGCGCCAACGCCGGTGTCGCCTTCGGGGGCGGGAACGCCGACGCGCCGCTCGACGAGAACGCCTGGGCGACCTCCTGGGACGTCAACGTCATGGCGCACGTCCGGGCCGCCCACGAACTGCTGCCCGCATGGCTGGAGCGGGGGAGCGGGCGGTTCGTGTCCACCGTGTCCGCCGCCGGACTGCTGACCATGATCGGAGCCGCCCCCTACGCCGTCACCAAGCACGGGGCGCTCGCCTTCGCCGAGTACCTGTCCCTGACCTACCGGCACCGAGGCATCAAGGTGCACGCGATCTGTCCGCAGGGCGTGCGCACCGACATGCTGGCCGCCACCGGCAGCGCCGGGGACCTGGTGCTCAAGCCGACCGCCGTGGAACCGGACGACGTGGCCGACGCGTTGTTCCGGGGGATCGAGGAGGACCGCTTCCTGATTTTGCCGCACCCCGAGGCCGCCGCGTACTACCAGGCGCGGGCCACCGAACCCGACCGATGGCTGGCCGGCATGAACCACATCCAGCAGAAGTGGGAGGAAACGCGGTGACCGACTCCCGTTACGCGGCCAAGCCCTGGCTGGGACTGCTCAGTGCGGCCCAGCGCGGTCCGATCGAGCCCGCCGACTCGCTCGTGCACGCCCTTCGGCGGGCCGTCGCCGAGGCGCCGGAGCGGCCCTTCCTCGCGTACTTCGACGGCCGGCTCAGCTACCGCGAGGTCGACGAGCTCAGTGACTCCGTCGCCGGGCACCTCGCCGCGCGTGGACTGGAGCCCGGGGACCGGGTGGCGGTCCTGCTGCAGAACTCGCCGCACTTCGTCATCGCGCTGCTCGGCGCCTGGAAGGCGGGCGCCACCGTCGTACCGGTCAACCCCATGTACAAGTCGGGGGAGGTCCGGCATGTGCTGCGGGACGGCGAGGTCGTCGCGCTGATCTGCTCCGACCGGGCCTGGGAGTCGTATCTGCGCGAGACGGCCGCCGACTCGACCGTGCGGATCGTGCTCACCGGATGCGAACTGGACTTCCAGACCCGCGGGGACGCGCGCGTGCTCGGCTTCGAGCGGCAGCCGCGGGCCGAGGACGCCGACGATCTGACCGAGGTCGCCCGCGCGGGGCACAAGGCGCCGGACGGCCGCGATCCCGGGCCCGCCGACATCGCGCTGATCAGCTACACCTCGGGCACCAGCGGCACCCCCAAGGGCGCCACCAACACCCACGGCAACATCATGTACAACGCCGAGCGGCAGCGGACCGGGCTCGGGCTGCCCGAGGCGCCCGTGTACTTCGCGATGGCGCCGCTGTTCCACATCACCGGGATGGTCTGCCAGCTCGGGGCGTGTCTGAACAGCGTGGGCACACTCGTGCTGGCGTACCGCTTCGAGGCGGGCGTGGTCCTTGAGGCCTTCGCCGAGCACCGGCCGCACTACACCGTCGGCCCCTCGACCGCGTTCATGGCGCTCGCCGCCCACCCTGACGTCACCCGCGAGCACTTCTCGTCCTTCGCCAACATCTCCTCGGGCGGGGCACCGCTGCCGCCCGCCCTGGTGGAGAAGTTCCGGGCCGGCTTCGGGCCGTACATCCGCAACGGCTACGGACTGACCGAGTGCACCGCGCCCTGCGCCTCCGTGCCGCCGGAGCGGGAGGCGCCCGTCGACCCGGTGTCCGGGACGCTGGCCGTGGGCGTGCCGGGGCCCGACACGGTCGTACGGATCATCGACGACAGCGGCGTCGAGGTGCCCTTCGGAGAGCAGGGCGAGATCGTCGTGCGCGGGCCGCAGGTGGTGCCCGGGTACTGGCGGCGGCCCGACGCGACCGCCGAGACCTTCCCGGACGGCGAACTGCGCACCGGTGACATCGGGTTCATGGACCCGCAGGGCTGGCTGTACGTCGTCGACCGCAAGAAGGACATGATCAACGCGTCCGGTTTCAAGGTGTGGCCGCGCGAGGTCGAGGACGTGCTGTACACCCATCCGGCGGTGCGCGAGGCGGCCGTCGTCGGAGTGCCCGACGGCTACCGCGGGGAGACCGTCAAGGCGTACATCAGCCTCCGTCCGGGTGCCGAAACCGACCCCGATGCGCTCGCCGCGTACTGCAAGGAGAGACTGGCGGCTTACAAATACCCGCGGCAGGTGGAGATCCTGCCCGACTTGCCGAAGACGGCCAGTGGGAAGATCCTCCGTCGGGAACTCCGTTCCCCACCGCAGAACAGCGCATGACCTCACGGAAGGCAGGTGGCGGCACAGTGCCCAGGACGACGGACGGAGACGGTACGCCCGTCCCGCAGCGGCTGCTGGCCGCCGCCACCCGGCTCTTCGCCGAGCAGGGCTACGACCGCACCTCCGTGCAGGAGATCGTCGAGGCGGCCGGCGTCACCAAGGGGGCGCTGTACCACTACTTCGGTTCCAAGGACGACCTCCTGCACGAGGTGTACGCGCGCGTGCTGCGTGTCCAGCAGGAGCGCCTGGACGCGCTCGCGAACGCCGACGAGCCGATCGAGAAGCGGGTGCGGGCGGCGGCCGCCGATGTCGTCGTCACCACGATCGACAACCTCGACGACGCGATGATCTTCTTCCGGTCCATGCACCACCTCAGCCCGGAGAAGAACAAGCAGGTGCGCGCCGAGCGGCGGAAGTACCACGAGCGGTTCCGCGCGCTCATCGAGGAGGGCCAGGAGGCGGGTGTCTTCTCGAAGGCGACCCCGGCCGACCTCGTCGTGGACTACCACTTCGGCTCCGTCCACCACCTGTCGACCTGGTACCGCCCGGACGGCCCCATGAGCCCGCAGCAGGTCGCCGACCACCTGGCCGACCTGCTGCTGAGGGCCCTGCGGCCGTAACGGCGCTGCTACGCGTCCGGCGTGGGGCCGAGGCCGGCCTCGCGGGCCCACGCCGCCGCCCCGGCACGGTCGGCGACACCCAGTTTCGTCAGGACCGCCGACATGTGGTTGCTGACCGTCTTGGGGGAGAGGCCGAGCCGGGCGGCCACCACCGAGTTGGGCTGTCCGTCGGCGATCAGCGTCAGCACGTCCCGTTCCCGCGGGGTGAGCGTCGGACACGGGTCGGGCTGCGGCTGCGGCCTGCCGAGCTGCCCGAGCACGCGCCGTGCCACCCCGGGCCCGAAGATCGCCTCACCGGCGGCCACCGCCCGGATCGCCCGGACGATCTCGTCCTGCCCCGCCCCCTTGAGGACGTAGCCGCGGGCACCGGCCCGCATCGCCGCGAACACCGAGTCGTCCTCATCGACCATGGTCAGCATCAGCACCGCCACCGACGGGGCGACCCGGCCGATCTCCCGGGTCGCCTCGATGCCGTTCTGGTCGGGCATCCGGATGTCCATCACCATCACGTGCGGGCGCAGCGTCACCGCGGCCCGTACGGCCTCGCGCCCACTGGCCGCCACACCGACCACCCGGACCCGCGGGCTCCCGTCCCGCACCGACTCGAGCAGCGCGGCGAGACCCGTACGGACCACGGGGTGGTCATCGGCCAGCACGACCCGCAGCGCGTCGCCGTCCTCCGCTCCGGCCTCGGGTCCGGCTGTGCCGCGGAACGCGTCGGTCTCGCCCGGTCCAGGGCTCCTGCCTCCCGCCGGTCGCTCCGGACGCGGCAACGGGCGGATCCCGTGGGGCTCTCGCGGCGCGCCGGTCTCGTCAGATGCTCCGCCTCCGGCTGTTTGCTGCTGCCCGGGGGCAAAGGCGCCACTGCCGACTGCCCGAGGTCTGCCGTCCTGCCCGTACGTCTGTGTTCCGGGCCCCGGGGCCTTCGGGAGCGTGTCTTCAGGTGTTCGGCCTTCGCCCGGGACCCCGCGAGATACGTCGCCCCGGCTTCCCGCTCGTGCCTCCGCCGTCCGGGCGCCGTGCGGGGCGACGGCGCGCAGGGGTAGCGCGTTGTCACTGCCCGGTTCCGTCCGGTCCCGCGGATCCCGCGCATCCCGTGTCATCGCAGGTTCCGTCCGGTCCCGCGCATCCCGTGTCATCGCACCGTCCCTCACAGCGGCAGCCTCGCCGTCACCCGTCCTCGGCCCGCCGTGCAGCGACCGCCGAGTTCCGCCGCGCGCTCCTGCATCGACGTGATGCCCACACCCGCCTGCCACGGCGCGTCCCCGGCGGCGGGCGTGCCGTCGTCGCACACCTCGAGCCACAGGCCGTCACCGATCTCGACGCGCAGGTCCACGCGCGAGGCGCGGGCGTGCCGGGCGGCGTTGGTGAGGGCCTCGACCGCGATCCGGTAGGCGGCCACCTCCACGGCCGCGGGCAGTACCGGCAGCCGGTCGGGTGCCTCAATCCGCACCTGCAGCGGGGTGCCGTCGGCACGCCAGGACAGCCAGGCGGCACGCTCCCGCAGGGCGCCGAGCAGCCCCAGCTGGTCCAGGTCCGGCGGCCTGAGCCCGTCCACCAGACGCCGGACCTCCCCGACCGCGCCGCCGATCTCGGCCCGCAGCTCGGCCAGCAGACCGAGCGCCCGCTCCCGGTCGAACGCCAGCAGGTTGCCCACCGCGTCCACCTGGAAGGCCGCTCCGGCGAGCGTCGGACCGAGCCCGTCGTGCAGATCGCGGCGGATGCGCCGCCGTTCCTCCTCCTGCGCGGCGACGATCCGTTCCCGGGACACCTGCAACTGCCGGGTCAGGTCGGTCGCGTGCAACGCCGCCGCGAGCGGAACCGCCAGCAGCTCCAGGACGGCCAGGTCCGCCGGGGCCGGCTGCTGCTCCCCGGGACGCAGGCCGACCACCAGCTCCCCGACGTCGTGGCCGTCGTAGTCCAGCGGGACGGTGTGCACGGGCCCCGCCAGGGTTCCCCAACTCCCGCTCCCCGTCCCCGACCTGGAGTCGACACACGCGTACGGCACCCGCAGCGCCTCGCCCACCGCCTCCGGCACCGCGCCCACCCCGGTCCCCGCGAGCCGTTTGCCGATTCGCGAGACCACACGCACCGGATCGTGCCGCTCGCCGTACAGGGCCCGGTCGACCATGCGCTGGAGTCCTCGCCGGGCGGGCTCGAAGGCGACGGCGAGGGTGACCGTGACGAGCGCCGGACCGAGGAGCTCGGGCAGCGGGGCGAGCTGCGACTGGACGAAGGCGACGAGGCCGACGTAGGCGACGATCACACCGAGGGTGAGTGCGCCGTACAGCAGGCTCCGGGAGACGACGACACGGATGTCGAGCAGCTCGTGACGGACCACGGCGATCACGATGGCGGCGGGCAGGAACAGGGTGCAGCACGACGTGTAGACCGCGGGAAAGCCGAAGATCTGCAGCAGCACGCTCAGCGCCAGCGGTGTCATCCCGGCGATCAGCCACAGCAGCCGGCGCCGGTCCTGTTCCCCGCCGCGCCGGTAGCGCATGGCCATGACGGCGAACACGGCGGCCAGCACCAGACAGGCCTTGGCGGTCTCCACATGTCTGAGCACGGGCAGCCAGCCGTCAGGTGCCGGGAGGTACGAGGGTTCGGCCGGCGTGCCGAGGAACAGCCCCCAGTCGTCCCGCGCCCAGACCGCGAAGTCGAGGGGTGAGGACAGCAGTTGCAGCACCAGGGCCCAGCGCCAGCGGCGGTCGGGCAGCCGGCCGTCGGGGAACAGGAAGAACACGAAGACGAACGCCCACGAGCTGCCGACGATCCAGGTGTGCCGCCCGATCGTGACGACCGCGCGCAGCAGCCCGGGGGACCAGCCCAGCCGCAGCCCCTCGACGCCCAGACCGATCGACAGGCCCGTGAACGCGTGCCCCAGGCCGTACCCGATCAGCAGCCAGCCGATGGGGTTGCGCGGCCGGTGCAGCGCGATCACCGTGCCGCAGACGGGGTAGGCGAGACCCACGGCCAGGTCGACGACCATGTCGTAGCGGACCAGGTCCCGCGCCGGGACGTTCGCCATCGCCAACAGCACGGCCCCGACGCTCACTTGGGCCAGCGCGAGACCCAGCAGGGCGTACGCCGTCACGGTGCGCCGCCGGGTCCGCCCCCGCCCGTCCTCCATGCCCTCATCGTCCCGGTTCGACCGCCCGGGTGTCATGGGAACGGTTCCCGGTCCACCCGGGAGAGGTTCCGGGGACCGCCCGGCCGCCGCCCCTCAACTCCCGGCCGCTGAGGGCGCGATGCTCGTGGCAGGAAAGCAGGACCTACGGGGGAGAACGAACCATGCGGACACTGAACCGACGCCTGACCGGCGTCGTACTGGGCTCCCTGCTCGCGCTGGGAACCACCGCCGCGATACCGGCCGCGGCGCAGACCTCGGCGGCGCCGACGAAGGCCAGGGCGGCCGCTTGCGGCATCGCGGTGAACGAGGCCCACATCAACGGGCGTTGGAACGCGCTCGGCGGGGCCGGCGGCTGGCTGGGCTGCCCGAGGAGCTACACCAGGGACGTCTACCTGAACGGCGTCTACGCCGGCAAGCGGCAGTACTTCGACTACGGCAACGTCACCTGGTCGCCGCGGCAGGGCCGGAACATGGTCGTGGCCGCGTGGGAGGACGGCGGCTACGCCTACTTCAACTGGAACACGACGTCGCCGTACAGCTACGACAGGTTCCTGATCCGCTACACCAGCGCCGCCGACCCGAACGGTACGCAGCGCGAGGTGGGCGGCGGGACGTCCGGCCGGGTGCGGGTGCTGCAACGCACCACGGGCGCCTACACGTTCCGGGTCGAGGGCTGCGACGTGGGCGTCTTCGGGCACACGTGCCGCCAGGGCTGGACGCTGAGCGCGTCGACGCCCAGCTGACCGTCAGCTCGGGGGAATCGGGGCGGGAGGGGCGGGTGCGCCTCTCCCGCCCTTGCCGTGCCGCGGGCCGGGTTACAGGTACTTCTTCAACTCCCGCCGCGCCAGCGACCGTTGGTGGACCTCGTCCGGACCGTCCGCGATCATCAGGGTGCGCGCGCCCGCGTACAGCTCGGCCAGCGGGAAGTCCTGGCTGACACCGCCCGCGCCGTGCAGCTGGATCGCCCGGTCGATGATGTCGACCACCGCGCGCGGCGTGGCGATCTTGATGGACTGGATCTCCGTGTGGGCGCCCCTGTTGCCGACCGTGTCCATCAGCCAGGCCGTCTTCAGCACGAGCAGCCGCAGCTGCTCCACGGTCACGCGCGCGTCGGCGATCCAGTTGTGCACCACGCCCTGCTGGGCCAGCGACTTGCCGAAGGCCGACCGGGAGACCGCCCGCCGGCACATCAGCTCGATGGCCCGCTCGGCCATGCCGATGAGCCGCATGCAGTGGTGGATCCGGCCCGGTCCGAGACGGGCCTGGGCGATGGCGAAGCCGCCGCCCTCCTCGCCGATCAGGTTGGCGGCCGGTACGCGCGCCTGGTCGAAGACCACCTCGGCGTGGCCGCCGTGGGAGTGGTCCTCGTAGCCGAAGACCTGCATCGCGCGCTGCACGGTGACACCCGGGGTGTCGCGCGGGACCAGGATCATGGACTGCTGGCGGCGGATGTCCTCGCCGTCCGGGTCTGTCTTCCCCATCACGATGAAGATCTTGCAGTCCGGGTTCATCGCCCCGGAGATGTACCACTTGCGGCCCGTGACGACGTACTCGTCGCCGTCGCGCTCGATGTGGGTGGTGATGTTGGTGGCGTCGGACGACGCGACCTCCGGCTCCGTCATCGCGAACGCGGAGCGGATCTCACCGGCCAGCAGCGGCTCCAGCCACTGCTTCTTCTGCTGCTCGTCGGCGAACTGGGTCAGCACCTCCATGTTGCCGGTGTCGGGCGCCGCGCAGTTCAGCGCGGTGGGCGCGAGCTGGGGGGAGCGGCCGGTGATCTCGGCGAGCGGGGCGTACTGCAGGTTGGTCAGCCCGGCGCCGTACTCGGCGTCGGGCAGGAACAGGTTCCACAGGCCCTGGCGGCGGGCCTCGGCCTTCAGCTCCTCCACCACGGCCGGGGTGTCCCACGGCGAGGCCAGCCGGGCGCGCTGCTCCTCCGCGACCGCCTCGGCGGGGTAGACGTACTCGTCCATGAAGGCGAGCAGCTTGGTGCGCAGCTCCTCGGTGCGCGCGTCGAACGCGAAGTCCATGCGGATCAGCCTTCCTGGATGCCGTCGTGAAGCGTGGTCAGACCGTGCTGGATGAAGACCGGGACCAGGTCGCCGATGCGGTCGAAGCCGCCGCCGACGGTCTGGCCCAGGGTGTAGCGGTAGTGGATGCCCTCAAGGATCACGGCGAGCTTGAACCACGCGAACGCCGTGTACCAGGACACCGCCGTCACGTCCCGCCCGGAGCGCTCGGCGTACCGCGCGATCAGTTCGGCCGGATCCGGGTGCCCCGCGGCCTCGGCGGTCGTGGAGACCGGGGAGGCGGCCGTGCCCAGCGGCACGCTGTACATCACCAGCAGGCCGAGGTCGGTGAGCGGGTCGCCGAGGGTCGACATCTCCCAGTCGAGGATCGCCCTGATCCGGTCGTCGTCGCCCAGCAGGACGTTGTCGAGCCGGTAGTCGCCGTGCACGACCGTGGCCGCCGGGGACTCGGGCAGATGGCGGCCGAGCGCCGCGTGCAGCTCGTCGATGCCGGCCAGGTCGCGGTTGCGGGAGGCGTCCAGCTGCTTGCCCCAGCGGCGCAGCTGACGGTCCAGGAAGCCCTCGGGGCGGCCGAAGTCCGCGAGACCCACCTCGGCGGGATCCACCGCGTGCAGCTCGACGAGGGTGTCGACGAGGGACAGCACGGCGTCGCGGGTGCGCTGCGGGCCGAGCGGGGCGAGCTGGTCGGCGGTGCGGTAGGGGGTACCGTCGACGAACTCCATGACGTAGAAGGGCGACCCGATCACCTCGTCGTCCTCGCACAGCAGGACCGGGTTCGGCACCGGCACGTCCGTGGGGTGCAGGGCGCTGATGACCCGGTGCTCGCGCTTCATGTCGTGCGCGGTGGCCAGGACGTGGCCCAGCGGGGGCCGGCGTACGACCCACTTCGACGTGCCGTCCGACACCGCGTACGTGAGGTTCGACCGTCCGCCCTCGATCAGCCGGCCGGTCAGGGGACCGTGCACCAGGCCGGGCCGCTCGCGGTCGAGCAGGCCGCGCAGCCGGTCGAGATCGAGGCCTGGCGGATGATCGGGGCTCATCGGTGCTCCTTACGCGCGCGTGAACGGGTACGAACATCATGCCGACTGGTCGGTATGCCGTCCAGGGGGGACGGTGAACGTGATCCGGCACACGATAGGCCGACAGCTCCCCGCCGGTTGCGGCGGGGAGCTGTCGGCGGCGCTTCTCGGTCAGGTCAGTGGTCGTCCCAGTGGCCCTCGTGGGCGGCGTGCCGGTGGCCGTCGTGCAGGTAGTCGACGTGGTCGCCGTGCAGGACGCTCTCGTGTCCGCAGTCCTGGCCGTGCCGGTGCTCGTGGGCGTCGTGCTCGACGTGCTCACCGGGCTCGCACTCGTCCCAGTGGTTCTCGTGCTCGCGGTGCAGATGCCCGTCGTGCGCGTAGTCGACGTGGTCCTCGTGCGGCACCTGGGTGTGACCGCAGTCCTGACCGTGGGCGTGCGCGTGGGAGGCGTGTTCGTGGTGGAGGGTGGTCATGCGGCTCACCTTCGGCTTCGAAGCGACGGGCGATGTCGACGGCCAGGCTGCCACGGACAAGGTGCATATCGGCAGATTCGGCACACGTGGCGCGGCCCCCGGGGTCCCCCACCCGGCGATGCCACGGCGGCGAGCGGGAGCGCACTCCGCGGGGGTGGGGCGTGCGCTGATCGCGGCTCGTGGGAGGGGTGGCGACGGGGCTGCGGACCTGTGTGGGAGCGAGGCGCAGGGCGGCCCGCTTGCCGCGAGGGTCTCCGGACGGTGCCCGTCGCTTCGCGTGCCGGCCGGGGTTGGTGCCGGTACTTGTCCGCTGACCGGCCGGGGCCGGTGCCCCAGACGACCAGGACGCCACCCGGCGGGACCGGCGCCCACCAGCACCGCCCCCCCACCGGGCCGGGCGCTCGCTCAGAGCATTAGTGCCGCCACCCTCCGGGCCGGGCGCTCGCTCAGAGCATCAGTGCCGCCACCCTCCGGGCCGGGCGCTCGCTCAGAGCACCAGCGCCGCCCCACCCTCCGGGCCGGGCGCTCGCTCAGAGCACCAGCGCCGCCCCACCCTCCGGGCCGGGCGCTCGCTCAGAGCACCAGCGCCGCCCCGCACGCTGCCAGCGCCACCGTGCACAGGGCCGCTGCCGTGGCGTGTCCCGGGGTGAGGCGGGACGGTCTGTCGGTCGAGGCCAGGGTGCGGATGCGGTGGTGGGCGAGGTAGAGCAGGCCCAGCCAGAGCACGCAGCACAGGGCGCAGGCGACGAGGTTCGCGGGGGACGAGCCGCCGTGCAGGGCGCTCTTCACGCCGAGTACGGCACACGCGGTGCCCGACAGGGTCGTACGGCGCCAGGCGAGCCGGGTGCGTTCGGGCTGCAGACCCGGGTCGCGCTCCGGGGAAACGCTCCCGCTCACCCCTCCCACCCGACGAGCACGACGATCACCATGGCCACGGCGACGACCGCGACCACCAGGCTCAGCAGCGCCGGGAACCGTGACGCCGGCAGGTCCTCGCCCCGCCGCATGGCCCGTTCGCAGCGCACCCAGTGATTGACCGCCCGCAGCGAGCACAGCACCCCCGCCGCGAGCAGCACGAGCGCAAGCCCGATCCGCCAGCCCCAGCGCAGATCGGGCAGGAACTGGTCCACGGCGAAACCGCCGCCGATCAGGGCGAGCGCGGTCCGCAGCCAGGCCAGAAAGGTACGTTCATTGGCCAGCGAGAACCGGTAGTCGGGGGTACGCCCCTCCTGCCGGATCTCGTCGGGGGCGAACCAGACGCGGACGTTCCGTGCGAAATCGATCACGCGCACGAGCCTATCGGGGGCGGCCGGCGGAGGTGTCGTCGGTGGTGTCGCTCAACGGCCGGGCAACCTGACCGATCCCGGCCGAGCCCGGTCACCCCGTCGCCCGGTACCCCTTCAGCCGCTCATACGCCGCCAGCCCGTCCGGCACCCACTCCCACTCCGTCAGCCGCGCCTCCACCTCGTCCTCCGTCAGGAAGTCGTGCCAGGCGACCTCCTCCACCTGGGGGCTCACGGGGAGCTCGCAGCGGACCTGGTAGACGGCCGACCACCAGGTCCGGCCGGCCCCGTCGTCGTAGAGGAACTTGAAGAGGTACTCCGGGCGCGGAAGGCCGCTCACGCCCAGTTCCTCCTCGGCCTCGCGCAGGGCCGCCTCGTCGTAGGACTCGCCCGCACCGACCACTCCGCCGACGAACATGTCGTAGAGGGACGGGAAGACCAGCTTGGTGGGCGTGCGGCGGTGGACGAAGAGGCGGCCCTCGGCGTCCCTGGCCTCGATGAAGACGCAGCGGTGGCGCAGCCCCTCGGCGTAGGCCTTCCCGCGCGGGGACCGGGCGACGACGACGTCGTTCTCGTCGACGATGTCGAGGATCTCGTCAGCAGCGCTCATGGCCCCCATCCAAGCAGGGGCGCGCGTCAGCTCGGCTGGAGGTTCCGCGCAGGTTCCGACCGGGCGGCTCCACAGGGCATCGCGGGGTGCATCCCCAGCAGCACGATGCCCGCGACGACGGCCGCGAGCCCCAGCGCCTCCCAGGTCAGGGCGCCGGTGTCGGTGCGCAGCCGGTCGCCCAGGAAGCCCACCCCGCAGACGATCCCGGCGAGCGGCTGGGCGGCGGTCAGCGCGGGCAGCGACATCCGCAGCGGCGCGGTCTCGAACGCGCTCTGCACCAGGACGAGCCCGGTGACGCCGAGGGCCAGCACGGCGTACGGCTGCCAGCCGGTCACCAGTTCGGCGAGGCCGCCCCCGGAGAAGCGCTGGCCGCTGACCCGGGTGAGGGCGTCCTGGACGCCGTACAGCAGACCGGCCGCCAGGGCCAGCAGGACCGGGCCGGAGCTGAGGCGGGAGCGCTTGGCGTAGGTGGTGAGCAGCAGGGCGAGGCCGATCATCGCGCCGATGATCAGCCAGTGCCGGAGGGGATCGGTGACCGCCGTGCCGCCGCGCGGTTCGCCCGCCACGATGAACGCGCTCACCCCGCCCGCGAGCAGCGCGAGGCCCGCCCAGCCCTGACGGCCCAGCGGCTGCTTGGTCTGCTTGCGGGAGAGTGCGAGGGCGAAGAGGAGGTTGGTGGCCAGCAGGGGTTCGACCAGGGAGACCTCGCCCCGGCTCAGCGCGATCGCGCCCAGCACCATGCCGGCCACCATCAGCCCGATGCCGCCCAGCCAGCGCGGCACCTTCACGAGGTCGAGGAGCAGCCGGGGGGAGAGGAAGTCGCTCAGCGGGGCCTGACGGGCCGCGTTCTGCTGGAGCACGAAGCCGAAGCCAAGGCAACAGGCAGCACTCACGGCGAGAGTCAGAACCAGAACCGACACGCTGGGTACCTCGATCGTCCTGCCGGGCGGCGGGTGTGGTCGCCGACTGTAGCGTCCCAGTACCCGGCTTGCTCCTGGGAGTACCCGCATTCCGGCCGTCGACGCGGTCGCCGCGCCCTCAGGGTGGGCGGGGGGTTCTCGTCATGGTGCGGGGTGCGGGAGGCAGGCGCCATGGCGTACGCCACAGATGTGGGGGCTTGACCCGTTCCCACCAGCATCGGACTGTCACAACTTCCCCTCAGGTGTGGAGAGTTGACGCGTGTAACGTGCAGTCGACCCTTGACGCAAACCATGGGTGGGGGGTTGGCTGTCCGTGATCAGTTGATGGCGGTGCGAATCAGCCCGCCGACCTGCCCGCATCGGTTGTCGGCTTGCCCGCACCGTGCCGGGCATCCCCCTGCGCACCACCCACCACGAAAGCCCACACGGTGTCCCCGCCCCCGCCCCCCTTCGGCCGCAGTCGAAAACGCGCCGCCCAGGCCTTCGACGCGGCCCTCGACGACGCCGAACTCATCGACGCGCGCGCCGCGTTGGCGCAAGGCAGATGGCAGGCGGTCCGGACACTGCTCGCCCGGACGGGAGACGAGTGGGACCGGCGCGGCCACCGGGTCACGGTCCTCGCCGCGGAGTCCTACAGCGACGCCTGGGCCCGGGACTGGCTGGTCGCCGAGCCGGACTCCGCAGACGCCGCCGTGCTGCTCGCCCTCTCCCTGGTCCAGCGTGTCCGGCGGGGCAAGGGCAAGCCCGCTCCGGCCCGTGAGGCCTGCCGGACCGCGGCCCGGCTCGCGCCCGCCGACCCCACCCCCTGGCTCGGGCTGCTCCTGCTGGAGCGCGACCTCGGGGCGGCGGACGAGGTGGCCGATGTCTTCGGCGAGATCCGGCAGCGGCACGCCGACCACCACCACGCCCACCATCTGATGGTCGCCCGGCTCGCCGAGCGCCGGGCCGCGGCCGGCCCCGATCCGCTGCACGAGGTCTACGACTTCGCGAACTGGGCCGCCGAGCAGGCCCCCGCCGACTCCCCGCTCGCCATCCTGCCGGTCATCGCGCACACCGAGCGCTACCGGGCCCTGGCCGCCGCCGGGCACGAGCCGGGCGACCCCGTCGCCTCCGGGCACTGGACCGGACGCCGGGCCAGGCAGGTGATGAAGTCCGCCTTCGACTGGTGGCTGGAATGGGAGCACGAGGGCCACCCCCGCCGCCTGGTCGACCTCAACTTCCTCGCCCACGCGAAGGTCTGCGAGGGGCGCGGCGCCGAGGCGGCCGCCCTCTTCCACCGCATCGGCGAACGCCCCACCCCGGCCCCCTGGTCCTATCCGGACCGGGAGCCCTACTCCGCCTTCCGTACCGCCCGCGACCATGCGCTCGGCACGGTGTGAACCCCCTAACCCCCAGAAGGACGGTCCTTATGACCACCGAGAGTTCCCGTACGAGCAGACCGCCCGCCGACGGCATCAGTACGTTCAAGGGGCAGGAACGCGCCCTGCGCGCCGGCCGCCTGGGCACCGGGGGCCTGCTGCTCTCCGTCCTCGCCGCGACCGCTCCCCTCATGGTCGTTGCGGGTGTCATGCCCACAACATTCGCGGTGATGGGGATCGTCGGCCAACCCCTGCTCTACGTCGTGCTCGGCGTGGTCCTCGTCCTGTTCAGCGTCGGCTACGCCGAGATGAGCCGGCACGTCCACAACGCCGGCGCCTTCTACGCCTACATCTCCCGCGGCCTCGGCGCCACGGCCGGAGCCGGCGCGGCCCTCGTCGCGCTGGTCGCCTACAACGCCCTCCAGGTCGGCATCTACGGCATCTTCGGTTTCGAGGTCTCCGGCCTGTTCAGCACCTACGCCCACCTGTCGGTGGCCTGGTGGATACCCGCTCTGGTGGCCGCCCTGGTCGTGGGGGCGCTGGGCTGGCTGAAGATCGACGTCAACGCGCGCGTGCTCGGCGTCCTGCTGATCATCGAGGTCGCCCTGGTCGTCATCTTCGACATCGCCGCCGTCGCCGACCCGGCGGCCCAGGGCCTGTCGCTGCACGCCTTCAACCCGGACACCCTCAGCGGCACCGGCGTCGGCACCGCCCTGTGCTTCTGCATCGCGGCCTTCCTCGGCTTCGAGCAGGCCCCCGTGTACGCCGAGGAGACCAGCCGCCCGCACATCCTGGTGCCGCGTGTGATGTTCCTCGCGGTCAGCGGCGTCGCCGTGTTCTTCGCGCTCAGCAGCTGGGCCCTCACCGTCGCCACCGGTCCCTCGGCGATCGTCGCCGAGTCGCAGAAGCAGAGCGCCGGACTCCTCTTCGGCCTCACCGAGTCCCGCCTCGGCGGCACATTCACCGACGTCCTGCACGTCCTGTTCGTGACCGGCATGTTCGCCGCCATGCTCAGCTTCCACAACGTCGTCGCCCGCTACGCCTTCGCCATGGGCCGCGAGGGACTGCTGCCCGCCGCCTTCGGCCGCACCAACAGCGCGAGCGGCGCGCCCGGCACCGGGTCGCTGCTCCAGACCGCCGTGTCCGTGGTGGTCGTGGTCGTGTTCGCGATCGCCGACGACAAGCCCACCGGCGACCCGACCGTGCCGGTCCTGCAGCTGTTCACCTGGTTCGGCAACATCGGCTCCCTCGGGGTGATCCTGCTGATGGCGGCCGCCTCCGCCTCCGTGGTCGCCTTCTTCGTCCGCCGGGGTGCCGCGGGCGCCCAGGCCTGGCGACTGGCCACCTCCGTCCTCGCCGGGGTCGCCCTGCTGGTCATCGCCGTCTACACGGTCAAGGACTTCGACGTCCTGGTCGGCGCCGGTCCGGACTCCTCCCTGAGCTGGCTGCTGCCCGGCATCATCGGGATCGCCCTGGTGGTGGGCCTCGCGCAGGGCCTGCTGCTGAAGGCCCGCAAGCCCGAGGCGCACGCGCGGATCGGGCTCGGCAACGAGGCGTTCCAGCTGGACAAGGCCGCGGAAGAGGCGTTGTAGCTCCCCGGGATCCGGACGTCCGCTGAGAACCGGATGAGAAGTGGTTACGGAAGTCTGACGGGCACCCGCGATTCCTGGTCCCCCGGGGGTCGCGGGTGTTCGAATGGATACGTGAACACCGGACAATCCGAGGAGCAGCGCGGCAAGCCGGTCGGCCGCCGTGTCCTCCTCGGCACCCTCGGCCTGGGCGCGCTCGGCGTGGTAGCCGCCCCCACCCTGCAACGCGGCCTGGAGGCGTTCCTCGGCAGCGCGGCCGACAAGGACCCCACCGGCCTGACGGGCCTGCTCCCCAACGGGGGCGGCTTCCGCTACTACTCGGTGACATCGTCCGTACCGCACAAGGACGCCGGGAACTACCAGCTCAAGATCGACGGCCTGGTCTCCCGCCCGCGCACGTACACCCTCGCCGACCTGCGGGCGATGCCCCAGACCCGGCTCGTCAAGGACGTCCAGTGCGTGACGGGCTGGCGGGTCCCGGACACGCCGTTCGAAGGCGTACGGCTGTCCCGGCTGCTGGACGCCGCCGGGGTGACGGCGAAGGCGGGCGCCGTCCGCTTCAGCTGCTTCGACGGGGCGTACACCGAGAGCCTCACCCTGGACCAGGCCCGCCGCTCGGACATCCTGGTGGCCCTGCGCATGCAGGACAAGGACATCGGCCACTCCCACGGCGGCCCGGTCCGCCTCTACGTGGCCCCCATGTACTTCTACAAGTCGGCCAAGTGGCTGTCCGGCATCACCGTCACCGAGGACGTGGAGCCGGGCTACTGGGAGGACCGGGGCTACGACGTCGACGCCTGGGTCGGCAAGTCGAACGGGCGGGACGATGAACCTACGAGTTGACGCGCCGCCCGGGACCCGGGTCCGCCGCTTCGGCCGCAGCCAGAAGTGGGTCCACCGCACGACCGCCGCACTGATGGGCGTGTGTGTGGTGACGGCGGCCTTCCTGTACATCCCGCAGTTCGCCGAACTCGTCGGCCGCCGCGAGCTCGTGGTCCGCGTCCACGAGTGGGCGGGTCTGGCCCTGCCGGTACCGGTCCTCGTGGGCCTGGTCTCCCGCGCCTTCCGCGCCGATCTGGGCTTCCTGAACCGCTTCGGCCCGCACGACCGCGTCTGGCTGCGCGCCGCCCTGCGCCGCGACAAACGCCGGGCGGCGCGGCCCGCGGGCAAGTTCAACGCGGGCCAGAAGGTCTACGCGGCCTGGATCTCCGGGGCGAGTCTCGTCATGCTCGGCACCGGCCTGCTGATGTGGTTCACCCACCTCACCCCGATCCAGTGGCGCACCAGCGCGACCTTCGTCCACGACTGGCTCGCCCTCACCGTCGGCATCGTCCTCGCGGGCCACATCGGCATGGCACTCGGCGACCCGGAGGCACGCAGGGGGCTGCGGACCGGGTCGGTGGACAGGGACTGGGCGGAACGCGAACACCCCCTGTGGCGGCCGTGACCGGCGCCGGCAGGGGGTGCCGTCGTTGCCGTAGCGGCTAGATGATCAGCGAGAGCAGCAGGACCAGGCCGCCCGCGACCACCGAGATGATCGTCTCCATGACCGACCAGGTCTTGATGGTCTGACCGACGTCCAGGCCGAAGTACTCCTTGACCAGCCAGAACCCGGCGTCGTTGACATGGCTGAAGAAGAGCGAGCCGGCGCCGATGGCCAGGACGAGCAGGGCCGTGTGGGCCGTCGACATGTTCGCGGCCAGCGGGGCGACCAGACCGGCCGCGGAGACCGTGGCCACCGTCGCCGAGCCCGTCGCCAGCCGGATCACCACCGCGATCAGCCAGGCCAGCAGCAGGGCCGGGATGGACCAGTCCTCGGAGATGTCCAGGACCATCCGGCCCACACCGGAGTCGATCAGGGTCTGCTTGAAGCCGCCGCCCGCGCCGACGATGAGCAGGATGCCGGCGATGGGCGCGAGACCCTTCTCGACGAGCGGGGTGAGACGGTCCTTGCCGAACCCGGCGGGGCGGAGCAGCGTGAAGATGCCCACGAGAACCGAGGCCAGCAGGGCGATCAGCGGGGACCCGACGACGTCGAAGACGCGCTGCACGGTGTTGTCGGGGTCGTCGATCACGATGTCGACCAGCGCCTTGGAGAGCATCAGGACGACCGGGAGCAGGATCGTGGCGAGGGTGGCGCCGAAGCCCGGACGCTTCTCCAGTTCCTCGGAGGCGCGCTGCGGGACCATCCGGTCGGGAGCCGGGACGTCCACCCAGCGGGCCGCGACCTTCGAGAACAGCGGCCCGGCGACGATCACCGTCGGGATGGCGACGAGCACGCCGAGCGCGAGCGTCACTCCGAGGTTGGCCTGCACCGCGTCGATCGCGACCAGGGGGCCGGGGTGCGGCGGGACCAGGCCGTGCATCACGGACAGACCGGCGAGGGCCGGGATGCCGATGCGCATCAGGGAGTAGTTGCCGCGCTTGGCGACCATCAGCACGACCGGGATCAGCAGCACGACGCCGACCTCGAAGAAGAGGGGGAGTCCGATGACGGAGGCGATCAGGACCATCGCCCACGGCATGGAACGGCCGCCCGCCTTCGCGAGGATCGTGTCGACGATCTGGTCCGCGCCGCCGGAGTCGGCGAGCATCTTGCCGAGGATCGCGCCGAGGGCGATCAGCACGCCGACACCGGCGACCGTGGTCCCGAGGCCGGTGGTGAAGCTGGTGATGGCCTTGTCGAGCGGCGCTCCTGCGACCGCGCCGAGCACGAGCGTGCCCAGGGTCAGCGCCAGGAACGCGTGGAGCTTGAACTTGGTGATGAGCAGAACGATGACGGCGATGCCCGCCAGTACGGCGATGCCCAGCTGCGCGTGACCGGCCGAGGTGATCGGCTCGGGTGCGTCCGCTGCCAGCATCTCGACGCTGAGTCTGGTCACGGGGGTTCCCTTGCAGGTACGGGGGTTTCTTCGGAAAGGGGTGTTACGGGAGTTCGGCGAGCGCCTCGGCGGCCCGCCCGGTGATCTCCTCCGGACTGCCGGACACACCCACCACGACCCCGGCCTCGTCCTCCTGGAGGGGCTGAAGCGTGGCGAACTGCGAGTCCAGCAGCGCGGTGGGCATGAAGTGCCCCTGCCGGTGCGACATCCGGTCCTCGATGAGGGCGCGGTCGCCCGCCAGGTGCACGAAGACGACCCCGGGTGCCTCGGCCCGCAGCCGGTCGCGGTACGACCGCTTCAGCGCCGAGCAGCTGACCACCCCGCCGAGCCCCGCCCGTCCGTGCGCCCAGGAGCCGATGGCGTCCAGCCACGGCCACCGGTCCTCGTCGGTGAGCGGGGTGCCGGCCGACATCCTGGCGATGTTGGCCGGCGGGTGGAAGTCGTCGCCCTCGGCGTAGGGAACGCCGAGCCGGGCCGCGAGCAGGGGACCGATGGTGGTCTTCCCGGTGCCCGCGACTCCCATGACCACGACGACAGGTGGGGTACTCATCGCTGCCTCACTGTCTGGTTTCGTCTTCGACAAGGTGTGCCGACGCAACTGAAACCGATTAGGTACGACGAATTCAAGAGTCAGTGGCAAATAAGTCTGACTTTTTGGCGGTGTGACGTGCCCCGTACGCTGAGTGCATGACCACATCGGGCCGGGGGCTGCACGGGCGGGTACTGGAGACCCTCGGCCCCGCGATCACCGCGGGCGAGTACCCGCCGGGCAGCGTTCTGCGCACCGACGAACTGGCCCAGCGTTTCGAGGTCTCACGTTCGGTGATGCGCGAGGCGGTCCGGGTCCTGGAGTCCATGCACCTGGTCGAGTCCCGCCGCCGCGTGGGCGTGACCGTGCGCCCCAAGGCCGAGTGGAACGTCTACGACCCCCAGGTCATCCGCTGGCGGCTGGCCGGCGCCGACCGCCCGGCGCAACTGCGCTCCCTGACCGTGCTCCGCTCGGCGATCGAGCCGGTGGCGGCGGGCCTGGCGGCGAAGAACGCTACGGCCGAGCAGTGCGCCGAGCTCACCAGGTGCACCCTCGGCATGGTCGCCAACTCCAAGGGCCACCGCCTCGAGGGCTACCTCTTCCACGACATCGCCTTCCACCGCGTGGTCCTCAACGCCTCCGGCAACGAGATGTTCGCGCACCTCGGCGACCTCGTGGCCGAGGTCCTCACCGGCCGCACCCAACACGAGATCATGTTCGAGGACCCCGACCCGGCCGCCGTCACCCTCCATGTCCGGCTCGCCGAGGCGATCCGCGCGGGCGACGCCGGCCACGCGGAGGAGCTGACCCGCGAGATCGCGGCGGGCGCCCTCCACGAGCTGGACATCCTGGCGCCGTAGCTCAGTCGAGGAACTCCCCGTCGACGTAGACCCACGCCCCGTCGACCCGTTCGAACCGGCTGCGCTCGTGCAGCGAACCGCCCTGGAACGAGGCCCGGAAGGTCACCGTCCCCACGGAGTGGAAGGCCGATCCGTCACTCGTTCCGATGATCTCCAGGCCGGTCCAGCGCATACCGGGGTCGAAGTCGACTCCCGGCGGCCGGGTCCGCGGATGCCAGGTACGGAGCAGATACGCCTCGTCCCGCTTCACGAAAGCGCAGTACCGCGAACGCATCAGCGACTCGGCGGTCGGCGCCGCGGCCGCATCCCGGAGGAAGCGGCCGCAGCAGCTGTCGTAGGCCTCGGCAAGACCGCAGGGGCAGGACGTGGCGCGGGGCCGGGGCTTCGGGGTACGTCGGGACATGACCACCATTGTGCTGGCGCGGGAGCCCTGCTCCCGACCGCCTACGCCGACTCGGCGTTGGTGGGCGGATGCGCGGGACGCGCCGGGAACATCGTGGGCAGCGGCGGCAGCGCGGCGCCGTACACCCACGCGTCGAACAGCCCGGTCAGCGGCTCGTCCGCGTACCGGCTGACATGGGCCGTGAACGTCGAGGTGGTCACGGCCCCGCCCCGGTGCAGTCCCGCCCAGCCGCGCAGCATCCGGAAGAACGCCTCGTCGCCCATCGCACAGCGCACCGCGTGCACCGCGAGCCCGCCGCGCTCGTAGAGCCGGTCGTCGAACATCGACTTGCGGCCCGGGTCGGCCAGCCGCAGGTCCTGGGGGAGCGAGGACACCAAACGGTGCGCGACGACGGCCAGTTGCTGGGCCGTACGGCCCCCCGAGCGCTCCGACCACAGCCACTCGGCGTACTTGGCGAACCCCTCGTTCAGCCAGATGTGCCGCCAGTCCGCGATGGACACGCTGTTGCCGAACCACTGGTGCGCCAGCTCGTGCGCCACCAGCCGCTCCCAACCCCGCGCCCCGTCCACGTGGTTGGAGCCGAACAGCGACAACCCCTGGGCCTCCACGGGCACATCGAGCTCCTCCTCCGTGACGACGACCGCGTACTCGTCGAACGGATACGGCCCGAACAGCTCCTGGAACAGCTCCATCATCTGCGGCTGCCGCGCGAAGTCCCGGGAGAACTCCGGCAGCAGATGCGCCGGGATGTGCCCGTGCTGAGGCACCCCGCCAGGGCCCGGATCGCCGAGCAGCACCGTCTGGTACTTGCCGATCGACAGCCCGACGAGATAGCTGGACGTGGGCGCGGCCTGCTCGTACACCCAGGTCGTCGTGGACGCCTTGGTCGTACGGGTCAGCAGCCTGCCGCCCGCCACGACCGCGTACGCGGACGGCGTGGTGATCGAGATCTGGTACGACGCCTTGTCGGCGGGCCGGTCGTTGCACGGGTACCAGGACGGCGCCCCGATCGGCTGGCTCGCCACCAGCGCCCCGTCCTCCAGCTCCTCCCAGCCGAGCCCGCCCCAAGGGCTGTTCACCGGCTTGGGGTTGCCCGACCAGTGCACCTCGACCGTGAACGCGGCTCCGGGCCGCACCGGCTTCGCGGGCCGGATCCGCAGCTTCCCGCCGCGGTGCGTGTAGTGCGCCTGCCGGCCGTCCACCCGCACCCGGCCGATCTTGAAGTCGGACAGGTTGAGCATGAACTCGGCCAGCGGCGAACGCCCCGCTATGGCGTTGATCCTGCCGCTCCCGGCCAGCCGGTTGGGGCCCGGTCGGTAGTCCAGCGCGAGCTCGTACCGGTGCACCCGGTACCGGGCGTCACCGTGGTCCGGGAAGTACGGGTCCGAACCCGCCGGTTGCTGAACTGCCACTGCCGCTTCTGCTCCCTGCGCTGCGTTGCCACTCGGATGCGCCGTCACACCGCTCACCGGATCCGGGTGGCCCGCTTTCAGGGACGCCATGCCTCGATCGGGTTGCCCAGCCAACGGGTGTCGTCCGGGACGGACTCCGCGGCCATGACGAGCGACGCGGGACCCAGTGTGGTGCGGGCCCCGATCGTGCTGCCGGGCAGCACGATCCCGCCAGGGCCCAGCGTGGCACCCTCACGGAGGACCACAGTATCCGTCCGCAAGATCCGGTCGTGGAAGAGGTGGGTCTGGAGCACACAGCCGCGGTTCACGGTCGCCGCGTCCTCCAGGGTCACCAGATCGGTCTCCGGCAGCCAGTAGCTCTCCACCCAGACGCCCTTGCCGATCCGCGCGCCGAGCCCCCTGAGCCACGCCGTCATCACCGGCGTGCCCGGCACGGAACCCGCCAGCCACGGCACCGCGAGCACCTCGACGAAGGTGTCCGCGAGCTCGTTGCGCCACACGAAGCCGCTCCACAGCGGGTGCTCCCCGCTGCGGTGCCGCCCCACGAGCAGCCACTTCGCGGCCATCGACACCAGACCGGCCAGGGCACCGGCCGCCAGCAGCACCACCCCGGCCAGCAGCCAGGCCCACGGCCCCAGCACACACAGCGCGGCCACCGTCAGCACGGCGACACCCGCCGAGCAGAACACCGGCACGATCCGGCACAGCTCCACGAGGCCGCGCGCCCACAGCAGCCCCGCCGACGGCTCGTACGTCCGGCTCTGGTCGCTGTCGGCCGAGTTGCGGGGCAGCTTCACCGGCGGCAGCCCCAGATACGACGTGCCCTTCTTCGCCTTCTTCGGCGTCGCCGACAGCACCCCGACGAGCCCGCCCTCCGGCACGCTCCGCCCCGGCGCGGTCATCCCCGAGTTCCCGAGGAACGCCCGCCGCCCGATCTCCGCACGCCCTATCCGCACCCAGCCGCCACCCAGCTCGAACGGCGCGGTCAGCGTGTCGTCGGCCAGGAACGCGCCCTCGCCGACCGTCGTCAGGCTCGGCAGCGCGAGCACGGTCGACACCTCGGCGCCCCGCCCGATCCGCATCCCGAGCAGCCGCAGCCACACCGGCGTGGCCAGCCCGGCGTACAGCGGGAACAGCGTCTCGCGCGAGAGGTCCATCAGCTGCGTCACGGTCCACGCCTGCCACCCGATGCGGCTGTGCGTCGGATACGTCCCCTCGCGCAGCCCCACGCTCAGCAGCCGGACGCCGGCCAGGAGCAGCAGCGCGTACGCGAGACCGAAGGCCAGCGTCGCCGGGACGAGGGCGAGGAAGGCGCCCGTCAGGGGAGAGCTCCCGGCCAGGAACGGACGGGCCACCAGGAAGGCCGCGCCGCCCGCCAGCACCGGCAGCAGCGTCAGAGCGAGACCGGTGACGCCGTACATCACCCGCCAGTACGTGCCCCGCACCGGCCGTTCCTTCGGCCAGTTGCGCTTGGCCTTGCCGAGCTTGACCGCGGGCGCGCCCGCCCAGCGCTGCCCGGTCGGGATCTGGCCGGTGACCGCCGAACCCGGCGCCACCTCGGCCCGCTTGCCGACCCGGGCGCCCGGGAACAGCATGCTGCGCGTGCCGACGACGGCGTGCGCGCCGACCCTGACCGCGCCGATCTCCAGCCGGTCGCCGTCCAGCCACCAGCCGGACAGGTCCACCTCGGACTCCACGGCGGCACCCCGGCCCAGCCTGAGCATGCCCGTCACCGGCGGCAGCGAGTGCAGGTCCACGTCCGGACCGATCTTGGCGCCCAGCGCCCGCGCGTACCGCTCCAGCCAGGAGCCGGTCAGCGAGGTAGCCCCGGTGAACTCGGCCAGCCGCTCGGCCGTCCAGAGCCGCAGATGGACGCTGCCGCCACGGGGGTGACGCCCCGGCTGGACACCGCGCAGCAGCAGCCGCGCCCCGCCCGCGGCGATCGCGAGCCGTCCGGGCGGACTGAAGAGCAGCAGCGCCCCGGCCCCGACAAGCCACCAGGAGGTGCCGGGCAGCCACGAGTACGGCAGGACGTTCCCGAGCGCGGCAAGCGGCACCAGCCAGCGCAGTCCCATCAGGGTGAACAGCGGGAGCAGCACGAGGAGCTGGATCACCTGGGCGCTGCGGGGCACGGGTGTGATCACCCGCGTCGACCCGTCGTCCTGGGCGGACTCCTCCAGGTGCCGGGCCAGCTTCCGCAGGGTGGGCTGCTGGTAGATGTCGAGGACGGCCGCGCTCGGGTAGCGGGTGCGCAGCCGGGTGGTCAGCTGGGCGGCGGCCAGGCTGCCGCCGCCGACCGCGAAGAAGTCGTCACGGGCACTGGTCACCGGGATGCCGAGGACTTCCGCCCACTGCTCGGCGAGCCAGGCCTCGGTGCCGTACAGCTCCTCGGCGGGGCCGCTGGTTCCGAGCCCTTCCAGGGGCCAGGGCAGCGCGCCCCGGTCCACCTTGCCGGAGGTCCTGGTCGGCAGGTCCTCGACGGGGGCGAGCAACGGCACGAGCGCGGCGGGCAGTTCGGCGCGCAGCTTCTCGACGGCGGCCGCGTGGTCCCAGCCCTCCTGCGTGACGACGTAACCGACGAGGAGCTGGTTGCCGCTGCGGGCGGTGCGCACGGCGGCGGCCGCTCCCGCGACCCCAGGCAGCGCCTGCAGCGCGGCGTCGACCTCACCGAGCTCGATCCGCCGGCCACCGAGCTTGATCTGCTCGTCGGCCCGCCCCAGGAAGACCAGCCCCTCGGGCTCCGCCGTCACCAGGTCACCGCTGCGGTACGCCCGCTCCCAGCCCAGCGACTTGAGCGGCGCGTACTTCTCCGCGTCCTTCTCGGCGTCCAGGTACCGGGCAAGACCGACCCCGCCGATCACCAGCTGCCCGCTCGCGCCCATCGGCACGGGGTCCCCGGCCTCGTCGACGACGGCCAGCTCCCAGCCGTCCAGCGGCAGCCCGATCCGGATCGGCTCCTCGCCGTTCATCAGCGAGGCACAGGCCACGACGGTCGCCTCGGTGGGCCCGTAGGTGTTCCACACCTCGCGCCCCTCCGTCACCAGCCGCTGCACCAGCTCGGGCGGGCACGCCTCACCGCCGAAGATCAGCAGCCGTACGTCGTTGAGGGTCTCGGGCTCCCACAGCGAGGCGAGCGTCGGCACCGTCGACACGACGGTGATCTCCTGCTCGACCAACCAGGGCCCGAGGTCGGCGCCGCTCCTGACCTGCGACCGCGGCACCGGCACCAGACAGGCCCCGTACCGCCACGCCAGCCACATCTCCTCGCAGGACGCGTCGAAGGCGACCGACAGCCCCGCCATGACCCTGTCACCGGGACCGATGGGGTCGTCGGTGAGGAACAGCGCGGCCTCGGCGTCCACGAACGCGGCGGCGCTGCGGTGCGAGACGGCCACGCCCTTCGGCTTGCCGGTGGAGCCCGAGGTGAAGATGATCCACGCGTCGTGCTCGGTGCCGGGCCGGGCGGCGGGGACCTCGGCGCGCCCGTTGAGGGTCAGTGCGTGCCCGGCGCCGACCACGGCCCGGACCTCCGCCTCCCCGAACACCAGCTCGGCCCGCTCGTCGGGGTCCTCGGCGTCCACGGGGACGTACGCGGCGCCCGCGGCCAGCACGGCGAGGATCGCGACGTAGAGGTCGTTGGTGCCGGACGGCACCCGGACGCCCACCCGGTCGCCGAGCCCCACTCCGGCCTCGGCCAGTCGCAGCCGCAGCCGCTCCACCTCCGCGGCCAGGGCGCGGTAGCTGAGCCGGGCCGTCCCGTCGTCGAGGGCGAGCTCGTCGGGGTACGACCGGACGGACGCGTCGAAGACGTCGACGAGGGTGCGGGGGGAGGCGGCGGGGGCCCCGGAGAAACGGGCGGTGTCGCCGAACTGTTCGCGGATCTCTGCGCTGAACTCGTCCTTGAGCAGGCCGAGAGCGTTGCTCTCGTGTGTGGCTGCCATCGGTCCTCGCGTCTCGATCCCGGAGGCCTCCGGGGCGCTGGCGGGCCGCAGGTCTGCCTGGGGTTGTCCGGCTCCAGCTCGTAACAAGCCGGAAATTTTAGTACGACGCTAGGCTCATGCCCCCGAAACGGCCACTCGGGAAGGCCGTCCGGCGCCGTGAGCGCACCCGCCGCACTTCTCTGACCTGGTGATCTTCACACCCAGCGAGAGATGTCCCACATACGGCGAGCGAAGGGGAACCGACGCCTCCATGAACACTTCCGGGCCGAGCCCGCCGTGACACGACGAATCCCCCGGCCGCTGAGCGGCCGGGGGATTCGGCTGGTGTCCGAGGGGGGACTTGAACCCCCACGCCCGATAAAGGGCACTAGCACCTCAAGCTAGCGCGTCTGCCATTCCGCCACCCGGACAAGGTGTCTGCCGCACGGGGTTTCACCCGCAGCGACGAAGGAAACATTACCAGGCTTTCGAGGGCGTCCGATCACCCCCTGTTCCCGCCCCGGGGCTCGCGTGAACGGCGTGTGACGGGCCGGGCCCGGTCTTGGGGCGGACCGGGTGGCGGGGAGAGGATGAGGGGAACCACCAGCAGTGACAGCGGGAGGAAACACCGTGAGCGAGACCGACACTGGCAGGAGCGTCGCCGGCGAGGACGAGGTCGTGGACCTGTGCCGCGAGCTGATCCGGTTCGACACCAGCAACTACGGCGACCACTCCGGCCCGGGCGAGCGCAAGGCGGCCGAGTGGGTCGCGGGGAAGCTCGCCGAGGTGGGTCTCGACCCGCAGATCTACGAGTCGCACCCCGGCCGCGCCTCCACGGTCGCCCGGATCGCGGGTGAGGACCCGTCCCGGCCCGCGCTGCTGATCCACGGCCACCTCGACGTCGTACCGGCCAACGCGCAGGACTGGACGCACCACCCGTTCTCCGGGGAGGTCGCCGACGGGTGCGTGTGGGGCCGGGGCGCCGTCGACATGAAGGACATGGACGCGATGACCCTGGCGGTCGTCCGTGACCGGCTGCGCAGCGGACGCCGGCCGCCCCGGGACATCGTCCTCGCGTTCCTCGCCGACGAGGAGGCGGGCGGCACCTTCGGCGCCCGGCACCTCGTCGACAACCACCCCGACCTCTTCGAGGGCGTCACCGAGGCGATCAGCGAGGTGGGCGGCTTCTCCTTCACGGTCAACGAGCAGCGCAGGCTCTACCTGATCCAGACGGCCGAGAAGGGCATGCACTGGATGAAGCTGACGGTGGCCGGCACCGCCGGGCACGGATCGATGATCCACCGGGACAACGCCATCACCGAACTGTCGGAGGCCGTCGCGCGGCTCGGCCGGCACAAGTTCCCCGTGCGGGTCACCAAGACCACCCGGGCCTTCCTCGACGAGCTCGGTGACGCGCTCGGCACCGAGCTGGACCCGGAGGACATGGAGGGCACGCTCGCCCGGCTCGGCGGCATCGCCAAGCTCATCGGCGCGACCCTCAGCAACACGGCCAACCCCACCCAGCTCGGCGCCGGCTACAAGGTCAACGTCATCCCGGGCGAGGCCACCGCGCACGTCGACGGACGCTTCCTGCCCGGCTTCGAGGAGGAGTTCCTCGCCGACCTCGACAAGATCCTCGGACCCAAGGTCCGCCGCGAGGACGTGCACTCCGACAAGGCCGTCGAGACCACCTTCGACGGCGCGCTCGTGGACGCCATGCAGACCGCGCTGGTCGCCGAGGACCCGGCAGCCAAGGCCATCCCGTACATGCTCTCCGGCGGCACCGACGCCAAGTCCTTCGACGAGCTCGGCATCCGCGGCTTCGGCTTCGCACCGCTCAAGCTGCCCCCGGAGCTGGACTTCGCCGGCATGTTCCACGGTGTCGACGAGCGGGTGCCGGTGGACGGACTGAAGTTCGGCGTGCGCGTTCTCGACCGTTTCATCGACGCGTCATGACCTCCGTAATCGGCAACCTGTACGGAACTGACTGAGAAGAGTGAATGCGCTCATAAGCTCGTAGCTCCATTACTCCCTCCTCGTTACAGGTGATGCGATCCGCTGCTTGGGATCGCATTGCCAACAAGGAGGAATAATGATCAAGAAGGTCGTCGCCGCTGCGGCTGCCACTGGTGGCCTGGTTCTCGCGGGTGCGGGCCTTGCCGTCGCCGACGCCGGTGCCCAGGGTGCCGCCATCGGTTCCCCGGGCGTGCTGTCCGGCAACGTCGTGCAGGTGCCTGTTCACGTCCCGGTGAACGTCTGCGGCAACACGGTCTCCGTGATCGGTCTGCTGAACCCCGCCTTCGGCAACACCTGCATCAACAAGTGACGTTGTGCCTCGCCCCTAGTTAACAGGGTTGAGTCTGTCGGCCCCGGAGCGCGCGCCATGCGCTCCGGGGCCGACAGGGCCTTTTTGAAGAGAAGAAACAGCCAAACGGAGAACTTGTAAAAAAAACAG
>NZ_JBVIHJ010000001.1:437539-454057 GCF_055570355.1 Streptomyces sp. NPDC031225 | reverse complement strand
CAGAGGGGAGGGCCAGGAAAAACGAAAACCTGCGCCTTTCCCACCCCCCCCCCCCCCCCGGGGGGGGGGGGGGGGGGTCTCCTCCCCCCCCCCCCCCCCCCCCCCCCCCCCCCCCCCCCCCCGACAGGCCTTTTCGAAGGAGAAGAGCCGCACAGCAGCGGCATTTCGAGACAACGTCGAAGGCAGGGATTCAGTAATGCGACAAGCCACCCGCAAGGGCCTGATGACAGTGGCGGCCGCGACCGGCGTGATCGCCGCCGCAGGAGGAGCCGCCCACGCCGACTCGGGCGCGAGTGGATCAAGCGTGAACTCACCCGGCGTGCTGTCGGGCAACACGGTGTCGGCGCCGGTGCACGCGCCGGTGAACGCCTGCGGCAACACCGTGGACGTCGTCGGGGTCCTCAACCCGGCGATGGGCAACAGCTGCGCCAACAGGAGCGGCGGCAGCGGCTCGCACGGCGGGTACAGCGACTCGGGCGGTTCCGGCGGCCCGGGCAGCCACGGGGGTCACGGCAGCCAGGGGCACGGCGGACACAGCGGGCACGGTGGCCACGGCGGTCACGGGGGCTCGGGCGGCTCCGGGGGCGCGCACGCCGGAGGACACACCGGCGGTTCGCCCGGGGTGGGCTCGGGCAACCACGTCGAGGTGCCGATCGACGCCCCCGTGAACGTCTGCGGCAACAGCGTCGACGTCGTCGGCATCGGCAACCCCGCGATGGGCAACGACTGCGACAACGGCTCCGGCGGCGGGCACCACGCCCCGCCCGGCGGCAGCCGCAACGTCCCGCCCGGGAACCCCGGGCACCCGGGCCACCCCGGAAACCCCGTGGAGCCCGGTCCTCCCGGTTCCCCGGCCACCCCGTCCACCCCGGGCACCGGGACTCCGGGCGGCGGCACCCACGTCAACCACCCCGGCACCCAGACCGTGAGCCAGCCCCTGGGCAGCGCGGAACTCGCGCACACCGGCAGTGACGTGCCGATCGGCCTGGTGCTCCCGGTCGGCGCCGGTGCGCTGCTGGCGGGCGCGGTCCTCTACCGCAAGGCGCGCGCCTCGGTCTAGGACCGCACGCCGCGTCCCCCGGCCGGGGGCGCGGCGCGTGAAACGGAGCGGGCCCCGTCGTGGCGGGGCCCGCTCCGTTCGTCCTGTCTCACCACGTGGCCCGCACCTGGCGGATGATCCGCCGGCGCAACCGCACCCTGCGGCTGCCATCGCGCATCAGACTCAGTCGGTCCAACTCCCAGTGTCCGTACTCGGCATGGTCCGTCAGCAGGCGTGTGGCGTCCTTGCGGGAGACCCCCCGTGGCACGTACACGTCGACAAATTCGTATTCCGGCATCGCATCTATTGTGCGGGCCGGGGCCCGGTACGGATAGCGTCTGCACTATGTCTGATGCTGTGCAGCCCACCGCTGCCGAGGTACGTGCCGCCGCCGAGGCGGTCAAGACCGCGCTCGACCGCCACCTGGCCGCGGTCGAACGGAGGTCGGGGGAGGACGACCCCGCCGTGTACGAGGCCTTCAACGAACTGGCCGCGGCCGCCGAGGTCTACGACGAGCTGCTCTACGACCGCTACGACGAGGTCACCCCCTTCGAGATCCCCGGCGCGGAGGATGCCGCGCCGTACACCGGCCCCGAGGAGCCGAACGCACTGAGCGTGCTGATCCGCCGTGACTACGCCGTGTCGGAACCGCAGCGGCTGATGGCGCAGGCCCAGCGGGTCGAGGCGGCCGACGACGGTCTCGGCGCGGACGCCTCCAGCACGGTGCACGGTGCGCTGGGGGTGCTGTTCGGCGAGTTCGAGCCCGACGAGATCGCCTCCCGGCACAAGGAGTTCGGTCTGGAGGAGGGCGACTCGACGCTGTGGGTGACCGCGGCGGACGAAACGGCGGAGCCCGGGGAGTGGCTGGAGGCGCCGTTCGAGCAGGTCGACGCGGAGCGGGTGGTGTGCCGCTTCGACGTCAGCGCCGTGTTCGACGACGACCTTGACGACGAGACCGACGACGCCGACGGGGCGGATCTCGAGGACGAGGATCTGGAACCGTTGGATCTGGATCGCCGCTGAGGCGTATGACGGCGTATGGCGGCGGCCCCGGGGATGCATCTCCGGGGCCGCCGTCGTGCTGTCCGTGTGCGTCGGTCTGCGGCTCCCTTGTGGCTGGTCGCGCAGTTCCCCGCGCCCCTTCGAGGCGCGTCAGCTGGGCGTCGGTGTTCCCAGGAGGGTGGAGAGGCGGGTCGTGCGGGGCTTGGCGGGGATCTCGGCCACCGCTCGCGGGAGCGCCTGGTCCGCGCCGTGCACCACGGAGAGGTGACGCGCCGCCCTGCCGAACGCCGTGTAGACCCAGGGGCGGGTCAGGGCCTGGGCGGCGTCGCCGGGCAGGACCGCGACCACCGCGGGCCAGCGGCCGCCCACCGCCTGGTGCGCGGTCAGCGCCCAGCCGTGCCGCACGGACTGCTCCACCTGCTCCTTCGGTACGACGACGGGCTCGTCGGCGCAGGTCAGGTGCAGGCCGTCGGCGTCGGCCCGCACCACGCGGCCCGTCAGCGTACGGCCCGGTGCGGGGGAGTAGGCGACGCGGTCGCCCGGGTCGAATCCGCCGAAGCGGCCGGGGCCCGGGTTGAGGCGCTCCTTCAGGGCCGCGTTGAGCACGCGGGTGCCCGCGGCCCCGCCGTGGCCCGGGGTGATCACCTGGGTGTCCTCGGCGGGGACGCCGATCGCCCGGGGCACCGAGTCCGCGACCAGCTGCACGGTCCGGTGCACGGCCTCGCCCGCGTCCCGCACCGGCACGATCACGACCTCCTTGCCGGGAGCCTCGACCTGGTTCAGCTCGCCGATACCGATGCCCGAGACCAGCTCGCCCAGCGGTCCGGGATCCGGCCTTCGCGAGACGACCTGCGGGCAGATCCGCGCGGCGAGCAGATCCGCGAACACCCGTCCGGGACCCGCCGACCACAGCACCGACGGGTCTCCGCCCAGCACCAGCCGCGCCCCGTCCGGCAACGACTCCACGAGCAGCGCGGCCGCCTCGACATCCAGTTGAGGCGCGTCGAGCACGATGAGCAGGTCGAGGTCGAACGCCCCGTCGGCGTCCCGGCCGGGCCCTTCGGCACCGGTGAGGAGACCGGCGACGGTGGCGACGGGGTGGGCCGGGGTGTCGCGTGAGGGGCCGTCGTGCGGTGCGTCCTCGCCCGGACCGGGGGTGCCCTGACCTCCGGCCGTGAGCAGGCCGGCGAAGCGGTCGCGCCCCAGTGGGCTGTGCGTGGCCGCCCAGGCCCGCAGTCCCAGGCTCCGTGCCGCCTCCAGCAGCGCCGCTGGTTCGGCCTGGGACGCCTCGCCGCCGGTGTGCAGGACCAGACCGGCCGTCGCGACCGCGCGGATCAGCTCGGCGGCCGAACCCCTGGCCGACCCGGCGGCGCGCTGCCAGTCCTCGGCCGAACCGTCCTCCTTGGGCACGGAGTTGATCACCCGGGCCAGTCCGTCGGCGAGGCTCTCCTCCGCGAGGGCGTAGCGCTCCAGGCCGACCAGGATCCGGACCGGGCGTTCCGCGCCTTCCGGGTCGTCCTCGTCGCTCTCTGCGGGCTCCGGCGCGGCCGGGTCGAGGGCGTCCTGGAAAACCAGGGCCTCGGCCTCGGCGATCGTGCTCTGTACGGCCGCGTCGGCGTCCGGCACGCCCCGCTGGGCCAGCGCGGCGGTGAGCGCCGGCATCTCCAGCGCGGTGTGCCCGGCGAGTGCCGCCTGCTCCAGGAGCCAGACGGTGACCGCCCGTCCCCGCCGCTCGTCGTCCGGCTCGCACTCCGCGCCGAGCAGCGCCCGCGCGAACCCGTCGGCCTGCTCGGGCCGGACCCCGGGGACGCGCAGCAACTGCCAGGGATCCGCCCGCAGTTCGTCGTCCGCCGTTTCCCCGAACACCGCGGCGACCTGCGGCGCGAGGCCCTCCGGGGCGCCGCCCTCGGTCAGCACCCGCCGTACGGCGTCCACGGCCTCGGGCGCCGGCCCTGCCACGGACCCGGCGACCCCGCTCCCGGCGGTCTGCGCCGACACCGGCCGGGGCCGCGCCGGTTCCTGGGCGGGCCGACGCGGCGGCTCGGGCTCGCTGAACACGGCGGCCACGGGCTTGGCCCCGCTCTCCACCGCCCGCACGGCCGCGAGGAGGTCGGCGGCCTTCCCGCTGAGTCGGGCCCCGCTCTCGACCGGGCCCGCCTTCTCGGCCTTCCGCCGCGCGATGCGCTCCCGCTCGATCCGCTGCGCCGCGAGTTCGGCCTCGGCCTCGGACAACTGCGCCTTGGCGGCACCGTCCGTGTCGCCCTCGGCGGAATCACCGCTCACACCCTCGGCGTCGGGCGCAGCCGATGCGTCGCCGTCCACGGGGTCTCCGCCCGCGTCCGCGCCGCCACTGTCCGCCGCGGAAGCGCCCGGTGTCCCCTCCGTGTCCTCCGGCTCCGTCGCGGCGCCCCGTGTCTGCGGCTCGGTCTTCTCCGTGGGCTCCGGCTCCGTGCTCACAGCGTGCTCCAGTCGTGATCGGGATAGCGGTGCACGGGCGCCGACACATCGTCGAGCGCCCGGCAGATCTCGTCAGGAAGACTAAGGGCCTCCACTGACAATGCCGCCGTGAGCTGCTGCGAGTTGCGCGCGCCGACGATCGGCGCCGCCACCCCGGGCCGGTCCCGCACCCATGCGAGGGCCACCTGCAGCGGGGTGACCGCGAGCCCGTCGGCCGCCGTGGTCACGGCGTCCACGATGCGGCTCGCCGTGTCGTCGAGGTACGGCGCGACGAACGGCGCCATGTGCTCCGAGGCGCCCCGCGAGTCGGAAGGCGTGGCGTCTCCCCGGTACTTGCCGGTCAGGACCCCGCGCCCCAGCGGTGAGGACGGCAGCAGCCCGATGCCCAGGTCCAGCGCGGCCGGCAGCACCTCGCGCTCAAGGCCGCGCTGCAGCAGCGAGTACTCCAGCTGTGTGGCGGCCAGCCGGGTCCGTACCCCGGGCGCCGCCAGCTGCCAGGTCCCCGCCTTGGCGAGCTGCCAGCCGGAGAAGTTGGACACTCCGGCATAGCGCGCCCGGCCGCTGCTGACGGCCAGGTCGAGGGTCTGGAGTGTCTCCTCCAGCGGGGTGCAGGGGTCGTAGGAGTGGATGTGCCACACGTCGACGTAGTCCGTGCCGAGCCGGGCCAGCGAGTCGTCCAGCGCGGAGAGCAGATGCCCGCGCGAGCCGTCGACCCGGCGGTCCGGGTCGGCCACGCTGCCGGCCTTCGTGGAGATGACCAGGTCCCGGCGCGGGACCAGCCCCTCTATGAGACGTCCGAGCAGGTACTCGGCCTCTCCGTCGCCGTACACGTCCGCCGTGTCGACGAGTGTCCCGCCCGCCTCCCAGAACGTTTTCAGGAGGTCAGCCGCGTCGTGCTCGTCGGTGTCCCTGCCCCAGGTGAGGGTGCCGAGCCCGATGCGGGACACGCGCAGGCCGGTACGGCCGAGATGCCTCTGCTCCATGAACGCCGAGATTACTGGCCAGAGCATGCCTCGTGGGGGCCTGTGGACAACCGATTCCCACAGGTGCGGGGAGAGTGGGCCCGGTCACCGGCACCGGCCGCGACCTGCCCCGGCCCGTCCTGTCACGCTAAGGTCTCCGCCAAGGGACGTTACTGATCGGTAAGGGGAATCGGCCATGCAGCTCGGGATCAACCTCGGCTACTGGGGCGCCGGAATGGACGCGGACAATCTCGCCGTCGCCCAGGAGGCCGACCGGCTCGGATACGCCGTCTGCTGGGCCGCCGAGGCCTACGGCTCGGACGCGGCCACCGTGCTCACCTGGGTCGCCGCCCAGACCGAGCGCATCGACGTCGGCTCGGCCATCTTCCAGATCCCGGCCCGCCAGCCGGCGATGACCGCGATGACCGCCGCCACCCTCGACTCGCTCTCCGGCGGCCGCTTCCGGCTCGGCCTCGGCGTCTCGGGGCCGCAGGTCTCCGAGGGCTGGTACGGCGTCAAGTTCGACAAGCCGCTGGCACGCACGCGTGAGTACGTCGAGATCGTCCGCAAGGCCATGAGCCGCGAACGCCTCACCCACGACGGCGAGCACTGGACGCTCCCGCTGCCCGGCGGGCCCGGCAAGCCCCTCAAGCTCACGGTCCACCCGCAGCGCGAGCACATCCCGCTGTACATCGCGGCGATCGGCCCGAAGAACCTGGAGCAGACCGGCGAGATCGCCGACGGCGCCCTGCTGATCTTCCCGTCCGCGGAGCACCTGGAGGACACCGCGATCCGGTACCTGCGCGCCGGGCGGGAGAAGGCGGGCAAGACCCTCGACGGGTTCGACATCGCCCCGACCCTTCCGCTCGCCCTCGGCGAGGACAAGGACGTGACGACGCTCGCCGACACCTTCCGGCCGTACACCGCGCTGTACGTCGGCGGCATGGGCAGCCGCAAGCAGAACTTCTACAACCAGCTCGCCCAGCGCATGGGCTTCGAGTCCGCGGCCGCCGAGATCCAGGACAAGTACCTCGCCGGCGACAAGGAAGGCGCCGCGGCCGCCATCCCGCACGACCTGATCGACAAGACGGCGCTGCTCGGCTCCGTGGACCGCATCGCGGACCGGATGAAGGAGTACGCGGCGGCCGGCGTCACCACCCTGACCCTGGCCCCCGCCGGCTTCACCCTCGACGAGCGCCTCGCGGCGCTCCGGGCCGGCACCGAGGCCCTGGAGCGCGCCGGGCTCGCCTAGGCCGCGACGCTCCGGATCCGCTCGGTTCCGTGGGCCGGGGTGCCTCGCGAGCGCCGTGGCCCACGGAACGACCCGGACGCCGATCAACGCCGTACCGGCGGATCACGCGGTGGGCCCTGACGGCCCCCGCCGCGTGTGCGCGTGGTTCGGCGGCCGGAGGTTTCCACGGCCGTGGTGGGGGCTCGGGGGTCTTCCCCGCCACGGCCGTCACGTGAATCAACGCGCCCACGCCCGCGCGGTTACGCCCCCGTGGTGACCCCGGTGGTCCTCCTTTTGGCGGAGTTGTCCGACACAGCTGTTGCAGCACCCCTCGCGCCGCATTTGACTCGTTCTTTGCGGATTTGCCGCGGAGTCCGGCAGAGAGGTGCCCCACGATGCTTTCGGCAAAGAGCCTGTTCCAGGAGATCCTCGACAACGACGAGTCCTTCCGGCTGTTCTGCTCCATCGCGGCCAGCGGGGAGTCCCAGGGCGGCTGGGAGAACGCCCGCATCGCCGCACTGGTGCCGCAGAGCGAACGCGACCTCGCCCCCAAGATCACCCGGCACGGCGCGGACGAGGACAAGCACGGGCGGATCTTCAACGCCCTGATGAAAAAGCGCGGCCTCGGACCCGTCCCCGTCCCGCCGGAGACGGACTACACCATGCTCCTGGAACGGCACGGCATCGGCCTCGCCCACGAGAAGCTCAGGAGCGACGAGCCGCTCACCGTGCAGGACATCGTCACCTACCTCGCCCACAGCCGGGTCACCGAACAGCGCGCCGCCGAGCAGATGGAGCTGCTGCGCAAGCACTTCGCCGACCACCCCGACCTCGGCCGGGCGGTGCGGATGATCTCCGGCGACGAGGACAACCACCTCGCCTACTGCCACGAGGAACTGCTGCGCTTCGCCCACGCCGGCCACGGCCGCGCCATCCAGCACACGCTCAGGGAGTGCGCGCTGGCCGAGATCCGGGTCTACCGGGACGTCAGCCTCGCCGTGATGGCCCACATGGGACGCATCCTCGGCTGGCCGCGGCCGAAGGCGGCGATGCTGGCCGCGGGCATCCACGCGGTGTACGCCTATGAACGAGCGGCGGGCTGGCGCCGCATGGTCCGCCTGCGGACACCGGAACGCCGCGACGCCCTGGGCGGCCCGGCCCCCGAGTTCGCCTGAGCACCCGCTACAGCCAGCCCCGACGCTTGAACGTCCGGTACAGCAGCACCTCCAGAACGCCCATCAGCGCGATCACCGCCGGATACGACCACACCCAGCGCAGCTCGGGCATGTGCTCGAAGTTCATGCCGTAGATCCCCGCGATCATCGTGGGGATCGCGGCCATGGCCGCCCACGCGGAGATCTTCCGCATGTCGTCGTTCTGCCGGACGCTCATCTGCGCGAGATGCGCCGACAGGACGTCCGACACCAGCCGGTCCAGGCCCTCCACCGACTCGTTCACGCGCGCGAGGTGGTCGTTGACGTCCCGGAAGAAGGGCCGCGCCCTGTCGTTGACGAACGGCACCGTCCCGCCGTACGACTCCACACCCGCGAGCCGGGTCAGGGGCATGGTGAGCGGGACGGTGGCCCGGCGGAACTCCAGAACCTGCCGCTTGAAGGTGTAGATCCGGGACGCGGTGTCCCGCGAGCCGCCGCCGTCCGGCGAGAACACCTCCGCCTCCAGCTCCTCCAGGTCGGTCCCCAGCTCCGTCGCCACCTCCAGGTAGTGGTCCACGACGGCGTCGGCGACCGCGTACAGCACCGCGGTGGGCCCCTTGTCGAGCAGCCGCGGTTCCTGCTCCAGGCGATCCCGTACGGCCTTCAGCGGCGACCCCACGCCATGACGGACCGTCACCACGAAGGCGTCGCCGAGGAAGAGCATGACCTCGCCGGTGGAGACGGCGTCGCTTTCCGGCTCGTACACGACGGGCTTGAGGACCACGAACAACGAGTCGTCGTAGACCTCAAGCTTGGGCCGCTGATGGGCCTTGAGGGCGTCCTCCACCGCCAGGGGGTGCAGTCCGAACTCCTTCGTGACCAGCTCGAACTCGTCCTCGGACGGTTCGTGCAGCCCGATCCAGACGAACCCGCCCGCCGCCCGCGCCCCGTCCAGCGCGTCCGACAGGTCCTCGGGCCCCTCGGTCCGGTGCCCGTCCCGGTAGATGGCACAGTCAACGATCACGGAGCGTGTTCTCCTGTCGCTCGGACGCCGTCGCGTTTCGGCGTACGCCTACCCTGGGCCGCATGCCCACGTTGATCCTTGTCAGACACGGACGCTCCACCGCGAACACCGAGGGGCTGCTCGCCGGGTGGACGCCCGGGGTCGCCCTGGACGAGCGCGGCGCCGCTCAGGCCGCCGCGCTGCCCGGACGGCTCGAAGGGGTGCCGATCTCCGAGGTCGTCGCCAGCTCGCTGCAGCGCTGCCAGGAAACGGTCCAGCCGTTGCTGGACGCCCGGCCCGGCCTCGCGGCGCACAGCGAGGAGCGCATCGGGGAGTGCCACTACGGCGACTGGTCCGGGCGCAAGCTCGCCGAGCTCATGGGTGAGCCGCTCATGGAGGTCGTCCAGACGCATCCCTCGGCGGCCGCGTTCCCCGGCGGCGAGTCCATGCGGGCCATGCAGACGCGCGCGGCGGAGGCCGTACGCGAGTGGAACGCGCGCGTGGAGCGCGATCACGGCGCCGACGCCGTCTATCTGATGTGCTCGCACGGCGACATCATCAAGTCGCTCGTGGCGGACGCACTGGGACTTCATCTCGACCTCTTCCAGCGGATCTCTGTTGAACCGTGTTCCATCACCGTCATCCGTTACACCCGTCTGCGGCCGTTTCTCGTCCGCCTCGGCGACACCGGTGACTTCGCGTCCCTCGTGCCGCGCGAGGAGGCCGCGGGCGGTGACGCTCCGGTCGGTGGTGGTGCGGGCGCACCGTGATCGTCGGGCGCAGTAGGGTGAAGCGATTCACCCGAGCGCGTTCACGCATGGACGTTCCCGTCGTTCCCCTACTCACGAATCCCATGGAGACAGGACGTGTCCCGTCAGGTGTTCCTCTTTGACCCGCCGGACCGCTTCGTGGCCGGCACGGTCGGACTGCCCGGACGCCGTACGTTCTTCCTCCAGGCCACGGCCGGCCCCCGAGTGACCAGCGTGGCCCTGGAGAAGACACAGGTGGCCGCCCTCGCCGAGCGGATGGACGAACTCCTCGACGAGGTCGTGCGCCGCAGCGGCGGCAGCGCCTCCGTCCCGGCCGTGCCGCCCACCGAGATCTCCGACACCGCCCCCCTCGACACCCCCGTCGAGGAGGAGTTCCGGGTCGGCACCATGGCCCTCGCCTGGGACGGCGAGGAGCAGCGCATGATCGTCGAGGCGCAGGCCCTCGTGGAGTTGGAGGCCGACTCCGAGGAGGACCTCGCCGAGGCCGAGGAGAAGCTCCTCCAGGACGAGGAGAACGGGCCCCCGATGCTGCGGGTCCGGCTCACCGGCGCGCAGGCCAGAGCCTTCGCCAGGCGTGCCCTGGACGTCGTCAACGCCGGGCGGCCGCCGTGCCCGCTGTGCAGTCTCCCGCTCGACCCGGAAGGACACGTATGTCCGCGCCAGAACGGATACCGCCGCGGAGCGTGACCACGGCACAGCTGCTCGCCCGGGGTGAGCTGACGGTCCGCGGACAGATCCGGGACGCCTCCAACGCGGTGCTGCAGTGCTCCGCGGCGAGCGAGGGCCAGGAGCTCCTCTGCGTCTACAAGCCGGTCCGCGGCGAACGCCCCCTGTGGGACTTCCCGGACGGCACCCTCGCCCAGCGCGAGGTCGCCGCCTACGAGGTGTCCGAGGCGACCGGCTGGGGCCTGGTGCCGCCCACCGTGCTGCGGGACGGGCCCTACGGCGAGGGCATGTGCCAGCTGTGGATCGAGGGCGTACCGGGCACCGAACTGCTCGCCCTGGTCGACGCCGAGGAGCCCGAGCCGGGCTGGAAGGCCATCGGCCTCGCCGAGGTCGGCGAAGGCAGGACCGCACTGCTGGTGCACGCGGACGACGAACGGCTGCGCAGGCTCGCCGTCCTCGACGCCGTGATCAACAACGCGGACCGCAAGGGCGGCCACCTGCTGCCCGGCGAGGGCGGTCGCCTCTACGGCATCGATCACGGCGTCACCTTCAACGCCGAGAACAAGCTGCGCACGCTGCTGTGGGGCTGGGCGGGAGAGCCGCTGACGGGGGAGGCGGTCGACGTCCTCAAGAACCTCAAGGAGGCCCTGTCGGGGGAGCTGGCCACCCGCCTGGCCGCCCTGATCACCGCCGCCGAACTCGACGCCACGCGTGCGCGTGTCGACGAACTGCTCGCCACGGGCAAGCACCCGGAACCGAGCGGCGAGTGGCCGGCCATCCCCTGGCCGCCTGTCTAAGGGCACGTCCGGGGCCGCGGGTGCAGGCCTTGGTGCCGTGATGGTCCGCGCGGGTCTGTGCCCGGTGCGGCGAGAAGGCGTGCCGGGCGTCGAGCGACAGGCGGGACGTGACGACAGGCCTCAGCGGCCCTGGCACACGGATCCGTACCGCGCAAGAAGGCCTCACCGGCCATCCGGACCGGTCCGGTTCGTATACGGAACATCCGTCCGGTTAGGCTCATGACATGCATGCCTGGCCCGCTTCCGAGGTCCCCGCCCTGCCTGGTCAGGGCCGCGACCTGAGGATCCACGACACCGCGACCGGCGGTCCGGTCACCCTCGACCCCGGTCCCGTCGCCCGTATCTACGTCTGCGGCATCACGCCGTACGACGCCACCCACATAGGGCACGCGGCGACCTACAACGCGTTCGACCTCGTGCAGCGCGTGTGGCTCGACACCAAGCGCCAGGTCCACTACGTCCAGAACGTCACCGACATCGACGACCCGCTGCTGGAGCGCGCCGAGCGGGACAGCGTCGACTGGGCCGCCCTGGCGGAGAAGGAGACGGCCCTCTTCCGCGAGGACATGACAGCCCTGCGGATGCTGCCCCCGCAGCACTACATCGGCGCGGTCGAGGCGATACCCGGCATCGTGCCGCTCGTCGAGCGGCTCCGGGACGCCGGTGCCGCGTACGAGCTCGACGGCGACACCTATTTCTCCGTCGAGTCCGACTCGAACTTCGGGAAGGTCTCGCACCTCGACGCGGCCGCCATGCGGCTGCTGTCCGCCGAGCGCGGCGGCGACCCGGACCGTCCGGGCAAGAAGAACCCCCTCGACCCGATGCTGTGGATGGCCGCCCGCGAGGGTGAACCCAGCTGGGACGGCGCCTCCCTCGGCCGGGGACGGCCGGGCTGGCACATCGAGTGCGTCGCGATCGCCCTCGACCACCTCGGCATGACCTTCGACGTCCAGGGCGGCGGCTCCGACCTCGTCTTCCCGCACCACGAGATGGGCGCCTCGCACGCCCAGGTGCTGACCGGCGAGTTCCCCATGGCCAAGGCGTACGTCCACGCCGGCATGGTCGCCCTGGACGGCGAGAAGATGTCCAAGTCCAAGGGCAACCTGGTCTTCGTGTCGCAGCTGCGGCGCGACGGCGTCGACCCCGCCGCCATCCGGCTGGCGCTGCTCGCCCACCACTACCGCTCCGACTGGGAGTGGACCGACCAGGTCCTCCGGGACGCCCTGGACCGGGTCGGGCGCTGGCGTGCCGCCGTCTCCCGGCCCGACGGCCCGTCCGCCGAGGCGCTCGTCGAGGAGATCCGCGAGGCCCTCGCGAACGACCTGGACGCGCCCACCGCGCTGGCCGCCGTCGACCGCTGGGCCGCCGTCCAGGAGGAGCAGGGCGGCACCGACACGGGCGCGCCCGGCGTCGTGTCACGCGCGGTCGACGCCCTCCTCGGCGTGGCCCTCTAGAACGCCGTACGGAAGGGGCGCTTCCTCCCCGCGGAACCCGCGGGGAGGAAGCGCCCCTTCGTCTGTCACACGCGGGTCAGATCCGCTGGATCCGCACGCTGCGCAGGACGTTCGGGGACTGGGTGTCCCAGATGCCGATCACCTGGTGACCGAAGGCGAAGGCCTCCTGGATCTGCTGGTGGATCTGCGGGCTCGGGCTGTTCAGCACCCGGAACTGGCCGTTGACGCGCAGGAAGACCTGCTGGGGCTGGCCCTGGAGCGGGTGCACGATGTCGATGAAGCCGTCGGCCGCACCGGCGGCGAGCGCTTGCGACTGGACCTGCTGGATCACCTGCTGGACCACGGACTGGGCGAGCTGCTGGAGCTGCTGCTGGTTCTGCTGCTCCATCTGCTGCGCCTGCTGGTCCTGCTGCTGCGACGGGCCGTGGGGCTGCTGCTGTTGCTGGCCCTGCCGGCCGCCCAGCTGCTGCAGCAGCTGCTGGAATGGCTGCTGCCGGCCGAGCTGCTGGAGCTGGTCCAGCGTGCCGCTGCCGCCCTGCTGCTGCCCGAAGCCCTGCTGCCCGAGGCCTTGACCCTGCTGTCCGTAGCCCTGCTGCCCGAGGCCTTGACCCTGCTGTCCGTAGCCCTGCTGCCCGAGGCCTTGACCCTGTTGGCCGTAGCCCTGCTGCCCGAGGCCTTGACCCTGCTGTCCGTAGCCCTGCTGCCCGAGGCCTTGACCCTGCTGTCCGAAGCCCTGCTGCTCCTGGCCCTGTTGGCCGTGGCCCTGCTGCCCGAAGCCCTGACCTTGTTGCCCGAAGTCCTGCTGCCCGAAGCCCTGGCCCTGCTGCTGATAGGGCGACGTGCTCGGGAACTGCTGTCCCTGCTGGCCCATCTGCGGGGTGATGCTCATGCCGATGTCACCTTCCCATTGATGTGACGGGACGTGCCGTGCCGTGCAGGACCGTCAGCCGGTGAGCACCAGGCCGACGATCTCGTCGTCCGAGAACCACACCCGGACGTCGGGCCGTCCGCCCGCGAAGGCGGCGTGCACCGCCTGCCGGATCTCGGGGGACGGATGGTTGAGGTTGCGCCAGGCGCCGGCCACGAACAGCCGGAGACGCGGCGGGAGTTCACGGGGGTAGGGCAGGAGTTCGTCCCAGTACCGCTCGGCCTGGCCCGAGCCGACCGCGTCCGGCAGCAGCCGGGTGACCGCCGCCTTGATGTCGGGCCTGCTGCCGATCCGCTGCGAGGCCGGCCGCCCCGGCGCGTCCTGCTGCGGGGAGCCCGTGGCGCGCAGCACCGTACGGGCGCGGTCCGGGGACATCGGAGGCCGGCCGGCCGCCTTCAGCATGCCCTGGAGCGCGGCCAGCGCGCCGACCACCAGCGGGGAGGCGGAGGAGGTCCCGGAGAACGTGTCCGTGTACCAGGCGATCTCCTCGGGCCCGCCCTGCAGATCGCCGGGCTTGTCCCAGGAGCCGCCGGTGGTGGTGACCTCGCGGCCCCAGCCCTGCGCGTCCACGCGCGCGCCGTAGTTGGAGAACGCGAGCCGGGAGCGGTCCGGGCCGTGGTCACGGCCGTGTGTGCCGGGCGGCGGGGCGCCCGCGCCGACCAGGACCGCGCCGGAGGACTGGTTGGAGGGGTTGAACGGGTTGCGCCACCACTCGGGGAACTCGTCGGGGCGGCGCTCGTAGACGGCGTCGTCGAGGGACTCCCCGCCGTTGCCCGCGGCCGCCACGACGAGAACGCCCTTGGCGGTCGCGTACCGCACGGCCGCGTAGTCGTCCGGCCACCACTCGACCGGGATGTAGCCACGCTGGTCGTCACGGACCTCGTGGTCGAACCGCGGTCCGGGGCGGTGCAGTTCGACCAGGACGACGTCACCGGGGCCGAGCCGGTCGGCCGCCGCCCGGATCGCGGCCGCCGTGCCGACGCCCTGGAAGGACGCGGCCGCGGTCACCGCCTCCGGCACGATCCCGGTCACTCCGCGCTCGCCCGGGTCGCCGCCGATGACCCCGATCACGGCGGTGCCGTGGTTGCGCCAGGCGATGTCGGACAGCGGGGTGCCGACGACGACCCCGGCGAGCTTGGCGGCCAGGTCCTCGTGGCCCAGCTGCCAGGCGCCCTCGACGTCGATCACGGTCACCCCCCGACCGGTGCCGCCCGGGCGCTGCCAGGCCCAGTGGGCGTCGATCCCCTCGGGTGCGGGGCGCAGATAGCCCTGCCTGCCGGTGAAGTCCGGCGTCACCGGCGCGCCCTCCTTCAGCCGGCGCTCGTCGTCGGCCACCGTCGCGGGCACGGCGGGCGGTTTGACGTACGCCGTGTCGATGCCGGGCAACGCGGCGATCCGGGCCCGCAGTTCCTCGGCCCGGCCCTCACCACCGCGTACCCGGTAGAACCGCGCGAGGTCGGGCACCTCCTCGCCGCCGATGCCCCCGATGCTCTGCTGGAGCCGCTCCTCGCTGCCGAACAGCGGCTCCAGGGCGAGCTGTTCGTCACTGAGGAACATGTTGAGGGCCGACACGTCGGCACCGGCCGCCGAGCGGACGCCCTGGGCCCCGGCGCGCAGCCGGGCCTCGGGGCGTGCGACGGCGATCAGTTCCTGTTCGGCTCCCGAGTAGGTGAACCCCGCTCCGTCGGGTCCCGGCCCGGAGGCTCCCGGGCCCTGTGGCGGCTGTACCTGTTCGGTCATCGGGTACCGCTCCCTTCGGTCCGTGCGGGTGCTGCGGGTGCCTTCCGGGGGACAACAAAGCACCACAACGACGGCTCGTCCACCCTCCGTTCGCCAACTCGGTTTGGAAACAAGTTGAATTGGGTAACGTGTGCAATCCGTCCGGAAACCGATGTCACGCCACAATCCGGCCGAAGCCTGTGGAGGCCACGGTCATGTGATGGGGTGGGAGCGTCGCTCGACTGTTCGGCCGGCCAAGCGCCGGCCTCCTTGCGGAAGGACGCACCGTGGCACCCGCAGAACGCTCCTTCGCACGTCGCACACTCCTGACCACGACCGCCGCGCTCTCCGGCGCCGCCCTGCTCGGCGGCACCGCGCACGCGGCCGAAACCCGGCACGCCGCGTGGCCCGCGCAGTTCCCCCTCCCCGACGGCTTCCAGCCCGAGGGCATCACCATCGGCGCGAAGCCGTACGCCTACTTCGGCTCCCTCGCCAACGGCGACGTCTACCGGGCGAGCCTGGCGACCGGCCGCGGCAAGGTGGTCGCGAAAGGCGCCGGACGCCCTACCGTCGGTCTGAAGATCGACCGGCACGGCACGCTCTTCCTCGCCGGCGGCGACAGCGGTGAGATCCGGACCGTCGACGCCCGCTCGGGAGAGACCGAGCAGGTGCACGCCACCGGCGGCACCTTCGTGAACGACGTCATCCTCACCCCGGGCGCCGCCTGGTTCACCGACTCCTTCAAGCCGGTGCTCTACAGACTGGCCAAGGGCGCGGTGGAGACCGTACCGCTGACCGGGGACTGGCAGCAGGGACCCGACTTCACGGCCAACGGCATCGAGCGCACGCCCGACGGCCGCGCCCTGCTCGTGGTGAACGACTTCGCGAACGGCGGCGCCCTCATGCGGGTCGACCCGCGCTCCGGCGCTGCCCGCGAAGTCGACCTGGGCGGGGCGAAACTCCCCAACGGCGACGGCCTGCTGCTGCTCGGCCGGATCCTCTACGCCGTTCAGCAGCGGCAGAACGCGATCGACGTGTTCCGGCTGAACGACTCCGGTACCAGGGGCAGCGCGATCACCCGGATCACCGACCCGCGCTTCCGTATACCGACCACGGTCGCGGCGTGGGGTGGGCGGCTGTACCTGCCCAACGCGCGCTTCGACGTGGAGCCGACGCCGGAGACCGAGTACGACGTGGTGGCCGTGCCGCAGGTCTGACACGGGTGAGGGGGGGGGGGAGCCCGCGCCCCCCCCCCCCCCCCCCCCCCCCCCCCCCCCCCCCCCCACAACACGCCCCCCCCCCCCCCCCCCCCCCCCCTCGGCCCCCCCTTTTTTCT
>NZ_JBVIHJ010000001.1:311473-437529 GCF_055570355.1 Streptomyces sp. NPDC031225 | reverse complement strand
CACGGCTCTCTTTCGATCTCCCACGCGCGTTTCGAGGGGGAGCAGACGCGGGAGACGGGGTACGAGGGGGTGGCGGTGCCGGGGGGGGGGGGGGGGGGGGGGGGGTCCCCCCCCCCCCCCCCCCCCCCACCCTTCCGCCCTGCTTCAGTCCTCCGACGACGAGTCCTCGTCGCCGGACTCCGTCTCCGGCGCGGTCCCGGTTTCCGGCTCTGTCTCCGGCTCGGTCCCGGTCTCGGGCGTCGACGGCCTGGGCGGCTTCGTACGGCCGCCGGGGCCGTCCCACAGATATGCCGTGCTGTCACTGCCGTCCGCGGTCGCGTGGCCGCCCGGCTGCCCCGGCTGGCCGCCGTCCCGGCGCCGCAGATACCGCTCGAACTCCCGGGCGATCGCCTCGCCCGAGGCCTCCGGCAGCTCCGCGGTGTCCCGGGCCTCCTCCAGCGTCTGCACGTACTCGGCGACCTCGGTGTCCTCGGCGGCCAGCTGGTCCACGCCCACCTGCCAGGCGCGCGCGTCCTCGGCCAGCTCGCCCAGCGGGATCCGGACGTCGATCAGGTCCTCCAGCCGGTTCAGGAGGGCCAGCGTCGCCTTCGGGTTCGGCGGCTGCGACACGTAGTGCGGTACGGCCGCCCACAGCGACACCGCGGGCACACCCGCGTGTGTGCACGCCTCCTGGAGGACGCCGACGATGCCCGTGGGGCCCTCGTACTTGGTCTCCTCCAGGTCCATCCGCTGGGCCAGGTCGGCGTCGGACGTGGTCCCGCTGATCGGAACCGGACGGGTGTGCGGGGTGTCACCGAGCAACGCGCCCAGGATCACCACCAGCTCCACGCCCAGTTCGTGGGCGAAGCCCAGCAGTTCGTTGCAGAACGAACGCCATCGCATCGACGGTTCGATACCCCGGACGAGTACGAGATCGCGCGGCTTGTCACCGCCGACGCGGACCACCGACAACCTTGTCGTCGGCCACGTGATCTTGCGCACCCCGCCGTCCAGCCACACCGTGGGGCGGTTCACCTGGAAGTCGTAGTAGTCCTCGGCGTCGAGCGCCGCGAACACCTCGCCCTTCCACTCCCTGTCCAGATGCGCGACCGCGGCGGAAGCGGCGTCACCGGCATCGTTCCAGCCCTCGAACGCGGCCACCATGACCGGGTCGATCAGCTCGGGTACTCCCTCGAGCTCGATCACCCAGGCCTCCTTCCGACGTGCCCTCGCTTAACGCACCAACCTTACGGCGTCCGGCGGGGGCGCCCGCAGCCCCCTTGCACGGGGGAGTGAACGATCACTGCCCCGATCACACCCCGGGAACACCCACCGGCCGCGGTGCCCCTCGGACGCTTCTCACAGGGTTCTCACAGCGTGGACCGCAGCCACTGCTCCACGCTCGCGATGTGGACCGTCGCCCATGAGCGAGCCGCCTCGCCGTCCCGGTCGCGCAGGGCGGCGAGGATCGCGCGGTGCTCGTGCAGGGTGCGGCTGACCGCGTCCTCCTGGGTCAGGCCGCGCCAGATCCGGGCCCGGGTGGTGGGGCCGGACAGGCCGTCGAGGAGTGAGCAGAGCACGGAGTTGCCGGAGCCCTGCACGATCCCGCGGTGGAAGTCGAGGTCGGAGGCGACCAGTTCCTCCACCGACGGGCTCTCGCCGAGCTTGTCCAACTGGGCGCTCAGCGCGTCCAGTTGCTGCTCGCTGATCCGCGCGGCGGCCATCGCGGTGGCCGCCGGCTCCAGGATGCGGCGCACCGCGAGGAACTCCAGGACCGTGTCGTCGCGGTGGAAGTCCACGACGAAGCTCAGCGCCTCCAGCAGGAGTTGTGGATCAAGGCTGGTCACATACGTACCGTCGCCCTGCCGGACGTCCAGGATGCGGATCAGCGACAGCGCCCGCACGGCCTCGCGCAGCGAGTTGCGGGACAGCCCCAGCTCGGAGGCGAGCTCGCTCTCCTTGGGGAGTCGGTCGCCGGGGCGCAGCGCGCCGGAGACGATCATTCCCTTGATCTTCTCGATCGCCTCGTCGGTGACAGCCATGCCCGGCCTCCTTCTCGCCCTGCGCGGGCTGAGACGTCGGATGTCTCGCCCCATTATGAGGCCTGCTCAGACGAGCGACTCCAGTTCCGCGATCACAGCTTCCGCGTCAAGGGTCCGCAGCACCCGGTCCCGCATCAGCACCCGCCCGTCGACGACCGTGTCCCGCACGTCCGCCGAGTGGGCCGCGTACGCCAGCGTCGACCACGGGTCGTGCAGCGGCCGCAGATGCGGTGCGTTCAGGTCAAGGACGATCAGGTCGGCCCGCTTGCCCGCCTCCAGCGTCCCCAGCTGCTCCGCGAGTCCCAGCGCCCGCGCGCCGTCGGCCGTCGCCATGCGTACGGCCCGCTCGGCGCCGACCGCCGTGGGGTCGCCGCCCGCCTTGTGGACGAGCGCGGCCTGCCGCACCGCTCCCAGCACGTCCAGCGAGTTGGAGCTGACCGCCCCGTCCGTGCCGAGGCCGACGCTCACCCCGGCACTCAGCAGCCGTGGCACCGGCGCGATTCCGCAGCCCAGCTTGAGATTGGAGACCGGGCAGTGGGCCACGGACGTGCCGGTACGGGCCAGAGCCGCGATCTCCGGCCCGGTGAGGTCCACGGCGTGCGCGAGCAGCAGGTCGGGGCCGAGCAGCCCCAGTGAGTCGAGCAGTTCGACCGGCCGCTTGCCGTGGCGGACCTCGACGGTGGCGACCTCGGTGGCGTTCTCCGCCGCGTGGATGTGCAGCAGCGCCCCGAACTCCCGGGCCAGGGCGGCGATCTCGGTCAGCTGATCGGGGGAGAGGGTGTAGGTGGCGTGCGCGAAGACGACGGGACGGCGGCCGCCCCGGGCCGGTCCGCGCGCCTCCAGGTCCCGCCGGGCCCACGCGAGCCGCTGCCCGTACTCGATGCCGTCGGGAGGTTCCGGTACGTCCATGAAGGTGGGCCCGCCCAGCAGCCGCCAGCCCGCCTCCCGGGCCGCACGCTCGGCCGCCTCGTGGAACCAGTACATGTCGAGCGCCGAGGTCACCCCGGCCCGTATGCTCTCGGCGATCGCGAGCCGCACCGCTGCCGCCACGTTCTTCGGCGTGAGCAGCTCGGCCTCCGCGGGCAGCACCCGCTCCAGGAACCCCTGGAGGGTCACATCGTCGGCGCGGCCCCGCAGCAGGGTCATCGCCAGGTGCGTGTGCGTGTTGATGAGCCCGGGCAGGACCAGACAGCCGTCGGCGTCGATGGACTCCTGAGCTGTGAACCCGGTACACAGCTCATCCGCGGGACCGACGGCGACGATCACGCCCTCGTGGACGGCGACCGCGCCGCTGTGAACGACGGTTCCGGCCTCGTCGACGGTCAGGACGTCACCGCCGTGCACCAGCAGGTCGATGTTCACAGTGCGTCCCCCGCCTCACGTTCCCCGTGCGCCTCCGCCAGCAGCCGCAGCGCCTCCAGGGACACGACCGCGCCCCGGTCCACACCCACCGCGACGACGTCCCTGTGCGGGTCGTACACGCTGGTGCCCTCCTCGTCCACCAGCTCGTCCGCGTTCGCGCCGTCGATGACGAGCACGCCGCCCGCGACGAGTCCGCGCAGGGAGGCGGTGACCAGCAGCGCGGACAGCTCCATCTCGATCGCCGCGAGCCCGGCGCCCTCGTAGGAGAAGAGCGGGAGGAGTCCGGGCTGGAAGGCCGCGCGGGTCCACACGATCCCCCGGTGGTGCGGTGCGCCGACCGCGCGGGCCGCGCGCTGGAGGGCGAGCACCGCCTCGGGTGCGGAGACCGCCGGGTACTCGGGCGGCAGCAGCTGCTGCGTGACGCCGTCGTCCCGTACGGCGGCCTCCGCGATGACGAGATCGCCGTCACCGATGCCGGGCCTCATCGCACCCGCTGTGCCGAACCGGAGGATCGTGCGGATCCCCGCGTCGGCGAGCTCCTGGAACAGCAGTACGGCTCCCGGCCCGCCGACGCCGTGCGAGGCGACCGTGATCGGCACGCCCTTCCAACTCCCGCTGAACACGCGGTACTCGCGGTGGTACGACACCTCCTCGGCGCCGTCGAGGAGTGCGGCGACGGCGGCCGCGCGGGCCGGGTCGCCGACGACGACCGCGTGCGCCGGGAGTCCGGTGCGGGGTATGCGGGTGACGGGCAGCAGGTCCTGGCTCATGAGGCGGCTCCGGAAGGGGAAGGCGTACGGCGACGGCGCCGGGCCGTCGTGAGGAAGAGGGCGCCGAGCGTGACGACGTAGGGTGCGGCGTCGGTCGCCTGCTGGGGCAGTCCGAGGCCCTGCAGGCGGAAGCCGGCCGCCTCGGCGATGCCGAAGAGCAGCGCGGCCAGCAGCACGCCGACGGGTGCCGCGCGGCCGAGCATGACCGCGACGACCGCGATCCAGCCGCGGCCCGCCGTCATGTTCTCGGTGAACAAGGTGACGTTGCCCAGGGCGAGTTGGGCCCCCGCGAGCCCGCACAGGACACCGGAGACCAGGATCGCCCCGTACTTGTACCTGACGGGGCTCACCCCGAGCGTGGCCGCCGCGTCCGGGGCCTCACCGACCCCGCGCAGCCTGAGCCCCCACACATGCCGGGAGAGCATCACGGCGGCCACCGCGACCGCCGCCCAGGACAGATAGGTGAGCGGGGTCAGGCCACCGACCAACGGCAGCCCGGCGAGTGACGGATCGTCAAAAGTGCCCTGCACACCGAAGACCGTACGCAACAGGAAGCCGGTCAGGCCGACCGCGAGCAGGTTCATGGCCACGCCCAGGACGACCGCGTCCCCGCCCAGGGTCACCGCGCCCACGGCCAGGATCAGCGAGTACGCGGCCGCGGCGAGGGCCGCCGCCAGTACGCCGAGCCAGGCGCTGCCGGTGAACCAGCTGGTGGTGACGGAGGTGAAGCAGCCCATCAGCATCATGCCCTCGAGGCCGATGTTGAAGACGCCCGCCCGTTCGCACAGGGCGCCGCCGAGCGCGGCCAGCAGGATCGGGGTGAGCGCGCGCAGCGCCGACATCAGCAGATCGGAGTCGAAGAACATCACACCGTCTCCTCGGACGTGCGGCGGCGGCTCAGGAATCCGGGGAGGCCGGGCAGGCGCAGCCGGGCCGCCAGGAACACGATCACGATCGCCTGGAGCACTTGGGTCAGTTCGCGCGGCACCTGGGTGGTCCGTTCCATCGCGAGGCCGCCGACCTGGAGGACCGCGAAGAAGAACGAGGAGAGGACCGTGCCGATCGGCGCGGCGGTCGCCAGGAGCGCGGCCGTGAGTCCCGTCCAGGTGTAGCCGGGTGCGGTGAGCGAGCCGTCGACGAAGCGGTACGGGAAGCTCAACACCCCGATCGCGCCCACCAGTCCGGCGAGCGCACCGGAGACCGACATCAACTTCAGGGTCAGGCCCCGGCGTTCGACACCGGCGTACGCGGCGAAGCGGGCGTTGAGGCCCGTCATGCGGATCTCGTACCCGAAGGCGGTGTACCGGTCGGTGAACCAGTAGGCGGCCGCCGCGAGGACGACCAGCACCAGGCCCACGGTCACCGTCGAGTCGCCGAAGGCGGGCAGTGCCACTCCGGCGGGCATCGCCAGGGTCTGCGGGAGGCCGGAGCCGGGCTCCTTGAGCGGATAGCGGGCCAGATAGGACGCGAGCGAGACCGCCGGATAGCTGAGCAGCAGGCTGCTGACCAGGAGTGGGACACCGAGGTGGTTCTCGCACAGGGCGGCCAGGGCGGCGTACAGGCCGCCGGCCGCCATGCCGCCGAGGAGGGCCAGGGCGACGGTCAGGGGCGCGGGCAGCGGTGAGTACAGGCCGATGACGGCCGCGCTGATCCCGCCGAGCACCATCTGTCCGTCGCCGCCGAGGTTGATGAGCCCGGCGCGCAGCGGGATCGCCAGCGCGAGCGCCAGGCCGAGCACGCTGGTGCCGGTGGACAGCGTGGAGCCGATGCCGTCGGCGCCGAGCGAGCCGGTCAGGACGGCCTCGTACGCCGTGACCGGGTCCGCGCCGGTGCCGAGGAGGAAGAGCGCGCCGATGAGGACGCCCGCGAGCACGGAGAAGGTGACGGGGGAGCGCAGGGCGCTCATGATGCGGTCGGGTCTCATGTCAGGGTGCCGCCCGCCATCGCGAGGCCCAGCGTCCGTTCGTCCGCTTCGTTCTTCCGGTAGGTCGCCGTGACGCGGCCCTCGTACATCACCAGCACCCGGTCCGCGAGCCCCCGGATCTCGCTCAGCTCGGCCGAAACGAGGAGGACGGCGTGGCCGGCGTCGCGGTAGGCGATCAGCTGGTCGTGGATGTTCTGGATCGCCCCGATGTCGACTCCGCGCGTCGGCTGCTCCACGAGCAACAGGGGCGCGTCATGGGCGAGTTCGCGGCCGATGAGCAGCTTCTGGAGGTTGCCGCCGGACAGTGCGGAGGCGGGGACGGCGGACGTCGGGACCTTGATGCCGAACCGCTCGATCAGTCGCCGGGCGTGGGTGCGGACGGTCGCCGGCGGCAGCAGTCCGCGGGACGACAGGGACGTACGGTGGTGTCCCATCGCGAGGTTGTCGGCCACGGACGCGGCAGGGGCCGTACCGACCGCGTGCCGGTCCTCGGGGACGTATGCCAGACCCTTCAGGCGGCGCTCGGTGGCCGAGGCGTGGGTGATGTCGTGGCCCCGGAGCGTCACCCGCCCCGCCGTGACCGGCCGCAGTCCCGCCAGCGCCTCGACCAGCTCGCTCTGGCCGTTGCCCGCGACGCCCGCGACCCCGACGATCTCGCCGGCGCGGACGGTGAGAGCGGCCTCGTGAACTCCGGGGGTGGCGAGGCCGGTCACGTCCAGCACCACGTCACCGGGTGTCCCGGCCGGATGGATCCGGTCCAGCTCGACCGCGCGGCCGGTCATCGCGGCGGCGATCTCGTCGGCGGAGGTCTGGGCGGTGACCAGGCGGGCCACGACCCGGCCGTCCCGCAGGACTGTCACGCGGTCGCTGCCCGCCAGCACCTCGCGCAGCTTGTGCGTGACGAGGATCACCGTACGGCCCTCGGCGGCCAGCGACTTGAGCACCGCGAACAGGGCGTCGGCCTCGCCGGGGGTGAGCACCGCGGTCGGTTCGTCGAGGATCAGGGTCCGGGCACCGCGGTGCAGCAGTTTCAGGATCTCCACCCGCTGGCGCAGCCCCACGGGCAGCCCGCCGACCCGGGCGCCGGGGTCCACGGCCAGGCCGTGCGCCTCGGCCAGCTCACGCACCCGGCGGCGGGCCGCGGCCCGGTCCACCAGGCCGAAGCGGCGCGGCTCGGCGGCGTAGACGACGTTCTCGGCGACCGTCAGCGAGTCGAACAGCTTGAAGCTCTGGTGGACCATGCCGAGCCCGGCGGCCATGGCGTCACCCGGGCTGCCGAAGTCCGTCTCCCGGCCGTCGATCCGGACCGTCCCGGCGTCGGCGCGTTCCATGCCGTAGAGGACCGACATGAGCGTCGACTTGCCGGCGCCGTTCTCACCCATCAGGGCGTGGATCTCGCCGCGTCGCACGGTCAGGTCGACGTGGTCGTTGGCGAGCGTTCCGGGGAACCGCTTGGTGATTCCCCGGAGTTCGACCGCGATGTCGTGGGACTCAGCTCGCGGCGGGGTCATCGACCGTCAGCTTCCCGGACACGATCTGGTCGCGCAGCGCCTCGACCTTCTTCAGGACGTCCTTGTGGTCGGCGATCACACACTTCGAGGAGTCGACGCCGCTCTCAAGACCGGTGAGGCTGATGCCGCCCTCCTTCAGGCCGTACGACACGGTCGTGCCGTTCTTCCCGGCCAGGACCGACTCGATGCCCTTCTCCACGGCGATGTCCGTGCGCTTGACCACGTTGTCGACGACCGTGCCGGGCGCCGAGGGGCACTGGTTGACGTCGACGCCGTACGCGTAGGCGCCCTTGGCCTTCGCGGCCTCGAACACGCCGTAGTTGCCGGCCGCGGCGGCCGCCATGATCTGGTCGTAGCCCTTGGCGAGCAGCGTGCTCGCCTGCTCCTTGGCGCGGGCCGAGTCGTCGAAGGGGGACTGCCCGCCGACGAAACGGGTGCCGGTGGAGGTCTTGGGCGCGACCTTCTTGGCGCCGGCCGCGAACGGGTCGCTGTAGCGGCGGAACTGGGGGGTGTCGAGGACGTCGACCGCGCCGACCTTCCCGGACTTGCTGAGCAGGCCCGCCTCGGCGCCCGCGAGGTAGACGCCCTCGTGCTCGCGGAAGACCGCGCAGCTGACGTTCTTGTACGTCTTGGTGGTGCAGGCGTCGATGATCAGGAACTGCTGCTCGGGGTTCTTCTGGGCCTGCTGGGCGACGATGTCGGCGAACTCGAAGCCGACGAGCACGATGACGTCCGGCTTGGCGTCCACCGCGGCCTGCACGTTCTGCTGCTGGGAGGCGGTGTCCGTGGACTCGTAGACCTTCTCTGTCCCGTCGTGCGCCTTCGCCGCGTCCTTGACTCCGGTGACCGCGAGCTTCAGGAACTCGTTCTGCCCCACGGAGTCGGGGGTGACCAGGGTGAAGGACCTGCCGCTGCCGCTCCCCGCGTCGGAGGCGGTGTCGCTCTTCGCGGCGGCGTTGCAGGCCGTGGCGGCCGTGACGAGGAGCGCGGTGGCGGCGGCGACTTGCAGGGAACGACGGCTTCTGCGAGGCATCGGGGGGACCTTCCGGAATACAACGGATTACGACGGGATACGACGGGCGCGCGCTCCGGCGGGAGCGCGCGAGGGCCGGCGGCCAGCGCCGTGGGGGAGGGAGTCTGAGGGGGACGGGTCAGCGTCGACAGCCGTCGCCTGCACACCGGCCGAAGTCGAGGAAACGGCGCTTGGTCAGCATCACGTTCTTCCTCCTTCGTCTCGGTCCGCGGACTGGAAGCTGGACAGTACCATCCGTTTCCAGACACCTGCTCGAATGTCTCGAACTGTGGTTCCCGCAGGTCATGTACCGTGGCAAACACCACCGGAACAGCAGGAGTGTCCCGAAATGTCCCAGGAATTGCGTGCTGTCGACTGGACCGGAAACGGCCTCGCGCTCATCGACCAGACGCTGCTGCCGCATCGCACCGAGACAATGCATGTCCACGATGTGGACACCTTGGTCGATGCGATCCAGCGCCTCGTGGTGCGGGGCGCCCCTGCGATCGGGGCCGCCGGAGGGTACGGCGTCGCGCTGGCGCTCGTGCAGGGGGAGCGGGAGGGCTGGTCGGACGCCGAGGTGCGTGCGGCGGTCGCCCGTATCCGCGAGGCCCGGCCCACCGCCGTCAATCTCATGGTGTGCGTGGACCGGGTGATGACCCGCTTCGGGGAAGGACTCGACGCGGTGCTGGAGGAGGCCGCGGCGGTCCAGCGCGAGGACGTCTCCGCGAACCGGGCGATGGGCGCGTTCGGCGCGGACTGGCTGCTCGAACGGGTCGGTGAGGACCGGCCGTTGAGGATCCTGACGCACTGCAACACCGGCGCGCTGGCGACGGCCGGCTGGGGCACGGCCCTCGGTGTCGTCCGTGAACTGCACGCGCGCGGACGCCTGGAGGTCGTCTACGCCGACGAGACGCGCCCCCTGCTCCAGGGATCCCGGCTCACCGCCTGGGAGTTGGTCCAGGAGGGCATCCCGCACTACGTCCAGGCGGACGGGGCCGCCGCAGGCACGATCCTGCGCGGCGAGATCGACGCGGCGATCGTCGGCGCCGACCGGATAGCCGCGAACGGCGACACCGCGAACAAGGTGGGCACGGTGGGCGTCGCCCTGGCGTGCGCCGACGCGGGGATCCCGTTCCTGGTGGCGGCACCGACGACCACGGTCGACCTGGCGACCGCGACCGGCGACGACATCCACATCGAACTCCGCGGTGAGGCCGAGGTGTTGGAGTGGGCGGGTGTGCGGACGGCTCCGGCCGAGTCCCGCGGCCACAACCCGGCGTTCGACGTGACACCCGGGCGGCTGGTGACGGGACTGGTGACGGAGCGCGGGGTGCTGGAGGTCTCGGCGGGCGAACTCCCGGGAGACCGGCTGAAGTAGGAGCTGGGCGCATGCGTGAGGGGGTCCCCTGCACCGGGGACCCCCTCACGCCGTCTCAGCGGCCCGTCAGCTCCAACTCCAGCAGCCACTCCACCACTTCGGTGTGATGCCGGGCCTGCCGCGGATCCGAACCCCACACGTACAGCCCGTGCCCCGCGACCACGACCGCCGGCATCAGGGGCTCCCGCGCCTCCTCCAGACGATCGCCCAGCACCTTCATGTCCTGGCTGTTGGCGATGACCGGCAGCGTCACCTCGACGTCGTGTGCCGGAAGGCCGACGCCCTTCAGCATCTCCAGATCCCTGAAGACGATCCCGCCCGGCTCGCGCTTGCCCATCGCCACCGAGGCGACGGTGTGCACATGGACCACGGCACCGGCGCCGGTCAGCGCGGCCACCCGAGCATGCAGTTCGGCCTCGGCGGACGGCTTGCCGCCCTGTACGGCCGCACCCTGAGCGTCCACCAACACCACGTCCGATGGCGTCAGTTCACCCTTGTCGTGCCCACTGGCGGTGACGGCGAGCCGCAGTGGATCGCGTGAGAGCACCACGGACAGGTTTCCGGAGGTGCCCCGCATCCAGCCGAACGAGGCGAAGCGGGCGGACTCGGCGGCGAGGACCGCCCCCGCCTGCTCCAGGTCGAGTGCGCTGATGTCGGCGGTCACGAAGTGCTCCTTGAAACGGTGATCTCGTCGAACGTCCCCGCCGCGGCGTGGTCGCCGACTCCTTGCTCGTAGTACGGCTCCCCGGGCCGCCGGATCCCGACGGCGCGCCACCCGGCCGCACGGGCCGCGTCCAGCTCGCCGGGCCGGTCGGAGAGGAAGAGGAGCCGCTCCGGACGGACGCCGGTCGCCGAGGCGATACGGCGGTACGACTCGGGCTCCTGCTTGGGCCCGGCGTTCTCGGTGTCGTAGAGACCGGAGACCAGCGACGTGAGGTCGCCCTCCGGGCTGTTGGTGAACCACGCCCGCTGCGCCGCGACCGACCCGGACGAGTAGACGTAGAGGCGTACGCCCGCCGCGTGCCAGGCGCGCAACCGCGGTACGACGTCGTCGTAGAAGTGCGAGACGAGGTCGCCGCGGGCGAAGCCCTCGGCCCAGATGACGCCCTGGAGGGTCTTCAGCGGGGTCGCCTTGCGGTCCTCGTCGAGCCAGGCGTTCAGCGCCTTCTCGACGTGTGCGGCGTCGGCGTCCGGTTCGCCGATCTCCTCGCGCACCTGGGCGACGGCCCGCGCCACCTCGGGTTCGCCGCCCCGCTCGGTGAGCAGCGCGGCGAACCGCGAGCGCGAGTACGGGTACAGCACGTCGACGACGAACCCGGTGGCGCTGGTGGTGCCCTCGATGTCGAGCACGACGGCGTCGACGTCGTGGCGCACCGTCATGCGGCGGCCCTGTCGGCCTCGTAGCCCGCCGCGATCGTGTCGTAGTCCGGGAAGCGGGCGGCGATCGTGGAACCGGTGAAGTTGCCGATCCAGCCGTCCTCCTCGTGGAAGAAGCGGATCGCGGTGAACGAGGGGGCGGTGCCCATGTCGAACCAGTGCGTGGTGCCGCGCGGCACGCCGAGGAGGTCGCCCTTCTCGCAGAACACCGCGTGCACCTCGCCGTTCACGTGCAGGTAGAAGATCCCGGAGCCGGAGACGAAGAAGCGGACCTCGTCATCGTCGTCGTGCGTGTGCTCCTGGAGGAACTTCGCGCGCGCGGCCGCGGCCTTCGCGGGGAACTCCGGGTCGTCGCTCGGGTGCAGACCGAGGACGTCGACGGTGGTGAAGCTCTCCTCGGCGTTCAGCTTGTCGATCTCGGGGCCGTAGGCGGCGAACACGGTCTCGCTGTCGGCGTCGAACGGGACGTCCTCGCGGACCGGCCACTGCTCGTAGCGCACACCGAGCGGCTTGAGGGCCTCGGCGATCTCGGCGGGGTCCGAGGTGCGGCGGACCAGGGTCTCGGGGCCGGACTCGGACCAGGTCGTCAGCAGCGTCATGGGAACAACTCCAGGATTCTGGATGGATGTCCGGATACCGAGACGAGCACCGGACGGACGGAGAGGGCGGAAGCGGGGTCGGCGGGCGGCGGCGAGCAGGTCGTCAGCCGCGACACAGCGCGCGGGGACAGCGGCGCACGCAGGGCATACGCATCGCTTTCGCGCCAGGTGTCGTCATGGGGGCCTCACTGTGCCGGGTCGGATGCCGGTCCTGTGATGGTAACTCCGGTGGGGCGGCCGACCTGGTGTGACGTAGTCGTTGTCTCACTTTGTGAGAATTCGTGTCCAGGGCTTTGACGATTGGCTGGAAACGTTCTCATGATCTCCTTATGAAGACGCTGCTGCTCGTGCGGCGGCTGTACGTGGACCTGCTCCGGATGACCACCGCCAGCTGTCGCTGACCCCTCCCGGAGCCCTCGCGCGCCCGCCACCACCCCTGTCGTCGGTGGCGCATTCCTTTCGCTCGCTCCGGGACACGCACCCCTCTCTTCTCCTCGCCACCCCGTACCTGGAGCCCCTCATGTCCCGTGCCCGCCTCCCGCTCGCCGCGCTCTCGCTGGCCTCCGTCTCCGCCCTCGCGCTCGCGGGCTGCTCGCAGTCGACGGACGCCTCGAAGAACACCTCCGACACCGCCGCCTCCGCCTCGGCCGCCACCGGCAAGAAGCCCGCCCCCTTCAGCGCGGGCCCGGTCAAGGTGGCCCTGGTCCGCCAGAGCGGCGCCGGTGACTACTTCGAGCAGTGGGGCAACGGCGCCAAGGCCCAGGCCAAGGCCCTCGGCATCGACCTGACCGTGTACGACGCGCAGGCGGACAACGCCAAGCAGGCCACCGACCTGTCCTCGGCGATCAACTCCGGCGCCAAGGCGATCATCATCGACCACGGCTTCCCGGCGACCATCCAGCCGGAGATCGACAAGGCCGTGAAGAAGGGCATCAAGGTCGTCGTCTACGACGTCGACACCCCCACCAAGGGCGTGGTGAGCACCGAGCAGGACGACGCGAGCATGGCGCAGGCCGTCCTCGACGTGATGGCGAAGAAGCTCGGCGAGAACGCCAAGGTCGGCTACGTCAACGTCGCCGGTTACGCCGCCCTCGACAAGCGGAACACCGTGTGGGCCAAGGAAATCGCCGCGCAGGGCTGGAAGCAGCAGTTCAAGGTCGGCAAGGTCACCGACTCCACGGCCACCGACAACGTTCCCCTGGTCTCCGCCGCGCTCACCCAGCACGCGGACGTGACCGGCGTCTTCGCCCCCTACGACGAGCTCGCCAAGGGCACCGTCCTCGCCGTCCAGAACAAGAAGCTCCAGGACAAGGTGAAGGTCTTCGGCGCGGACGTCTCCAACGCCGACATCCAGCAGATGACCGCCGCCGACAGCCCCTGGGTCGCCACCGCCGGCACCGACCCGTCCGCGGTCGGCGCCGCCGTCGTACGGACCGCCGCCCTGGAGCTGGCCGGTCAGCTGAACAAGACCTCCGTGGAGTTCCCGGCCGTCGCCATCACCCAGGACTTCCTGCGCGAGAAGAAGATCGAGAACATGGACCAGCTCCGCACGGCGCTGCCGGCGCTGAACCTGTCGCAGGTCTCCACCGCCGACTGGATCTCGAATGTCGCCCACTGAACCGGCGGTCACCCTCCGCGAGGTCAGCATGGCTTTCGGGGGCAAGACGGTCCTGGAGTCCGTCAGCCTCGACATCGCCCCGGGCAGCGTGGTCGCGCTGCTCGGAGCGAACGGCGCCGGCAAGTCGACGCTGATCAAGATCCTGTCGGGCGTGCACACCGGCCACGGCGGACAGGTGCGGGTCGCCGGGGAACCCGCGGCCCTCCAGTCCCCGCTCGCCGCCCGGCAGTTGGGCATCCAGACCGTGCACCAGCGCATCGGCGAGGGCATCGTGCCGGGCCTCTCGGTCGCCGAGAACCTGGTCTTCGAGGAACTGGCGCAGAAGCGCGGAAACCCGTTCCTGAACGGACGCCGGGTCCTGGAGCGCGCCCGCGAGATCCAGGCGGGCCTCGATCTCGGCTGGAGCGACTCGGTGCTGCGCCGCGAGGTGGGCGAACTCGGCATCTCCGACCGCCAGTTGCTGATCCTCGCCCGCGCGCTCGCCACCCGCCCGCGCCTGCTGATCCTGGACGAGCCGACCTCGGCCCTGTCCGCCGCCGAGGCCGAACGCCTCTTCGCGCTCGTCGAGAGGATGCGCGACGACGGCATCGCCGTCCTCTACGTCTCCCACCGCCTCGGCGAGATCGACGCCCTCGCCGACCGCCTGGTCGTCCTGCGGGACGGCCGTCTCACCGAGGACCAGGCCAAGCCCTTCGACTGGGACAGCGCCCTGCGCGCGATGCTGGCCCAGGCCCAGGAGACGACGACGGCCCGCCCGGTGCGGGAGGGCGACCAGGGAGACGTCGTTCTCTCGCTGCGCGGAGTCCGCCTCTTCGAGGGCAGGGCGCCCCTCGACCTCGACCTGCGCGCCGGTGAAGTCACCGGTGTGGTGGGCCTGTTGGGGGCCGGCAAGACCGAGCTGGCTCGCGGCCTGTTCGGCGCCGAGCCCTTCGCGACGGGGACGGTCGAGCTGGACGGGAGACCGTACGCACCGAAGCGGCCCTCCGACGCCATCCGCGGCGGTGTCCACCTGGTCCCCGAGGACCGGCATGCCGACGCGCTCGTGCCCGGCTGGTCGCTGGCCCAGAACATCTCCCTGCCCTTCCTCAAGTCGCTGTCCCGCCTCGGGCTGGTGAACACGGCCAGGGAGGACGCCCTCGGCCGCGACACCATCGACGCCCTCGGCGTCGTGGCCCGCGACGAGCACAGCACCGTCGAGGAGCTGTCCGGCGGCAACCAGCAGAAGGTCGTCGTCGGCCGCTGGCTCGCCGAGACACCCCGCGTCCTCATCCTGGACGAGCCGTTCCGAGGCGTGGACATCGGCGCCCGTCGCGACATCGGCCGCCGCGCCCGCACGCTGGCCGCGGAGGGCGCCGCCGTACTCGTCCTGTCCGCCGACGTCGACGAGGTCCTGGAGATCGCCGACCGGGTCGTCGTGCTCGCCGCCGGTGAGATCCACCTCGACGCGTACGGCGAGGACGCGGAACGCGACCGCGTCATCCAGACCATCTCGGCGTCGGTCTGACGTCGGCCGCCAGCCGCAGGCCCCAAGGAAGCAGCTCCCATGACCACCCAGCAGAGCACCGAGGTCCCCACGAAGGCGGCGATCCCGCCCGCGACCTCCACCGCCGTACGCGTCCAGAACGCCGTGATCAAGTACGGCTTCATCTTCGTCACGGTCGCCCTGTTCCTGTACTTCGCACTCAGCGAGGGCTCCTTCCGTGAGTCGGCGACCCTCCTCGACACCCTCCGGTACGTCTCCGTCGCCGCGATCCTCGGCCTCGGCGTCACCCTGACCATGGCCGCCGGCGGAATGGACATGTCCGTCGGCGCGGTCGCCGGCCTCGGCGTCTCGGTCGCCGCCCAGACGATGGTCGTCCACAATCAGGTCGGCACGGTCGCGATCCTCGCCGTGCTCACGGCGGGCGCCGTGGCGGGCCTGCTCAACGCGCTGCTGATCGTCGTACTGAAGATCCCCGACATGCTCGCCACCCTCGGCACCATGTTCGTGATCCAGGGCAGCAAGCTCATCCTGGTCGACGGCCAGTCGATCACCCCCGGCATGACCATGGACGACGGCTCGACAGCGCCCGGCAAATTCACGGCCGGCTTCCTCAAGATCGACCGCGGCACGGTCGCCGGGATCCCCGTCTCGGTCCTCATCTTCGGCGGCCTGACGATCGTCGCCTGGGTGTTCCTGGCCCGCACCCGCTGGGGCCGCGTCCTGTACGCGATCGGCGCCAACCCCGAGGCCGCCCGACTGGCCGGCATCCGCGTCGGCGCCTACCGCGCCCTGGCCTACGTCCTCTCCGGCGTCCTCGCCTCGATCGGCGGCCTGATCCTCGCGTCCCGCATCGGCCAGGGCGACGTGTCCGCCGGAACCTCCCAGCTGCTCGAAGCGGTGGCCGTGGCGCTCGTCGGCACCTCCGTGCTGGGCCGGGGCCGCCCCAACGTCTGGGGCACGGCCCTCGGCGCGGTCCTCATCGGCATCATCACCACCGGCCTGACCATCAAGGGCCTGCCGTACTACACCCAGGACGTCGTCGAGGGCGCGGTCCTCATCCTCGCCCTGGTCTTCAGCTTCACGTTGTCCAAGCGCCGCACGTCATAGCAGCACACCTCAGAGCGCCGTACGCCACAAGGGAGTTACCAGACCATGGGTTACCGCATCCTGGAGCCGGAGGACATCCCGGCGTACCTGCGCGAGCGCGGCCACTGGGACGGCGCCGCCGATCCGGAGGTCCGCGAGGTCTCCGACGGCAACATGAACCGGGTCTTCCTCGCCTCGGCGGCCGACGGCACCCGCAGCCTCGCGCTGAAGCAGGCCCTGCCCTGGGTGCGCGTGGCGGGTCCGTCCTGGCCGATGAACCCGGACCGCGCCGACGCCGAGGCCCGCGCCTACGAGCAGATCGCGAAGGTCGCCCCCGACGAGATCCCGGCGATCCACGGCTACGACCCCGAGAACTACGCGACCGTCATGGAGGACATGTCGGACCTGGAGGTCCTGCGCACCCTCCTCAACGAGGGCGCGTCGTACGGCCCCGGCACCTCGGCCCGGGTCGGCGAACTGGTCGCCCGGCTCTCCTTCGCCACCAGCGACTTCGGCATGCCGTCGGCCGAACGCAAGGCCCTGATCGCGGCCTCGGTCAGCCCCGAGCTCTGCAAGATCACCGAGGACGTGGTGCTGTCCGAGCCGTACATCGAGCACGAGCACAACCACTGGCACGAGGGCGTCGACGACCTGGCGAAGGCTTTCCGCGCGGACGCGGGGCTCCGCACGGAGGTGGCCGACCTCAGGCACCTGTTCATGACCAGCGCCCAGGCACTCCTCCACGGCGACCTGCACACCGGCAGCATCATGGTCGGCACCCGCGAAGGCGCCCCGGTGGTCCGGGTCTTCGACCCCGAGTTCTCCTTCGTCGGCCCGATCGGCTTCGACCTCGGCCTGTACTGGGCCAACGCGCTGGTCTCGGAGGAACGGGCCCGCGCCCTGGGCTCCTTGAGCGACCATGCCGACCAACTGGCCCTGTCCTGGGCGGCGTTCGAGACGGAGTTCCGCCGCCTGTGGCCGGCCCGCGTGGACACCTTCTTCGACGACGCCTATCTGGACCGCTTCCTGCGCCGCGTCTGGACCGAGTCCCTCGGCTACGCGGGCACCGAGATCATCCGCCGCATCATCGGGTTCGCCCACCTGACCGACCTCACGACCCTCCCGGACCCGGTCCCCGCCTCCCGCCGTGCCCTGCTCCTCGGGCGCGAACTCATCCTGCGGCGTGCGGAGTTGTCCTCCCCGGACGCTGTACGCGAGGTCGTGGCCTCACTGGGCTGACTCGGCGTCGAACCACTCCCTGCCGGCGGCCCAGTGCCGCACCCAGCCGGTGAAGCCGGGCTCGGAGGTCGTGTGCCCGAACTCCGAGCCGAAGGGCATCGCGCCCACATCGGTGATGTGCCAGATGTGTCCCCGGTGGGGGCCCGTGACGACGAGATGCCAGTTCATCGCGCACCCGTCCGTGCCGAGCACGATCGAACCGTGCCTGAACACCTGGTCGATGACGGCGTCGGGGTCCTCGTACAGGCCCTCGCCCGCCTCCCAGAGCCAGCCCTCGGTCAGCGGGAACGGCTTGCGCAGGTCCCGCTCCGCTCCGTCGTCCCCCCAGTCCCCGGGCAACTCGGCCAACCCCACGAGCCCGTATTCCGGCGGCCCCTGGAACGACCCGTCGGAGATCTCCGCGACGAACGTCCGATACGGCTCCGGCAGCACCACGCCCTGCTCCGCCTCGAAGGTCCGCACCGTCTCCCACCCGAGCGCCGACGCGCCCCCGTCGTCCACGCCGAAGGCCTCCCGCAGCACGGCGAGTTCCTCGACAGTGGCCTGATCGTTGTCCATGCGTGCCATGAAAGCACCCGGCACTGACAACAGGGCATGCGAAGGGGGCGGCTCCGTCAGTCGAGGAGCCGCCCCCTTCACCTACCGGCCCCCATAGGGGGAGGGGCCGGGGTCTCTACTTCTTGTCGAGCAGGTCCTGGACCTTCGCCCGGACGTCGTCCGTGGCCAGGCCGCGGATCGTCAGGGTCGTACGGCGGCGCAGCACGTCGTCCTGCGTCTGGGCCCACTCGTTGTCCCGGGCGTACACGACCTGCGCCCAGATCTCGGGCGCGTCCGGGTGCACGCGCTCGCCCAGCTCGGGGTTCTCGTTGGCCAGCCGCGCGATGTCGAAGGCCAGCGAACCGTAGTGCGTGGCGAGGTGCCTCGCCGTGTCGGCTCCCATACGGGGGCCGGGCGCCGGGTTGTCCACCAGCAGGCGGTGCGCGACCGCGCGCGGGTTGGCGACACCGGGCAGCGGCAGCTTCTTCGGCAGGGAGGAGATCGGCTCGAAGTCGTCGCCCAGCGGGTGGCCCGGCAGCGCCTCCAGCTTCTGCATGACCGTACGGCCGATGTGCCGGAAGGTCGTCCACTTGCCGCCCGCGACGGACAGCATGCCGCCCCTGCCCTCGGTGACCACCGTCTCGCGCTTGGCCTTCGCGGTGTCACCGGGACCGCCCGGCAGCACCCGCAGACCGGCGAACGAGTACGTGATCAGGTCACGGGACAGCTGCTGGTCGCGGATCGAGAACGCGGCCTCGTCGAGTATCTGGGCCGTGTCCTTCTCGGTGACCGAGACATCCGCGGGGTCGCCCTCGAACTGCTCGTCCGTGGTGCCGAGGAGGAGCATGTCCTCCCAGGGCAGCGCGAAGGTGATCCGGTACTTGTCGATCGGGGTCGCGAGCGCGGCCCTCCACGGCGAGGTCCGCTTCAGGACCAGGTGCGCGCCCTTGGAGAGGCGGATCGACGGCGCCGCGTCCGGGTTCTCCATCTTGCGCAGGTGGTCGACCCACGGGCCGGTCGCGTTGAGCACGAGCCGGGCGTTCACTCCGAACTCGTCGCCGGACTGCCGGTCGCGCAGGTCGGCGCCCGTCACCCGGCCCCTGGTGAACCGGAGGCCGGTCACCTCGGCGTGGTTCAGGACGACCGCGCCCGCCTCGACGGCCGCGCGGACCGTCATCAGCGCCATGCGGGCGTCGTTCATCTGGTCGTCGCCGTACACGGCCACGGCCTTGAGGTTGTCGGTGCGCAGCTCGGGCACGTCCTGCGCCGCCTTGGCGGGGGACAGCAGGTGCCCGACGCCGTCGCCGAACGCGGAGAGCGCGGAGTAGGCGAAGACGCCCGCCCCGAGCTTCGCGGCGCCGTGCGGCCCGCCCTTGTACACGGGGAGGTAGAACGTGAGCGGGTTCGCCAGGTGGGGAGCCACCTGGCGGGAGACCGCACGGCGTTCGAAGTGGTTCTCCGCCACCAGCTTCACCGCGCCGGTCTGCAGATAGCGCAGACCGCCGTGGAGCAGCTTGGAGGAGGCGGAGGAGGTGGCGCCGGCGAAGTCGCCGGCGTCGACCAGTGCCACCCTGAGGCCGGACTGCGCGGCGTGCCAGGCGGTGGAGATGCCCAGGATGCCGCCGCCGATCACGAGAAGGTCGTACGACGCCTTGGAGAGCTGCTCCCGGGTCTCGGCGCGGCTCGGGTTGGAGCCGGAGGCCGGGCGCGTACCGAGGGCAGGCACGGACTGCAGGGTGGACTGACTGGTCATGTGGGGTTCTTACTCCTCGTCAGAACTACGAGATGAGCCTGTGTGCGCTCGCTCGTCAGTTCTCGTCCTCGAGCCAGCCCATGGTCCGCTCGACGGCCTTGAGCCAGCTCTTGTACTCACGGTCGCGCTTCTCCGCGTCCATGTTGGGGGTCCACTCGGCGGCCCGGCGCCAGTTGGCGCGCAGGTCGTCGGTGCTGGTCCAGAAGCCGACGGCGAGGCCGGCGGCGTAGGCGGCGCCGAGGCAGGTGGTCTCGGCGACCATCGGGCGCACCACGGGGGCGTCCAGGAAGTCCGAGAGGGTCTGCATCAGCAGGTTGTTGGAGGTCATGCCGCCGTCGACCTTGAGGGCCGCGAGCTCGACACCGGAGTCCTTCGTCATGGCGTCGCTGATCTCACGGGTCTGCCAGGCGGTGGCCTCCAGAACGGCGCGCGCGATGTGCGCCTTGGTGACGTACCGGGTGAGACCGGCGATCACACCGCGGGCGTCCGGGCGCCAGTAGGGGGCGAACAGGCCGGAGAAGGCCGGCACGAAGTACGCGCCGCCGTTGTCCTCGACCGAGAGGGCGAGGGTCTCGATCTCGGCGGCGGTGGAGATCAGGCCCATCTGGTCGCGCATCCACTGCACCAGCGAACCGGTGACCGCGATCGAGCCCTCGAGGGCGTAGACCGGCTTCTCGTCGCCGATGCGGTAGCCGACGGTGGTCAGCAGCCCGGAGTACGAGTTGATGATCTTGTCCCCGGTGTTCATCAGCATGAACGTGCCGGTGCCGTACGTCGACTTGGCCTCGCCCTCGGCGAAACAGGTCTGGCCGAACAGGGCCGCCTGCTGGTCACCGAGCGCGGAGGCGACCGGGATGCCGCCGAGCAGGTCGCCGAGCTTGCCGCCGGTGACCTCGCCGTAGACCTCGGCGGAGGAGCGGATCTCCGGGAGCATGTTCATCGGGACGCCGATGGACTCGGCGATCTTCTCGTCCCACTCCAGGGTGTGGAGGTTCATCAGCATGGTGCGGGAGGCGTTGGTGACGTCGGTGTAGTGCTTGCCGCCGTTGACACCGCCGGTCAGGTTCCAGATGACCCAGCTGTCCATGGTGCCGAAGAGGATGTCCCCGGCCTCGGCGCGCTCGCGCAGCCCCTCGACGTTGTCGAGCAGCCAGCGGGCCTTGGGGCCGGCGAAGTACGAGGCCAGCGGCAGGCCGGTCTGGCGGCGGAAGCGGTCCTGGCCGACGTTGCGGCCGAGCTCCCGGCACAGGGCGTCGGTGCGGGTGTCCTGCCAGACGATGGCGTTGTGGACGGGCTCACCGGTGTTCTTGTCCCAGAGGAGAGTGGTCTCGCGCTGGTTGGTGATGCCGATGGCCTTGATGTCGTCGCGGGTGATGCCGGCCTTCTGGACGGCTCCGGCGACGACTTCCTCGACGTTGGTCCAGATCTCGGTGGCGTTGTGCTCGACCCAGCCCGGCTTCGGGAAGATCTGCTCGTGCTCCTTCTGGTCGACGGAGACGATGCGTCCGTCGCGGTCGAAGACGATGCAGCGGCTGGAGGTGGTGCCCTGGTCGATCGCGGCGATGAACGGGCCGGCGGTGTGGGCGTCGGTCACTGTGTGCTCCTGGGTTCCGTGAGTGAGGGACGGTCTACGACTGCTGTTCGACTGCTTGGGTCTAAGCGAACGCGATGTTGTAGATGCCTGCAGCGATCGCGCCGCCGATCAGCGGACCGACGATCGGGACCCAGGCGTAGCTCCAGTCGGAGCCGCCCTTGTTGGGCAGGGGCAGGAGTGCGTGCACGATGCGCGGACCGAGGTCACGGGCCGGGTTGATCGCGTAACCGGTCGGGCCACCGAGGGAAAGACCGATGGAGACGACGACGAGTGCGGTGATGAGGGCGCCCAGGGTGCCCAGGCCCTTGCCGTCACCGTTGAGGCCCTGGGTGAGGACGGCGAGCACCAGCACGATGGTGCCGATGACCTCGGTGGCGACGTTCTGCCAGGCGACGCGGACCTCGGGGCCGGTGGAGAAGATGCCCAGGACCGGGCCCGCGCCCTTCTCCTGCGCCTCGATGGCCTTGGTCGCGGTGGCCTGCGCACCCGGAGCGCCGACGATCTCCTTGTCGGTCAGGTGCGCGTGGAACTGGCCGTAGTAGGCGACCCAGACGAGGGCCGCACCGATCATGGCGCCGAGCAGTTGGCCGCCCCAGTAGACCGGGACGTCGCTCCAGGCGATGCCGTTCTTCTTCAGCGCGAGCGCGAGCGTCACGGCCGGGTTGAGGTGGGCGCCGGAGAGCGGCGCCGAGGTGTACACGGCCGTCAGCACGGCGAAACCCCACCCGAAGGTGATGGCGAGCCAGCCGGCGTTGCGGGCCTTGGAGGCCTTCAGCGTGACGGCGGCGCACACGCCACCGCCGAGCAGGATGAGTATGGCGGTACCGATGGTCTCGCCGATGAAGATGTCGGAGCTGGACACCCGCGACTCCTTTGTCCTTCGTCCAGGGGACCGAACCCCGGGTCCCTCCGGTGGTTCGAGCTGCTCTCGGGGGTGAGAGCGATGCCGGCCCTTGGCGTTGTCACACTCTAGCGCGTATTGCCGGTAGGTGTTCGACAATGCCGACCGATGGACGGGAGTCTTGCTCCGGCGTTACGTGCACGTCAAGAGCTGTGTTGTCGAAACCACGATCGTTATTGATTGTCATGCGCTATCGATCTTGAGTTCGATACGCACGGCTTCCGTGCGGGCACTGTGCGTGCGGATCTGTGGGTTTGCCTTGTTTGTCAGAGTACGGACGAGGGCCGGCACGTCAACGGACGTACCGGCCCTCTTGCGCTCTTCCGGAACAGGCCCAGGTCAGAACCGCCCGGCGCCCAGGTCCCGCGACACCGCGCGGGCGCAGTCCCGCACCGCCGCGATCAGCTCGGGGCGCACCTCGCCGTCCCGGCACAGCCGCTCCACCGCGCCGGTGATGCCGACCGCGCCCACGGGCATGCGCCGCCGGTCGTGGATGGGGGCGGCGATGGAGGCGACGCCCTCCCAGGTCTCCTCGACGTCGGCCGCGTAGCCCCGCGCGCGGGTCAGGTCGAGGACCTGCTCGAAGGCCTCCGGTTCGCACACCGTGCGGTCCGTGAACGGCTTGCGCTCGGCCTCCAGGACCTCGCTGTGCGCGACCGGGTCGTAGGCCGACAGCACCTTGCCCAGGGCCGTGGAGTGCAGCGGCTGCATCGCCCCGATCTCCAGCACCTGCCGGCTGTCGTCGGGCCGGAAGACGTGGTGCACGATCAGCACGCCCTGCTGGTGCAGGACGCCCAGGTGCACGCTCTCGCCGCTGGAGCGGGCCAGGTCGTCGGTCCACACCAGCGCACGCGCGCGCAGCTCGTGCACATCCAGGTAGGTGGTGCCCAGGCGCAGCAGCTCGGCGCCCAGCTGGTAGCGCCCCGACGCCTCGTCCTGCTCCACGAACCCCTCGTGCTGAAGGGTGCGCAGGATGCCGTGCGCGGTGCCCTTGGCGAGGTCCAGGGACGAGGCGATGTCCGACAGGCCGAGCCTCCGCTCGCCGCCCGCGAGGAGCCGCAGCATCGCGGCCGCCCGTTCGAGCGACTGGATGTTCCGTGCCATCGCCGTTCTGCCTCCGTCCCCTTCGACAGCCGAGTGTTACGGCGTCGTTGCCACCGTTCGGCAATGCCGAACACTACCGGTCGATGCCGACCTCCCGCTAATGGTCGGTCGCCATCTGTTGCGTCACTGGTATCCAGCCGGTGGCCCACCCGCCATCCCCGTCCGTCCCGTGGACGTGCCGACCATACGGTGGCGGGCCCGGCTACCCTGGCGTGGTGCGCCCAGCGCGGGACGTCTCGCGGGCGCCGTGAAGCCGACAGCCGTCGCAACTGAGGGAGCCCTTTCATGGCCTCGTCGCCACTGACCCCTTCCGCCGACAGCCGGACCCGTGTGTCCGCGCTCCGTCAGGCGCTCGCCACCAGAGTGGTGGTCGCCGACGGAGCGATGGGCACCATGCTGCAGGCCCAGGATCCGACGCTGGAGGACTTCGAGAATCTCGAAGGCTGCAACGAGATCCTCAACGTGACCCGCCCCGACATCGTCCGTTCCGTCCACGACGCGTACTTCGCGGTGGGCGTCGACTGCGTCGAGACCAACACCTTCGGTTCCAACCACACGGCCGCGTCGGAGTACGACATCGCCGACCGGGTGCACGAGCTCTCCGAGGCGGGCGCCCGGATCGCCCGCGAGGCGGCAGACGAGCACACCGCCCGCGACGGCCGCCAGCGCTGGGTCCTCGGCTCGGTCGGCCCCGGCACCAAGCTGCCCACCCTCGGCCACATCGACTACGCCACGATCCGCGACGGCTACCAGGCCAACGTCGAGGGCCTGCTCGCGGGCGGCGCGGACGCCCTGATCGTCGAGACCACGCAGGACCTGCTCCAGACGAAGGCCTCCGTCCTCGGCGCCCGGCGCGCGCTGGAGGCGACCGGCACCGACGTGCCGCTGGTGGTCTCGATGGCGTTCGAGACGACCGGCACGATGCTGCTGGGCTCGGAGATCGGTGCCGCGCTGACCGCGCTGGAGCCGCTGGGCATCGACATGATCGGCCTGAACTGCTCGACCGGCCCCGCCGAGATGAGCGAGCACCTGCGCTATCTTGCCCGCCACTCCCGCATCCCGCTGCTGTGCATGCCCAACGCGGGCCTGCCGATCCTCACCAAGGACGGCGCGCACTTCCCGCTCGACCCCGAGGGCCTGGCCGACGCGCAGGAGAACTTCGTCCGCGACTACGGCCTGTCCCTGATCGGCGGCTGCTGCGGCACCACCCCCGAGCACCTGCGCCAGGTCGTCGACCGCGTCCGCGGTGTCACGCCCTCCGAGCGGGACCCGCGTCCCGAGCCGGGTGCCGCCTCCCTCTACCAGACGGTCCCCTTCCGCCAGGACACCTCCTACCTGGCGATCGGTGAGCGGACGAACGCGAACGGCTCCAAGAAGTTCCGTGAGGCGATGCTGGAGGCGCGCTGGGACGACTGTGTGGAGATGGCCCGCGACCAGATCCGCGAGGGCGCCCACATGCTGGACCTCTGCGTGGACTACGTCGGCCGTGACGGTGTCGCCGACATGAAGGAGCTGGCCGGCCGCTTCGCCACCGCCTCCACCCTGCCGATCGTGCTCGACTCCACCGAGGTCCCCGTCATCCAGGCCGGGTTGGAGAAGCTCGGCGGCCGCGCGGTGATCAACTCGGTCAACTACGAGGACGGCGACGGCCCCGAGTCCCGTTTCGCGAAGGTCACCAAGCTGGCGCAGGAGCACGGCGCCGCGCTGATCGCCCTCACGATCGACGAGGAGGGCCAGGCCCGCACCCCCGAGCACAAGGTCGCCATCGCCGAGCGGCTGATCGAGGACCTGACCGGCAACTGGGGCATCCACGAGTCGGACATCCTCATCGACACCCTGACCTTCACGATCTGTACCGGTCAGGAGGAGTCCCGCAAGGACGGCGTCGCCACCATCGAGGCGATCCGCGAGCTCAAGCGCCGCCACCCGGACGTGCAGACCACCCTGGGCCTGTCCAACATCTCCTTCGGCCTGAACCCGGCCGCCCGCATCCTGCTCAACTCCGTGTTCCTGGACGAGTGCGTGAAGGCGGGCCTGGACTCGGCGATCGTGCACGCGTCGAAGATCCTGCCGATCGCCCGGTTCAGCGAGGAGGAGGTCCAGACCGCCCTCGACCTGATCCACGACCGGCGCGCCGAGGGCTACGACCCCCTCCAGAAGCTCATGCAGCTCTTCGAGGGCGCCACCACCAAGTCCCTGAAGGCGGGCCGCGCCGAGGAACTGGCCGCGCTGCCGCTGGAGGAGCGCCTCAAGCGCCGCATCATCGACGGTGAGAAGAACGGCCTGGAGGCCGACCTCGACGAGGCCCTGCAGAGCCGCCCGGCCCTGGACATCGTCAACGAGATCCTCCTGGACGGCATGAAGGTGGTCGGTGAGCTGTTCGGCTCCGGCCAGATGCAGCTGCCGTTCGTGCTGCAGTCGGCCGAGGTGATGAAGACCGCGGTGGCCCACCTCGAACCGCACATGGAGAAGTCCGACGCCGAGGGCAAGGGCACCATCGTCCTGGCGACCGTGCGCGGCGACGTCCACGACATCGGCAAGAACCTCGTCGACATCATCCTGTCCAACAACGGCTACAACGTGGTCAACCTCGGCATCAAGCAGCCGGTCTCCGCGATCCTGGAGGCGGCGGAGGAGCACCGCGCCGACGTGATCGGCATGTCCGGCCTCCTGGTCAAGTCGACGGTGATCATGAAGGAGAACCTGGAGGAGCTCAACCAGCGCGGCATGGCCACCGACTTCCCGGTCATCCTGGGCGGAGCGGCCCTGACCCGGGCCTACGTCGAACAGGACCTGCACGAGATCTACGAGGGCGAGGTCCGCTACGCCCGCGACGCCTTCGAGGGCCTGCGTCTCATGGACGCCCTCATCGGCGTCAAGCGCGGCGTGCCCGGCGCCAAGCTGCCCGAGCTCAAGCAGCGCCGGGTGCGCGCGAGCGCCGTACCCGTCGAGGAGGAGCGGCCCGAAGAGGGGCACGTCCGCTCCGACGTCGCCACCGACAACCCGGTCCCCACACCGCCCTTCCGGGGTACCCGCGTCATCAAGGGCATCCAGCTCAAGGAGTACGCCTCCTGGCTCGACGAGGGCGCCCTGTTCAAGGGCCAGTGGGGACTCAAGCAGGCCCGCACCGGCGAGGGACCGACGTACGAGGAGCTCGTCGACACCGAGGGACGGCCGCGCCTGCGCGGACTGCTCGACCAGCTGCAGACCGAGAACCTCCTCGAAGCCGCCGTCGTCTACGGCTACTTCCCCTGCGTGTCCAAGGACGACGACCTGATCATCCTGGACGAGCAGGGCAACGAACGCACCCGCTTCACCTTCCCGCGCCAGCGCCGCGGCCGCCGGCTCTGCCTCGCCGACTTCTTCCGCCCCGAGGAGTCCGGGGAGACCGACGTCGTCGGCTTCCAGGTCGTCACCGTCGGCTCCCGGATCGGCGAGCAGACCGCCAAGCTGTTCGAGGCGAACGCCTACCGCGACTACCTCGAACTGCACGGACTGTCCGTCCAGTTGGCCGAGGCACTCGCCGAGTACTGGCACGCGCGCGTGCGGTCCGAGCTCGGCTTCGCGGGCGAGGACCCCAGCGAGATCGAGGACATGTTCTCCCTGAAGTACCGCGGTGCCCGCTTCTCCCTCGGCTACGGCGCCTGCCCCAACCTGGAGGACCGCGCCAAGATCGCCGACCTGCTCCAGCCCGAGCGGATCGGCGTCCACCTCTCGGAGGAGTTCCAGCTCCACCCCGAGCAGTCCACCGACGCGATCGTCATCCACCACCCGGAGGCGAAGTACTTCAACGCCCGGTGACACGCTCCTGAGTCATGACTCACCGAGCACACTGATCGGATAAGTCGTACACTGGTCGGTCCACTGGAGGCCGGTTCCCCGTGCGGGGGACCGGCCTGCTCGTCCCTCAAGGAGGTACGTGGATGACCAGCACGGTCCCCGCGCCCGTAACCCGAACGGCAGACGGCTCGGCACTTCAGGCCGTCCTCCTCGACATGGACGGCACCCTGGTGGACACCGAGGGCTTCTGGTGGGACGTCGAGGTCGACGTCTTCGCCCGCCTCGGCCACACCCTCGACGACTCCTGGCGCCATGTCGTGGTCGGCGGCCCCATGACCCGCAGCGCCGGCTTCCTGATCGAGGCCACCGGCGCAGACATCACCCTCGCCGAACTCAGCGTCCTGCTCAACGACGGCTTCGAGGACCGCATCGGCCGCGAACTGCCCCTGATGCCGGGCGCGCTCCGACTGCTGACCGAACTGTCCGCGCACCGGATCCCCACGGCCCTGGTCTCCGCCTCGCACCGGCGCATCATCGACCGGGTCCTCGCGTCCCTCGGCCCCCAGCACTTCGCCCTCACGGTCGCCGGAGACGAGGTGTCCCGCACCAAGCCGTACCCCGACCCGTATCTGTTCGCCGCCGCCGGACTCGGTGCGGATCCGGTCAGATGCGCGGTCGTCGAGGACACCGCCACCGGTGTCGCCGCCGCCGAGGCCGCCGGCTGCCAGGTCGTGGCCGTCCCCTCGGTGGCTCCCATCGCCCCGGCCCCCGGACGCACCGTCGTCAGCTCCCTCGAAGAGATCGACCTGACATTCCTGCGCGGCCTCATGACCCTTCGATGACGGAAATGCCTCGGGTGTTCACCCAGCGTGCAACGCGGATAGCGCGGTAATTCCCAAGATCCCCGGCACGGTAATTCCAAGCGCGCCGGATGGTCGAATTCCGGTAGCCTCCCGCCTCGTTACGGTTGTGACGTTCCCCACGCGGGCGGGCCTCGACAGGCGGGCGAGGCTGTGCCGGACGCCCCGATTCCGGGCTTCTGGACGCGCCCATGTGTCCCGATTCATGGAAACCTGCACTAATCATTCCCCTGGTCGGTATTCGGTGCGTCCACACCCGGTTCCACTGTGTGATGGGGGCCCAACTCCGGTGGCCGCGAACCCTCCTGCCGGTCCGGACTAATCTCCTGGTGAGAACATCGCCCTCATCCCGTGATCCGCCGCACCACCCATGCATGCCGGGTACACGGACTCGACAGCTGTGGAGAAACTCGCGCATGAACCGCAAGACTTTGGTGCTGCCGGCCGTCATCGGTCTGCTCGCGCCGGTGCTCGCCGCCTGCGGCGGGACCGACAGCGGCAGCGGCGGGAGCGACGCGATCGGCGTCGGCACCACGGACCGGTTCACCGCCACGAAGGACGCGCCCGCGCCGCTCGACCCGGCCTACGCCTACGACGTCGGCACCTGGAACGTCCTGCGCCAGACCGTGCAGACCCTGATGATCCAGCCGAAGGGCGAGGGCGACCCGGTGCCCGAGGCCGCCCAGTCCTGCGGCTTCAGCGACAGCGGCAACGAACGCTACGTCTGCACCCTGCGCGACGGCCTCAAGTTCGCCAACGGCGACTCCATCACCGCGGCGGACGTGAAGTACTCCATCGACCGTGCCCTCGCCCTCAAGGCGGACTCCGGCGTCTTCGCCCTGCTGTCCACCATCGACACCGTCGAGACCAAGGGCGAGCGCCAGGTCATCTTCCACCTCAAGACCGCCGACGCCACCTTCCCGTACAAGCTGTCGACCCCGGTCGCCGGCATCGTCAACCCCGACGACTACGCGAAGAACAAGCTCCGCGACGGCTTCGACATCGACGGCTCCGGCCCCTACACGATGAAGGCCGACGTCAAGAACGACGAGCTCGTCAGCGCCGTGTTCACCAAGAACCCCAACTACAAGGGGTCGTTGAAGGTGAACAACGACGAGGTCGAACTGCGCTCCTTCACGAGCGCCGCCGCGATGGGCACCGCCCTCACGAAGGGCGACATCGACCTCATCACCCGCACCATGTCGCCCGCGCAGATCCAGAAGCTCTCCAACGAGTCCGGCGGCGACGTCGACCTTGTGGAAATGGCCGGCCTGGAGATCCGCTACCTGGCCTTCAACACCGACGCCCCGTCCGTGAAGGCCCGCGCCGTACGCCAGGCGATGGCCCAGCTGATCAACCGCGGCGAACTCGTCTCCAAGGTCTACGGCACCCAGGCCCAGCCGCTCTTCTCGCTGGTACCGGCCACCATCACCGGTCACGTCAACGCGTTCTTCAACAAGTACGGCGACCCGAGCGCCACCAAGGCCAAGTCCCTGCTGACCGAGGCCGGTATCACCACCCCGGTGAAGCTGACCCTGCACTACACGACCGACCACTACGGCCCGGCCACCAAGGAGGAGTTCGAGGACCTCCAGAAGCAGCTCAACGGCAGCGGGCTCTTCGAGGTCAGCATCAAGGGCGCCCCCTGGTCGGCCTTCCGCCCGGCGGAGCAGAAGGGCGAGTACGACGTCTACGGCATGGGCTGGTTCCCGGACTTCCCCGACGCCGACAACTACATCGCGCCGTTCCTCGACAAGGACAACTTCCTCGGCTCGCCCTACGACAACACCAAGATCCGCAACAGCCTGATCCCGGACTCCCGCCGCGAGGCCGACCGCATCGCCGCGTCCGGAAGCCTGACCGAGATCCAGGACATCGTCGCCAACGACGTCCCCGTGCTGCCGCTGTGGCAGGGCAACCAGTACGTCGCCGCCCGCGACGACGTCACGGGCACCGCCTACGCGCTCAACTCCTCGTCGACGCTGCAGCTGTGGGAACTCGGCAAAGGCGTGAGCGGCTGACCCGGCCGACGCCTTTCCCCACCCGGGGCCTTCACGGACGGGCCCCGGGATTCCACAAGAATCGACGACAAGGGCACTCGCACGTGAACAAGCGCATACAGTGGCCGGTCCTGCCGATCGTCGCGGGGCTGGCCACCGGCCTGCTGACCGGCTGCGGCACGGACTCCGGTGACTCCGGTTCCGGCGGCTCCTCGGTGGTCGTGGGGATGTCCGACGACGTCCTCGCCACCGACCCGGCCTCCGGCTACGACCCAGGCTCCTGGCTGTTGTTCAACAACGTCTTCCAGTCGCTGCTCAGCTTCCCCAAGGGCAACACGGAACCGGAGCCCGACGCCGCCCAGAGCTGCAGGTTCACGGACACCAAGACCCAGGTGTACACGTGCACGCTCAAGCCCGGCCTCAAGTTCAGCAACGGCGACTCGCTCACCTCGCAGGACGTCAAGTTCTCCTTCGACCGCACCCTGAAGATCAACGACGACGCCGGTCCCGCGATCATGTTCCCGATGCTCGACAAGGTCGAGACCCCGGACGAGAAGACCGTCGTCTTCACGCTGAACACCCCGGACGCCACCTTCCCGAGCAAGATCGCCTCCGGTGCGGGTTCCATCGTCGACCACACGCAGTACGACGCCGACGGACTGCGCAAGGACGGCGAGGCCGTCGGCTCCGGCCCCTACCGGCTCGACTCGTTCGGCGACGACGAGGCCGTGTTCTCCGTCAACGAGAACTACAAGGGCACCGCCGAGCCCCAGAACTCCGGCGTGACGCTGAAGTTCTTCCACGGGGACCAGGCCGCCCTGAAGACCGCCCTCACCGACAAGAAGGTCGACATCGCCTACCGCGGCCTCACCGCGGGCGACATCACCGACATCGAGAACGCCTCGCCCGACTCCGGCGTCGAGGTCGTCGAGGGCACCAGCGCCGAGGTCCAGCACCTCGTCTTCAACATGGACGACCCCGTCACCGGACAGCTCGGCGTCCGCAAGGCGATCGCCTACCTGCTCGACCGCGAAGCCCTCATCGACGAGGTCTACCAGGGCACCGCGACCGCGCTCTACTCGATCATCCCGGCCGGTATCGCCGGCCACAACACGGCCTTCTTCGACACCTACGGCGCCCAGCCCTCCAGGTCCCTGGCCGCCGCCGCCCTGGCCGACGACGGCATCACCGGCAAGGTGAAACTGACCCTGTGGTCGACCCCGTCCCGCTACGGCCCGGCCACCGACCAGGAACTCAAGACGATCGCCCAGCAGCTCAACGCCAGCGGCCTGTTCGCCGCCGACGTGAAGTCCGTGCCCTTCGACCAGTACGAGAAGGACATCGCCGCCGGCAAGTACGGCGTCTACGTGAAGGGCTGGGTGCCCGACTACCCGGACGCCGACAACTTCACGGCGCCCTTCTTCGGCAAGGGCAACGTGCTCGACAACAACTACAGCAACAACAAGATCACCGGCACGCTCATCCCGCAGACCGCGGCGCAGCCGGACCGCGCGGCCACCGACGACCCCTTCGCCACACTCCAGGACATCGTCGCCAGGGACGTCCCCGTCCTGCCCGTCTGGCAGGCCAAGCAGTACGCCGTCGTCCGCGACGACGTCTACGGCCTGGAGTACTGCCTCGACGCCTCCACAGTGTTCCGCTTCTGGGAACTCAGCAAGGGCTGATCCGACGGCCGACCCGGTCCGCCGGCCGCACACACGAAGAGGGCGCCCCCTGTCAGGAAGGGGACGCCCTCTTCGCTCACCACCGCTGCTGCCGGCTACTGCGCCCCGGGACGCACCAGACCGCTCTCGTACGCGTACACCGCGGCCTGCACCCGGTCCCGCAGCCCCAGCTTGGTCAGGACGTGACCGACATGCGTCTTCACGGTGGTCTCACTGACGAACAGATCCGCGGCGATCTCCGCGTTGGACAGCCCGCGCGCCACCAGCTTCAGCACCTCGACCTCCCGGTCGGTGAGCGTGTGCAGCGTGTCCGGCACCGGCTCGTCACCCGACGGCAGATGCGTGGCGTACTTGTCGAGCAGCCGGCGCGTGATGCTCGGCGCGAGCATCGCCTCACCCGCGGCCACCACCCGGATCGCCTGCACGAGCTCGTTGGCCGGGGCGTCCTTCAACAGGAACCCGCTGGCCCCCGCCCGCAGCGCCTCCACCACGTACTCGTCCAGGTCGAAGGTGGTCAGCACCAGCACTTTCGCCGGGCCGTCCCGCCCCGGCCCGGTGATCTGCCGGGTCGCCTCCACACCGTCCATCCGCGGCATACGGATGTCCATCAGGACCACGTCGGGCTGCAACGCCCGGACCTGGTCGATGGCCTGAAGGCCGTCTCCGGCCTCGCCCACGACCGCGATGTCCTGCTCGGCCTCCAGAATCATCCGGAAGCCGGTACGCAGCAGCGGCTGGTCGTCGACGAGTAGGACGCGGATGGCCACGTAAGTCTCCTTCGCTAGTCCGGCCCCATTCTGCCCTGCGCCGCGCCCGCCGACTCGGCCGCCCTCACCGGCAGCAGCCGTGTCTCAGGGGACGCGCCCTCCGGACCCTCCGCCGGAACCGGACCGGCCTCCCTCACCGGCAGCGGATACGGCGGGGGAGTACCGCCGAACTCCGGGCAGTGCGCCTGGTGGTCGCACCAGCCGCACAACTTGGTGGGACGCGGCCGCCACTCGCCCGTCTCCGTGGCCTGCCGGATCGCCTCCCACAGGGCCAGCAACTTGCGCTCGACGCGCTCCAGATCGGCGAGGACCGGGTCGTACGTCAGGACGTCACCGCTGCCTAGATACACGAGCTGAAGCCGGCGAGGGATCACGTTCTTCAGCCGCCACACCACCAGGGCGTAGAACTTCATCTGGAACAACGCACCCTCGGCGTACTCGGGCCGGGGCGCCTTGCCCGTCTTGTAGTCGACGATCCGCACCTCGCCGGTCGGCGCCACGTCGACCCGGTCGATGATCCCGCGCAGCCTCAGCCCCGAGTCCAGCTCCGTCTCGACGAACAACTCCCGCTCGGCGGGCTCCAGCCGCGTCGGGTCCTCCAGCGTGAACCACCGCTCGACCAGCCGCTCCGCCTCACCGAGCCAGCGCGTCAGCCGCTCGCCGTCCGGATCGTCGGCGAACAGCTCGACCACCTCCGGCCGGCTCTCCCTGAGCCGGTCCCACTGGCCCGGGACGAGCGACTTGGCCTTCGGCGCGGTCCGCTCGGTGGCCGGCGCGTCGAAAAGCCGCTCCAGCACCGAGTGCACCAGGGTCCCCCGGGTCGCCGCCTCGCTCGGCTTCTCCGGCAGCCGGTCGATCACCCGGAACCGGTACAGCAGCGGGCACTGCATGAAGTCACTGGCCCGCGAGGGGGAGAGGGACGCAGGCGCTATGGCGGACCGGGACACCTCACCGGCGCCCTCCACCACTGCCTCTGCCGCCGCCTCCGCCGCCGGTTCGACCACGACCGGCTCCGTCGCCGCCCCCGGGTCGCCGCTCGCGGCCTCCGCCGTGCCCTCGGTGCTCGTCTCCATGACCACAGACCATACGGCCCGCCACTGACAGTGACCCAGTCGCGGCCGTCACCGCCGCGACCCCGGGGAAACGCGGGGGTGCCGGGGCGGAACGCGTTGCGACCGCCGCATACCATCGACCCGAGACCCTTCCGCACGGCAGGCGCGGAAGACGCTTCGAACGAGGGGACATCGTGGACGAGAGCGGCGGGAGCGGGCAGCCGCAGTCCGGCACGGACAGGTCGGCCAAGCCCCACGCAGGGCCCACGGCCCAGACCACCGACCCCCACGACAACAGGACGGCGACCGCCACGAACGCCGACCACACGCCCCGACCCGACGCCGGCCACGGAACCGACGGCCCCGCCGCACCTCCCGCCGACCAGCCTTCCCCGGCCCCCGGGAGCGGCACCGCACGCGAACCGGCCGCCGACGACAACGCCCCCCAGGCCCCGGCAACCGCCGACCGCGCCGCATCGCCGCCCGAGCCGGAAGAGACTCCGCGGGCCGAAGAGCCCACCGCGGCCGACACAGCGCCCGACGCGGTCCGGCCCCCGGCCGCCACGCAGACACCGGAAGCGACCGCCGACACCCCCGCAGCCGCCGATGCACCCGCATCCGACAGCGACACCGGCACGCCCCCGGCCAAGCTCGCCCCCGAGGCCGCCGAGGCCCCCGACGACAGCACCCGCACCGGCGAGCACCCGGGCGCAGAGCAGGACCCCGGCCGCCCCCTCGGCGATCCCCGGCAACCCCCCGTCGAGCTCCGGAAACCCGAGGAGCACGGCACTGCCGACGACCACCGCACCCTCGCCCACTCCGGTGCCACCCCCAAGAACCGCCCGCCCCAGCAGCCGCAGCCCCGCGGCGGACTGCTGATGGGCCGTCCCTTCGGCGTGCCCGTCTACGTCGCCCCCAGCTGGTTCCTCGTCGCCGCGCTCATCACCTGGGTGTTCGGCGGCCAGCTGGACCGCGTGCTGCCCGAGCTCGGCGCCGCCCGCTACCTCGTCTCCCTCTTCTTCGCGGTCGCCTTCTACGCCTCCGTCCTCGTCCACGAACTGGCCCACACCGTCGCGGCCCTCCGCTTCAAACTCCCCGTCCGCCGCATCCAGCTGCAGTTCTTCGGCGGCGTCTCCGAGATCGAGAAGGAAGCCGAGACCCCCGGCCGGGAGTTCGTCCTGGCCTTCGTCGGCCCGCTGCTCTCCCTCGTCCTCGCCGGCCTCTTCTACGTCGCCCTCCAGCCCGTCGAACCCGGCACGGTCCCCGCCGTCCTGCTCGGCGGCCTGATGATCTCCAACCTCATCGTGGCCGCCTTCAACCTCCTGCCCGGCCTCCCGCTCGACGGCGGCCGCATGCTCCGCGCCGTCGTCTGGAAGATCACCGGCCGACCCATGACCGGCACCGTCGCCGCCGCCTGGGTCGGCCGCGCGCTCGCCGTCTCCGTCCTCATCGGCCTCCCGCTGCTCACCCAGTCCGGAGCGCTCGGCTCCACCGCCGAGGACAACGTCGGCATGGACACCGTGATGGACGCCCTGCTCGCCGCGATCCTCGCCGCGATCATCTGGACCGGCGCCGGCAACAGCCTCCGCATGGCCCGCCTGCGCGAACACCTCCCCGACCTGCGCGCCCGCACCCTCACCCGCCGCGCGGTCCCCGTCGAGACCCACACACCCCTGTCCGAGGCCCTGCGCCGCGCCAACGCCGCCGGCGCCCGCGCCCTGGTCGTCGTCGACGCCGAAGGCACCCCGCTCTCCCTCGTCCGCGAGGCCGCCATCGTCGGCGTACCCGAACACCGCCGCCCCTGGGTCGCCGTCAGCGGCCTCGCCCAGGACCTCACCGACGGCATGCGCGTCTCTGCGGAGCTGGCCGGCGAGGACCTCCTGGACGCCCTGCGCGAGACCCCCGCGACCGAATACCTCGTCGTCGAGGAGAGCGGCGAGATCTACGGCGTGCTGTCCGCGGCCGACGTCGAGCGTGCCTTCGTGAAGGCCATGGCCAGGCCGTCCTAGTGGTCGGTGGCCCCCACAAACCCCGGTAGGCTGTTCACATGTCCGAACCGACCGGTGCCGCCCGCAGGCGCGGGCCCTTCAAGGTCGGGGACCAGGTTCAGCTGACCGACCCCAAGGGCCGTCACTACACGTTCACGCTCGAAGAGGGAAAGAACTTCCACACCCACAAGGGTTCCTTCCCGCACGACGAGCTGATCGGCGCACCCGAGGGCAGCGTTGTCCGCACCACCGGTAACGTCGCCTATCTCGCGCTGCGCCCCCTGCTCCCCGACTACGTCCTGTCCATGCCCCGCGGCGCCGCCGTGGTCTACCCCAAGGACGCGGGGCAGATCCTCGCCTTCGCCGACATCTTCCCCGGCGCCCGCGTCGTGGAGGCAGGCGTCGGCTCCGGCTCGCTCAGCAGCTTCCTGCTGCGCGCCATCGGCGACCAGGGCATGCTGCACAGCTACGAGCGCCGCGAGGACTTCGCCGAGATCGCCCAGCAGAACGTCGAGCGCTACTTCGGCGGCCCCCACCCCGCCTGGCAGCTCACCGTCGGCGACCTCCAGGACAACCTGTCCGACACCGACGTCGACCGCGTCGTCCTCGACATGCTCGCCCCCTGGGAGTGTCTGGAGGCCGTCTCCAAGGCGCTCGTCCCCGGCGGCATCCTGTGCTGCTACGTCGCCACCACCACCCAGCTCGCCCGGACCGTCGAGTCCATCCGTGAGATCGGCTCCTTCAACGAGCCCACCTCCTGGGAGTCGATGATCCGCAACTGGCACGTGGAGGGCCTGGCCGTCCGCCCGGACCACCGCATGATCGGCCACACCGGCTTCCTCCTCACCGCCCGCCGCCTCGCGGACGGCGTCGAGCCGCCCATGCGCCGCCGCCGCCCCTCCAAGGGCTCCTACGGCGAGGACTACACCGGCCCCAACGCCGACGGCGGCGGCGGTCGCTGACACCCCGCACTCCCCGACGGCGGCGGCGGTCGCTGACACCCCGCACACCCCGACAACGCACCGGCGCCGCTGCCGCGTTCCCGGAAACCCTCCGGAACACGGCAGCGGCGCCCTTGTGTTGACACCACGCCACAAACCGAACAAACCCGACGGGGAAGCCTGTAACCTCGGACCCCGCCGTTTTCCCCGCCCTGTGACGTGTGGCACCATGCTGGCCACCCCCCACCGGCACAGCCCTCACAGGAGACGCTCCTAGTGCAGCAATCCGCCGTCCCGGAACTGGCACACACGCACACCCGCCCGATCCACTGGGTCGCCACCGCCACCGCCGTGGCGGGAGTCGTGGCCTTCTCCTCGATCCTCCAGCCCAACCCGGCGACGGCAGCCCAGGCGGCCGGCCCCGAGGCCCGGACCGCCCCCGTGGTCACCACGGCACCCGATCCCACGGACGTCCACTTCCCCATCGACTGCGGCCCGGTCAAGGCGAAGGTGCAGAAGCGGATCTCCGGAGACCTCGACGGCGACGGACGGCCGGAAACCGTCGTAGTCGTGCACTGCGACGCCCCCATGGGCACCCCGCCCGACGGCGTCTACGTCATCACGCGCGCGAAGAGCACCGGCGAACCCCGCGTCGTCGCCACCCTGCTGAGCCCGAAGACCCGCAACACCGTCACCGACTTCACGCTGAGCGACGGAGCAGTCCTCGCGACCCTGCTCGGCTACTCCACGTCCGACGTACCGAGTTGCTGCCCGGACATGACGGACAAGGTCGAGTGGCAGTGGAAGGACGGCGCGTTCGTCCGCTCCACACCGGCGGGCACGCACACCGTCTGACCGAAGCGATCACATCTGTGGGAAACCGGACAACGGTCACACAGGGCGACTATCGGGTCACTCGGCGTCCGGACCGTAGATCTCCACCCTGTCCGAAACTCGACGTACGTGGATGCAGTCGCCCGGACACTCCTTCGCGGAGTCGACCACATCGGTGAGAAGGGGCAGCGGTACGGGCGTTGTGGCGCCCCTGTCCTGGAGAAGCTCGTCGTCCGAGCCCTTCACATAGGCCAGACCGTCGATGTCCAGCTCGAACACCTCTGGCGCGTACTGCACGCAGATGCCGTCGCCGGTACAGAGATCCTGGTCGATCCAGACCTCCAGCGCCTCGCCGCCGACCTCGGCCTCCTGCTGCACGCTCATCTCTCCTGCCGTTTAAGTGCCGAGCCGGCGGGAATCAGGCCAGCTCTGACGGGTGTTGAACACTTCGACCCTACCTCCGGCGGCTTCCCAATCATGTTCGGTGGGTATTCCCCTGGCGTGAGGGAGAGCGCAAGGGTGAAGATCGGACACACCTCGACAGTCTTTGTGATCTAGGGGTTTCAATCGACACCCACCCAGGTAGGGTCTGGAAGCGTCCAGCTCCCCTTGGAGGAGGTGAGGACCGTGGCAGCCCACGACGACGACATGAACCGCGGCATCCGCCCGGGACGAGGGTCCGACGACCCGGCCGGGCAGATTGCCTACCTTGAGCAGGAGATCGCCGTCCTGCGACGCAAGCTCGCCGACTCTCCGCGACACACGAGGATTCTCGAAGAGCGGATCGTCGAGCTACAGACAAACCTGGCCGGCGTGTCCGCCCAGAACGAGCGACTGGCCAACACACTCCGTGAGGCCCGCGACCAGATCGTGGCCCTCAAGGAGGAGGTCGACCGGCTCGCACAGCCACCAGCCGGCTTCGGCGTCTTCCTCGAAGCGAACGAGGACGGCACCGCCGACATCTTCACCGGTGGCCGCAAACTACGGGTGAACGTCAGCCCAAGCGTCGAGCTCGAAGAGCTCCGGCGTGGCCAGGAAGTGATGCTCAACGAAGCTCTCAACGTGGTCGAGGCCATGGAATACGAGAGCGTCGGCGACATCGTCACCCTCAAGGAGATCCTCGAGGACGGCGAGCGCGCCCTCGTACAGGGACACACCGACGAGGAACGAGTGGTCCGGCTCGCCGAACCACTCCTGGACGTCGTCATCCGACCCGGCGACGCCCTCCTGCTCGAACCCCGCTCCGGGTACGTCTACGAGGTCGTACCGAAGAGCGAGGTCGAGGAACTCGTCCTCGAAGAGGTCCCCGACATCGGCTACGAGCAGATCGGTGGCCTCGGCGGACAGATCGAGATGATCCGCGACGCGGTCGAGCTCCCCTACCTCTACCCCGACCTCTTCAAGGAGCACGAGCTGCGCCCGCCCAAGGGCGTCCTGCTCTACGGACCGCCCGGATGCGGCAAGACGCTCATCGCCAAGGCCGTCGCCAACTCGCTGGCCAAGAAGGTCGCCGAGGTCACCGGCCAAGCCACCGGCAAGAGCTTCTTCCTCAACATCAAGGGCCCCGAACTCCTCAACAAGTACGTCGGCGAGACCGAGCGGCAGATCCGCCTCGTCTTCCAGCGCGCCAGGGAGAAGGCCTCCGAGGGCACCCCCGTCATCGTCTTCTTCGACGAGATGGAATCCCTCTTCCGCACCCGCGGCTCCGGCGTCAGCTCCGACGTCGAGAACACCATCGTCCCGCAGCTCCTCGCCGAGATCGACGGCGTCGAAGGCCTGCAGAACGTGGTCGTCATCGGTGCCTCCAACCGCGAGGACATGATCGACCCCGCCATCCTGCGCCCCGGCCGACTCGACGTGAAGATCAAGATCGAGCGGCCGGACGCCGAAGCGGCCAAGGACATCTTCGCCAAATACCTCACCGAGCGCCTCCCGCTGCACTCCGACGACGTCGGCGAGCACGGCGGCAACAGGACCACCACCGTCCAGAGCATGATCCAGACGGCCGTGGAACACATGTACGCCGAATCCGAGGAAAACCGCTTCCTGGAAGTCACCTACGCCAACGGCGACAAGGAAGTCCTCTACTTCAAGGACTTCAACTCCGGCGCCATGATCGAGAACATCGTGGGCCGCGCCAAGAAGATGGCGATCAAGGACTTCCTCGACCAGAACCAGAAGGGCCTCCGCGTCTCCCACCTCCTCCAGGCCTGCGTGGACGAGTTCAAGGAGAACGAAGACCTGCCCAACACCACCAACCCGGACGACTGGGCCCGCATCTCCGGAAAGAAGGGCGAACGGATCGTCTACATCCGTACGCTCATCACCGGAAAGCAGGGCGCCGACACCGGACGCTCCATCGACACGGTGGCCAACACCGGTCAGTACCTGTAAAGACAGGGCGGCTGCGGGTGCCCTCACCGGGGTACCCGCAGCCGACTGTTTTTCAGGCAACTAACCGGAACAGAGGCGAGCAAGGCAATGACGCAAATGATCTCCCCACCAGCGCGGAGCCGTTCTAGGCTCTTGGGTACCGCCGAGTCGCGCAGTGCGGGGACGGGCACCGCACACGCACCGGAGCGCCAGCGGTACTTGAGCGCCGCCCCCGACCGAGGGCGCCGCCGGGCAAGGAGGGCCGCATGACCGTACGGCGAGTAATGGGCATCGAGACGGAGTACGGGATCTCCGTCCCCGGCCACCCCAACGCCAATGCCATGCTCACCTCGTCCCAGATCGTCAACGCCTACGCGGCGGCGATGCACAGGGCCCGACGGGCCCGCTGGGACTTCGAGGAGGAGAACCCCCTACGGGACGCACGGGGCTTCGACCTCGCCCGCGAAACCGCCGACTCCAGCCAGCTCACCGACGAGGACATCGGCCTCGCCAACGTCATCCTCACCAACGGCGCACGGCTCTACGTCGACCACGCACACCCCGAATACAGCGCCCCCGAGGTCACCAACCCGCGCGACGCCGTCCTCTGGGACAAGGCCGGCGAGCGCATCATGGCCGAGGCCGCCGAACGAGCCGCACAGCTCCCCGGCGCCCAGCCCATCCACCTCTACAAGAACAACACCGACAACAAGGGCGCCTCCTACGGCACGCACGAGAACTACCTGATGAAGCGGGAAACCCCCTTCTCGGACATCGTGCGCCACCTCACGCCCTTCTTCGTCTCCCGGCAGGTCTTCGCAGGGGCCGGCCGAGTCGGCATCGGCCAGGACGGCCACGAACACGGCTTCCAGCTCAGCCAGCGCGCCGACTACTTCGAGGTCGAGGTGGGCCTGGAGACCACCCTCAAGCGACCCATCATCAACACCCGCGACGAACCGCACGCCGACGCCGAGAAGTACCGCCGCCTCCACGTGATCATCGGCGACGCCAACCTCTCGGAGATCTCCACCTATCTGAAACTCGGCACCACAGCGCTCGTCCTGTCCATGATCGAGGACGGCTTCATCGCCGTCGACCTGGCCGTCGACCAGCCCGTCCGCACTCTCCACCAGGTCTCCCACGACCCGACTCTCCAGCGCCTGGTCACCCTCCGCAGCGGCCGCACACTCACCGCGGTCCAGCTCCAGATGGAGTACTACGAACTGGCCCGCAAGTACGTCGAAGAGCGGTTCGGTGCCGACGCGGACGACCAGACCAAGGACGTCCTCGCCCGCTGGGAGGACACCCTCAACCGCCTGGAGAACGACCCCATGAGCCTCGCCGGCGAACTCGACTGGGTCGCCAAGCGCGAACTCATGGAGGGGTACCGGCGCCGCGACGACCTCGACTGGGACGCCGCGAAACTCCACCTCCTCGACCTCCAGTACGCCGACGTACGGTCCGAGAAGGGCCTCTACAACCGTCTCGCGGCCCGCGGCCGCATGAAACGGCTCCTCGACGAACAGGACGTCGAGCGGGCCCGCACCAAGCCCCCCGAGGACACACGCGCGTACTTCCGCGGACGCTGCCTGGAGCAGTACGCCGACGACGTCGCCGCGGCGTCCTGGGACTCGGTGATCTTCGACCTCCCGGGCCGGGATTCGCTCCAGCGCGTCCCAACCCTGGAACCGCTTCGCGGAACGCGAAATCACGTCAAGGAGCTCCTTGACCGCTGTCGCACGGCAGAAGACCTGGTCAGGGTGCTGTCGGGCGGCTGAAAGGGTACTCGGGCCGGGCCGCCCCACAGGGTGGAAAACCTGGCCAGAGGGAATCATCGAGATGGCCCCCGTACGTTGTAGGAACTGCGGGGCCGATGTCAGACCCTGCTTGTAGGGTCTGATCAAGAACGTCGAACCGAGCGGGGTGAGGGGTTATGGCGACCAAGGACACCGGCGGCGGACAGCAGAAGGCCACGCGCAACACCGAGGAGGTCGAGGAACAGACCGCGGAAACGCAGGGTTCCGAGGACCTCAAGGAGCGCCAGGAGAAGCTGAGCGACGACGTCGACTCGGTTCTGGACGAAATCGATGATGTGCTCGAAGAGAACGCAGAGGACTTCGTTCGAAGTTTCGTTCAGAAGGGCGGCGAGTAGCCTTCGAATTAAAGGCTTCGGGGGATGCTCGACCTGGAAAGTGAAGAAGTCGTGAGGCGCTGTTCGCGGTGCAAAGAGTGCAAGCCGCGAGCAGCCTTCGCGAGGAACAAGTCGATGCGTGACGGCTTGCAGGCCTACTGCCGTGCGTGCGCGGCTGCGTATCACCAGCAGAGGCAGGTGGCGAAGGGGTGCAACGTCCGGCCCAGGGTGGAGACGCCCGAAGGGCACAAGTACTGCCGCACCTGTGGTGAGACCAAACCGCACAGCGAGTGGACGCAAAACCGTAGCGCGTCGGATGGCCTGGCGACCCTCTGCAAGTCGTGCAAAGCGGTGCAGGGACGTGCAGGTCACCTGAAGCGCCACTACAACCTCACCGAAGCCGAACGTGACGAGATGGTCGCCTCTCAGATGGGGCTCTGCGTGATCTGTCTGAAGGCTCCGGCCGTTCATGTGGATCACTGCCACAAGACGGGTAGGGTCCGAGGCGTACTGTGCTTCAACTGTAATTCGGCCATCGGCAAGTTGGGAGACGATCCCGACGCCGTCCGTCGGGCCGCCGCTTACGTGGAAGGAATCGCGTGGAAGCCAACACTCGTAGCACCGGGCGTCTACCAGCTGCCTTCCTGACGCCTGGGTCGTCGTCCTTCATGGACTTCCTGTCCGAGCATCAGCCGGAGATGCTGCCGGGGAACCGGCAACTGCCGCCTATGCAGGGCGTGATCGAGGCGCCGCACGGGACGACCATCGTGGCCGTCACTTTCCCGGGCGGTGTGGTGCTCGCCGGTGACCGGCGGGCGACCATGGGGAACGTCATCGCGCAGCGGGACATCGAGAAGGTGTTCCCGGCCGACGAGTACTCGGCCGTCGGCATCGCCGGCACGGCGGGTCTGGCCGTGGAGATGGTGAAGCTGTTCCAGCTGGAGCTGGAGCACTTCGAGAAGGTCGAGGGCGCGCAGCTGTCGCTGGAGGGCAAGGCGAACCGGCTGTCGACCATGATCCGTTCGAATCTGGGCATGGCGATGCAGGGGCTGGCCGTGGTGCCGCTGTTCGCGGGGTATGACGTGGACCGGGGCAGGGGCAGGATCTTCTCCTACGACGTCACGGGCGGCCGTTCCGAGGAGCACCACTTCGCCGCGACCGGTTCCGGCTCGATCTTCGCGCGTGGTGCCATGAAGAAGTTCTTCCACGACGGTCTGAGTGAGGCCGAGGCCACGACCCTGGTCGTGCAGGCCCTGTACGACGCGGCTGACGACGACTCGGCGACCGGTGGTCCCGATGTCGCCCGCCGGATCTACCCGATCGTCACCGTGATCACCGAGGACGGTTTCCGCCGGCTCACCGACGATGAGTCGTCCGAGATCGCCCGTGCGATTCTCGCCCGTCGGCTGGAGCAGCCCGACGGTCCGCGGGCCGCGCTGCTGTAGCCGCTGGTCCGGTTCTTGCAAGGTGATCGCAGTGACTTCCACAGAAAGGGACGGATAACCGGTGTCGACGCCGTTCTATGTTTCCCCTCAGCAGGCGATGGCCGACCGGGCCGAGTACGCCCGCAAGGGCATCGCTCGTGGTCGCAGCCTGGTCGTGCTGCAGTATGCCGACGGCATCGTGTTCGTCGGTGAGAATCCGTCCCGCGCGCTGCACAAGTTCAGCGAGATCTATGACCGGATCGGCTTCGCGGCCGCCGGTAAGTACAACGAGTACGAGAACCTGCGGATCGGCGGTGTGCGGTACGCCGACCTTCGTGGGTACACCTACGACCGTGACGACGTGACCGCGCGTGGTCTGGCCAACGTCTATGCGCAGACGCTGGGCACGATCTTCTCCTCGGCCGGTGAGAAGCCGTACGAGGTGGAGCTGGTGGTGGCCGAGGTCGGTGACACGCCGGACGGGGATCAGATCTACCGGTTGCCGCACGACGGTTCGATCGTGGACGAGCACGGTTCGGTGGCGGTGGGCGGCAACGCCGAGCAGATCAGCACCTATCTGGACCAGCGTCATCAGGACGGTGTGAGTCTGGCCGAGGCGTTGAAGCTTGCGGTGCAGGCATTGTCCCGGGACACGAACGGCAGTGAGCGGGAGATTCCCGCGGAGCGCCTGGAGGTCGCGGTGCTGGACCGTACGCGTCCGCAGCAGCGCAAGTTCAAGCGGATCGTGGGCCGTCAGCTCGGTCGTCTGCTGGAGGAGGGTGGCGCGACCACGGAGGCGGAGAGTGCGCAGGAGGCGGAGGACTCCGAGGAGGAGTAGTCCTGCCGGTCCCGTGTGTTCTTCCTGACCATCACCCCTTCTGTGCCCCGGTCTCCTCAGGCCGGGGCACAGGGCGTTTCAGGGGGCTCCAGGAGGGGCTGTGGAGCCCCGTACGACCAACTCGACGGGGATGTCCCCTGCTTGGGGTGTGCGGCCCTCCAGGACGGCCAGCAGGGCCTTCATGCCGCGTTCGCCGAAGAGTTCGGCGTCCAGTCGTACGGTCGTCAGTTCGGGGTCGAGGGCGGTGGCGAGGGCGAGGTCGTCCAGGCCGGTGACGGAGATGTCGTCGGGGACGCGCAGGCCGAGTCGTCGTACGGCCTTGTAGGCGCCGGCGGCGAGTTTGTCGTCGTCGCAGACCAGGGCGGTGGGGCGGGGGCCGGGGGAGGAGAGGGCGGCCTGGGCGGCGGTCAGGGCGCCGTCGATCGAGATGGGCGCGTGGACGGTGCGGACGGTGGTGCCGGGGACGGTGGCGAGTTGTGCGGCCAGTTCGCGCGCGCGTACTTCGAAGGTCCAGGAGGGTACGTCGGCCGCGAGGTGCAGGTAGTGGCGGTGGCCGAGGCCGAGGAGGTGGCCGGCGACCTGGCGGACGCCGTCGGCGATGTCGAGGTTGACGGTGGCGGCGCCGAGGCTGCCCGAGGGGTCGCTGTCGAGCATGACCAGGGGGAGTTGGTCGCCGCGGATGGCGGTGAGGGCGTCGGCGGCCATGGAGGAGGCGATGACGCCGTCGAGGGCGGCCTGGGCGGAGGCGAAGGGGTCGCGGGCGGGGCCGATGCCTTCGGGGGAGGGGTACAGGACGACGCCGAAGCCGTGGTCGGCGGCGACGCGTGCGGCGCCGGTGTAGACGCCTGCGAAGAACTCGGTGGTGAGTGCCGGGACGACCAGGAGGACGGTGCGGGTGTGGCCGAGGCGGAGGTTGCGGGCGGCCAGGTTGGGCCGGTAGCCGAGGTCGCGTGCGGCTTCGCGGACGCGTTCGGCGGTGGTCTCGGAGACCCGGCCGCGCCATTTGTCGCCCAGGACGAGTGAGACGGCGGCCTGGGACACCCCGGCGGCCTGTGCGACGTCTCGGCTGGTCGGGCGCGTACTGCTGGGTGCCACCGTGGACCTGCTCTTTCGTCTGGACCTGCGGACAGCGCACATGGTACGTATGGGGGAGGACGTTATACGTATTACTTGGAGGCGGGACATGGCCGCGGGATACCTGGAGATCCTCAGGGAACGGCACGCGGTCCGCCTGCTGACGGGCACGCTGGTGGGTCGGTTGCCCAACGCGACCGCGGCGATCGCCCTGGTGCTCTTCGTCCGGGCGGCAGGGGGCACGTACAGCCTGGCGGGCGCTCTCGCGGCGGTCTACGGCGTCGCCAACGCCGTCGGACAGCCCGTCCTCGGCCGCCTGGTGGACCTGTACGGACAGCCGCGGGTCCAGCTGCCCGCCGCGGTTCTGTCCGCGCTGGCCATGACGGGCTTCGCCTTCACCGGCACCGACCCGCTTCCGCTCGCCTACGCGTGCGTGGCGGCCGCCGGTCTGTTCACCCCGCCCCTGGAGGGCGGCCTGCGGGCCCTGTGGCCCTCGGTGCTGCGCCGGGAGGACCAGGTGCACCGGGCGTACGCGCTGGACGCCGTGGCGCAGGAAGTCATGTTCACCGTCGGCCCGTTGCTGGTGACCCTGTGCGTGTCGCTGTGGTCGGAGCGGGCGGCCCTGCTGGTGCTGAACGCCGTGGGGGTGATCGGCGCCCTCTCCGTGGTCGTGTCGCCGCCCTCGCGCGCGTGGCGCTCCGCACCGCGTGAGGCGCACTGGCTCGGCGCGCTGCGCTCGCGCGGACTGCTGGCCCTGCTGGGCGCGTTCCTGTTCGTGGGGATCGCGCTGGGGTCCATCACGGTCGCCTCCGTGCCGTACGCGGACGAGCACGGCGGGGACGCGGTGTACGGCTGGCTGATGGCCGGTATCGGTCTGGGGGCGCTCCTGGGCGGCCTGGTGTACGGGGCGCGGCAGTGGGCCGGTGAGCCCGCGCGGCGACTGCAGGTGCTGGTGGGCTTCCTGGCGGTGTGTTACGTGCCGCTGACGCTGATGCCGGGCGCGGTCGCGATGACGCTGCTGGCGGTGCTCGCGGGTGTGTTCCTGGCGCCGGTCATCGCGTGTGCCTTCGTCCTGGTCGACCGGCACGCTCCGGCCGGGACGGTCACCGAGGCCTTCTCGTGGCTCGTGACGACGTTCACCGTGGGGGCGTCCGTCGGAACGGGGCTCGCGGGCCCGGTCGTCGAGCGGGGCGGGGCCCTGTGGGGCTTCGCCGTGCCGGGTGTCGCGGGGGGTGTGTCGCTGCTGGTCCTGCTGGTCACGGGAAGCGTCCTCACAGCTCCCGTGGGGCGGGCGGTTGTTGCGGCTTCATCGGAAAATGATCCAAACCGTGCTGCCGAACCCCGTTTCAGCTCGGGGGATCGGGCGTAATGTTCAGTCATGGACCGCCGCATTTTCGGGCTGGAGAACGAGTACGGCGTCACGTGTACGTTCAGGGGACAGCGCCGGCTGTCTCCCGACGAGGTGGCGCGGTACCTCTTCCGCCGTGTCGTGTCATGGGGCCGCAGCAGCAATGTCTTTCTGCGAAACGGCGCCCGTCTCTATCTCGATGTCGGGTCACATCCGGAATACGCGACACCCGAATGTGACAACGTGACCGAACTGGTCACGCACGACAAAGCAGGCGAGCGCATTCTCGAAGGACTCCTGGTGGACGCCGAACGACGCCTGCACGAGGAAGGAATCGCGGGCGACGTCTACCTCTTCAAGAACAACACGGACTCGGCCGGGAACTCCTACGGCTGCCACGAGAACTATCTCGTCGCGCGCCACGGGGAGTTCTCCCGGCTCGCGGACATTCTCATCCCGTTCCTGGTCACCAGGCAGCTTCTCTGCGGCGCCGGCAAGGTGTTGCAGACCCCGCGGGGCGCGGTGTACTGCGTCAGTCAGCGGGCCGAGCACATCTGGGAGGGCGTCTCCTCGGCGACGACCCGCTCCCGGCCGATCATCAACACCCGCGACGAACCGCACGCGGACGCCGAGCGCTACCGCCGACTGCATGTGATCGTGGGCGACTCGAACATGTCCGAGACGACCATGCTGCTCAAGGTCGGCGCGACCGACCTGGTGCTGCGCATGATCGAGGCGGGCACCGTGATGCGCGACCTGACCCTGGAGAACCCGATCCGGGCGATCCGCGAGGTCAGCCATGACATCACGGGCCGGCGCAAGGTGCGTCTGGCCAGTGGCCGCGAGGCCTCCGCGCTGGAGGTGCAGCGCGAGTACTACGAGAAGGCCGTGGACTTCGTCGAGCGGCGTGGCATCCGTACAGGCACCGTCGACCAGGTTCTGGAGCTGTGGGGCCGGGTGCTGGACTCGATCGAGGCCGAGGACCTCGACCGGATCGGTACCGAGATCGACTGGGTGATGAAGTACAAGCTCATCGAGCGGTACCGGGCCAAGCACAACATGACCATGTCCAATCCGCGGGTCGCGCAGATAGACCTCGCGTATCACGACATCCACCGCCGTCGCGGTCTCTACTACCTTCTGGAGAGGAAGGGTCAAGTCGCCCGTATCTGCAACGACTTGAAGATCTTCGAAGGCAAGTCGGTTCCGCCGCAGACGACTCGGGCCCGGTTGCGCGGTGACTTCATCCGCAGGGCGCAGGAACAGCGCCGGGACTTCACCGTCGACTGGGTTCACCTCAAGCTCAACGACCAGGCCCAGCGCACGGTGTTGTGCAAGGACCCGTTCCGTTCGGTCGACGACCGGGTCGAGAAACTGATCGCCGGAATGTGATCGAAGCGTTCCGCTTCACGGCCGGAACGCAACACGGGCGCCGTACGTTTCCCGTACGGCGCCCTTCGCACGCCGTAGAGTTGCGCGCACGCCATCCACAAGATCGACCGATTACGAGGCTTCCACCGTGCGCCGACGCTCACTGCTCATTGCCGTACCCGCAGGACTTGCCACACTCGCCGCGTGCGGTGACGACAAGTCCGACTCGAGTAAGGCGAGCGACAGTGCGTCGCCCTCGGCTTCGACGTCCGGCACCCCGGCGCCGCCTCCGCCGAAGGTCGTCGACGGGCCGCTGCCGGCGATCACGGCGGGCACGAAGCTCGGTGAGAAGCCGACCGTCGCCAAGGGCAGCGGCACCCCGTCCGACCAGCTCGCGGTCAAGACGGTCATCGCGGGCAACGGCACCACGGTCGCCGAGGGTGACTACATCCAGGCCCACTACCTCGGTCAGATCTACGCCACGGCGAAGGTCTTCGACAATTCCTACGACCGCAAGACGCCGTTGGTCATCCAGCTCGCGCCGAACAGCATCATCGACGGCTGGCGGTACGCCCTGCCGGGCAAGAAGGCCGGCAGCCGCGTCCAGTTCTCCATCCCGCCCACGTGGGGGTACGGCAAGGAGGGCAACGCGCAGGCGGGCATCAAGGGCACCGACACGCTGGTGTTCGTCGTCGACATCCAGGACACGTTCAACGCGAAGAGCTCCGCCAAGGGCAAGAGCGTCGCGCAGAGCGACGCGAAGCTGCCCAAGGTCGGCACGAACACCGACGGCAAGGCTCCCTCCATCGAGATCCCCAAGGGGGACGCGCCCGCCAAGCTGGTGTCGGAGTACGTCATCGAGGGCGACGGCGACGAGGTGGCGGCCGACAGCACCCTGCTCGTGCAGTACAAGGGCGTGGTGTGGGATTCCGGCAAGGAGTTCGACTCGACGTACGGCCGCAAGCAGCTGGCGTCGTTCTCGCTCCAGCAGGTCGTCAAGGGCTGGGCGCAGGGCCTGACCGGCAAGAAGGTCGGCAGCCGGGTGCTCATCTCGATCCCGCCGAAGCTGGGTTACGCCGACAACCCGCCGGCCGGCAGCGGTATCGAGAAGGACTCCACGCTGGTCTTCACCGTGGACATCCTGGCCAAGATGTGACGCACGGGGGACATGCGCGAAGGTCCCCGCGGCAGGGATGTAAGACTGGCCCCTGTTGCCTTTCCGTGAACAAGCAGGAGCGAGTGACGTGAGCATCGACAAGCCCGAGATCGACTTCCCGGGCGGCGAGCCCCCGGCGGACCTGGAGATCAAGGACATCTGGGAGGGCGACGGCGAGGTCGCGCAGGCCGGCCAGACCGTCACCGTCCACTACGTGGGCGTCTCCTTCAGCACCGGTGAGGAGTTCGACGCCAGCTGGAACCGCGGTCAGCCGTTCCGCTTCCCGCTGGGCGGCGGCCGGGTCATCAAGGGCTGGGACCAGGGCGTGCAGGGCATGAAGGTCGGCGGCCGTCGCCAGCTGACCATCCCCGCCCACCTCGCCTACGGCAACCAGAGCCCGACTCCGGCGATCAAGCCCGGGGAGACCCTGATCTTCGTGGTCGACCTGCTCGGCGTCTGATCGTCGTACCGGAGTCGTCGCAGAAGTCATAAGAGATCGCGTCGCTGTCGGATCGTCGTACGGCATCCGACCGGATTCGATCAACCGGGGTCCATGCCTGTCCGGGCATGGGCCCTCGGCTTTTGCCTTGCTCCTTCGGGGCGGTACGGTCATCGTCCGGAAGCACCATAGGGAGGCGAAGGGCGTCGATGGCCATTGCCAAGGCCGAGCGGCTGATGAACCTGGCGCTGTGTCTGCTCGGGACGCGACGGCCGCTGAGCAAGCGCGAGCTCCGTGAGTCCATCGAGGCCTACCTGGAAGCGAATTCCGACGACTCCTTCAACCGGATGTTCGAGCGCGACAAGGACGATCTGCGCGAACTGGGGCTCGTGATCGAGACCGTTGAGAACCTCGACGGCGAAGTCGGTTATCTCGCCCGCCGGGACAGCAACCGGCTGCCGGCCATCACCCTCGATGCCGAGGAGGCCGCCGCCCTGGGGCTGGCCGCCAAGGTGTGGCAGCAGGCCCGGCTGGCCGGTGCCGCCAGTGGTGCTCTGCAGAAGCTGCGCGCGGCGGGGCTGCCCGAGGACGTCGACCCGTACGGGGCGCATAGCGCCCTGGAGCCGCGGATCCCGGTGCACGAGGCGTCGTTCGAACCGTTGATGCTGGCCTGCCGGGACCGCCGCCCGGTCGTCTTCGACTACCGCAAGGCCACCGCCGTCCGTCCCGAGCCCCGCCATGTCGAGCCGTGGGCGCTGGAGTGCTGGCGCGGGCACTGGTACCTGGCCGGTTTCGACCGGGACCGGGGCGCCGAGCGGGTGTTCCGGCTCTCCCGGATCACCGGGAAGGTGCGTTCGCGCGGCGGGCGCTTCACGGTCCCGGTCCCCGATGTGGTGACCGTCCGTGAGACCGTCGCGAGCTGGGCGGGCGAGACCGCCGACCGCAGCGCGCGGATCAGGCTGCGCACCGACGCCGGATACCCGCTGCGGGCGAAGGCCACCTCGGTACGGGAACTGGGCGACGGCTGGGACGAGTTGGAGATTCCGTACGGCCACGGCCTGGACGCCTGGCTGGTGGAGTTCGGCCCTGACGTGGTGGTCCTGGAGCCCGCCGAGCTGCGGGCCGACGTGGTTGACCGGCTGCGTGCCGTGGCCAAGGGCTGAGGGGGAGCGGAAGACAACGTGGCAGGAAAACCGGTCAGGCCCACGAACGCCATCGACCAGACCCGGCGGATGCTCTCGCTGGTGACCTATCTGAAGGAGCGTCCCGGAGCCCGGGTCGAGGACGTCGCCCGGGCCTTCGGGATCACCGAGGACGAGCTGGTCTCCGACCTCGACGTGCTGCCCATGTGCGGCACCAGCTTCCGCGGCGGAGATCTGCTCGACATCGACACCGACGGCGAGCGGATCTGGTGGCACAACCCCGACGACGTGGCGGAGCCGCTCAGGCTCGCCGCCGACGAGGCGACCGCGCTGCTGGTGGCCGCCCGCGCGGTGTCCACCCTGCCCGGCCTCCGGGAGAGCGACCGGCAGGCGCTGCTGCGGGCCACCGCCAAGGTGGAGACGGCGGCCGGCGAGAACGCGGGCGCCAGCGCCCGGCTGTCGGTGACCTTCGAGTCCGAGGGCGGTGTCTTCGCGGACGTCGACCGGGCCATCTCCGAGCGGCGCCGCCTGTGGATCCGCTACTATTCGCCCGCCCGCGACGAGGTCACCGAACGCGAGATCGACCCGATCCGCCTGGTCAGCGTCGGCCACACCTATGTGGAGGCCTGGTGCCGCCGCTCCGAGGCGCGCCGCACCTTCAGGCTCGACCGGGTCGCCGAGATCAAGATCCTCGACGAACCGTCCGCGCCGCCCGAGATCGAGCTCAGGGACCTGTCAGAGGGACTCGTGCAGCCCGCCGCCGAGGATCCCGAGGTGGTCGTCGAGGTGGGGCCGGGGGGCCGCTGGGTCGCGGAGTACTACCCGCACGACAGTGCGGATGAGCTTTCCGACGGCGGGCTGCGTATTACCCTCCGCACCCCCGAGCCGGCGTCGCTGAGGCGGCTGGCGCTCCGGCTCGGCCGCGACGGCCGGATCGTCTCGCCGCCGGACCTCGCCGACAGCGCGCGCCTGGCGGCCCGCGAGGCACTGGCCGCGTACGACGGTGTCGAGGCGCAGGAGCCCCCGGGGGCCCCGGTGCAGGACGGTCGGCACGACAGGCAGGAGCAGGAGCTTTGAGCGAGTCGGCGACCTCTGGTGCGGGCATGACGGTGGCCGCCGCCTTCGCGGGGATGAGGAGTGCGGCTCCGGTGACCTTCAAGGCGGGCTGCCCGGACTGCCGGGAGCGGTTCGAGCTGGCCGCGAGCGCCCTGCGCCTGGCCATCGGCGCGAGCAGCCGCACCACCTTCTACTCCTTCACCTGCCCCGAGTGCGGCGCGGCCGTCCGCAAGCCCGCGGGGGAGCGGATCGTGGAGCTGCTGACGGGCGGCGGGGTCCGGACCCTGCGGCTGCACTCCACCCTCTAGGCTCGGTCCCATGTTCTGGCCGATGTTCGCGGTAGCTGTGGGTTTCGTGGGTCTCGTCGTCCTCGGCGTGCTCGCCGTCCGGGTCTTTCTGGAGGCACAGCGCCTCGGAAGGCAGGTCACGGACTCCGCGCGGCGCATCAACCGGGCCGCTGAGGACCTGGAGCGGGCGGCGGTGAGCACGGCGCGTTCCGCGGACTCGCTGTGAGGACGGCTGAGAGTTGGGTGTGAGTAGCGGGGCGGATGCGTTTTGCGCCACTTCGCCCTGTCACCCCGGCCAGGTCGGCAGGTACGCTGCTCGTCGCGGTCCGGATAACGAGGCCCGGTCGCGGACCGGGAGTACGCACAGGGATTGCCAGGCGTTCACCCCTGAGCGTTACGATCGCTGTCAGCACGACTGATCGGACGCATGTCCGACCGGTCGGACAGCACCCCACAAGCCGCCTCGGTGAGAAGGTAAAGACTTATGTTCGGAAGGCTCGGCGCCCCCGAGATCATTCTCATCCTCGTCGTCGTCATCCTGCTGTTCGGCGCGAAGAAGCTTCCCGACATGGCGCGCTCGCTCGGCAAGTCCGCTCGCATCCTCAAGAGCGAGGCCAAGGCGATGAAGGAAGAGGGCGGCAGCACGGCCACTCCGGCCGGCCCGCCCAACAACGACGAGCAGAACCCGGCTCAGCGCACCATCCAGGCCGCTCCCGGCGACGTGACGAGCTCGCGCCCGGTCACCGAGCCGACGGACACGACCAAGCGCTGACGCGGGGCCGGAGCTCTCCGGCCCGCCCGCACGAGATGGGAACGTGGGTTGCTCAAGTCTGCCCGCAAAGAGGAGAGGGATCCCGAGGGGCGGATGCCTCTCGCGGATCACCTTCGTGAGCTCCGCAACCGGCTCGCGAAGGCCCTGCTGGCCATCGTCATCGTGACGGTCGTCGCCGCCTTCTTCTACAACGACATCATCAACTTCCTGACGAAGCCGATTCTGGACTCGATCGGTTGCAGCAAGAGCTTCGCGGAACTCGCGAGGACGTCGGCGAGCGAGAGCACTGAGAAGTGCGCCCGGATCACCATCAACGGCCTGCTCGCGCCGTTCACCCTGGCCCTCCAGGTCTCGCTGACGGCGGGTATCGTCCTGGCCTCGCCGATCTGGCTGTACCAGCTCTGGGCGTTCGTCGCCCCGGGCCTGCACCGGCACGAGAAGAAGTACGCGTACGCGTTCGTCTTCACCGGCGCCCCCCTGTTCATGTGCGGTGCCTACTTCGCGTACGCGGTGCTCCCGACCACCGCGAAGGTGCTGATCGACTTCACACCGAACGGCAGCATCGACAACCAGCTGCCGCTCGACGATCTGCTGCAACTCGTCACGCGCATGGTGATCGTCTTCGGTCTCTCCTTCGAGCTGCCGCTGCTGCTGGTCTTCCTCAACCTCACCGGGATGATCACCGGCAAGCGAATGCTCGGCTGGTGGCGCGGCATGATCATGGGCATCACGGTGTTCGCCGCCGTCGCGACGCCGAGCACGGACCCGCTGAGCATGCTCGCACTGGCCGGCCCGATCTGGGTCCTGTACTTCTGCGCGGTGGCCTTCTCCCTGGTCAACGACAGGCGTCGACGACGTCGCGACGCCGAGGGGCCCGCCGACGACGAGGCCTCCGACCTTGACCTCACCCCCGACGACATCGGCGAGATCGAGACCGTCTCCGCGAGCCGGGCCCTGCCCGAACAGTCGGGCACGGACCGGGTCAACGGCTACGACGACGTGACCTGACGAGCGGGACACAGCTCCTGGGATCGCTCCCGTGACCTGAGGGAGTGCCCACTTCGTCACCCCCACCGCGGGCCGCGGCCGGGGCGCCCGAGCGGCGCGGCCGGCCGCTTGCGCGTTTCGGGCCGCTTGCGCGGACTGCCCGCCGTGGCCTGAGGGCCGTTCTGCCCCCGGGACGGATCGTCGATCCGTGAGGGGCCGTTGATCTGCGTGAAGAGCAGGTTTCGCGGAAGTCGATCCGGATAATGATCGTCCTGTTGTCAGTGGCGCCCGGTACGCTCGAAAGCACGATGACAGAGGACCTCTCACCGGCCGAGCGGTACGCGGCAGCCCGCTTGCGGGCAGCCGAGCAGGCCACCTCGCTCGCGGGCTTCCGCGAGATGTACGACTTCGGTCTCGATCCCTTCCAGATCGAGGCGTGCAAGGCTCTCGAAGCGGGCAAGGGCGTGCTGGTGGCCGCCCCCACCGGCTCCGGCAAGACGATCGTCGGCGAGTTCGCCGTCCACCTCGCCCTCCAGCAGGGCAAGAAGTGCTTCTACACCACCCCCATCAAGGCGCTGTCGAACCAGAAGTACGCCGACCTGAGCCGCCGTTACGGCGCGGACAAGGTCGGCCTGCTCACCGGTGACAACAGCGTCAACTCCGACGCCCCCGTGGTCGTGATGACCACCGAGGTACTGCGGAACATGCTGTACGCGGGCTCGCAGACCCTCCTCGGCCTCGGATACGTGGTGATGGACGAGGTGCACTACCTCTCCGACCGCTTCCGGGGCGCCGTATGGGAAGAGGTGATCATCCACCTCCCCGAGTCGGTGACCCTGGTGTCGCTGTCGGCGACCGTGTCCAACGCCGAGGAGTTCGGCGACTGGCTCGACACCGTCCGCGGCGACACCCAGGTGATCGTCTCCGAGCACCGGCCCGTGCCGCTGTTCCAGCACGTGCTCGCCGGGCGGCGGATGTACGACCTGTTCGAGGAGGGCGAGGGCAACAAGAAGGCCGTCAACCCCGACCTCGCGCGGCTGGCCCGGATGGAGGCGCAGCGGCCGTCGTTCCAGGACCGCAGACGCGGCCGGGCGATGCGCGAGGCCGACCGTGAGCGTGAGCGGCGGCAGCGGTCGAAAGTGTGGACGCCGAGCCGGCCCGAGGTCATCGAGCGGCTGGACGCCGAAGGGCTGCTGCCCGCCATCACGTTCATCTTCAGCCGCGCCGCCTGCGAGGCGGCCGTCCAGCAGTGCCTGCACGCGGGACTGCGGCTGAACGACGACGAGGCCCGCGGCAAGGTGCGCGAACTCGTCGAACAGCGCACCTCGTCGATCCCGACCGAGGACCTCCACGTACTCGGGTACTACGAGTGGCTGGAGGGCCTGGAGCGCGGCATCGCGGCGCACCACGCGGGCATGCTGCCGACCTTCAAGGAGGTCGTCGAGGAACTGTTCGTGCGCGGCCTGGTGAAGGCCGTGTTCGCGACCGAGACCCTCGCGCTGGGCATCAACATGCCCGCCCGCTCGGTGGTGCTGGAGAAGCTCGTCAAGTGGAACGGCGAACAGCACGCCGACATCACCCCCGGCGAGTACACGCAGCTGACGGGGCGCGCGGGCCGACGGGGCATCGACATCGAAGGGCACGCCGTCGTGCTCTGGCAGCGCGGAAGCAGCCCCGAGCACCTCGCGGGGCTGGCCGGCACGCGCACGTACCCGCTGCGCTCCAGCTTCAAGCCGTCGTACAACATGGCGGTCAACCTGGTCGAGCAGTTCGGCCGGCACCGCTCGCGCGAACTGCTGGAGACGTCCTTCGCACAGTTCCAGGCCGACAAGTCGGTCGTCGGTATCTCGCGGCAGGTGCAGCGCAACGAGGAGGGACTGGACGGCTACAAGGAGTCCATGACCTGCCACCTCGGCGACTTCGAGGACTACGCGCGGCTGCGGCGCGAGCTCAAGGACCGTGAGACGGAACTGGCCCGGCAGGGAGTGTCGGAGCGGCGGGCCGAGGCGGCCGTCGCGCTGGAGAAGCTCAAGCCGGGTGACGTCATCCATGTGCCGACGGGCAAGTACGCTGGTCTCGCACTGGTGCTGGACCCGGGGCTGCCCGCGGGGCGGTCCAACGGCCACCGGGGCTTCGAGCAGCACGACGGCCCCAGGCCCCTGGTGCTGACCGCCGAGCGGCAGGTCAAGCGGCTCGCCTCGATGGACTTCCCGGTGCCGGTCGAGGCGTTGGAGCGGATGCGGATCCCGAAGTCCTTCAACCCGCGCTCACCGCAGTCCCGTCGGGACCTGGCCTCCGCTCTGCGTACCAAGGCGGGGCACATTCCTCCGGAGCGGGCCCGTAAGAAGCGGGCCCAGGCGGCCGACGACCGGGAGATCGCCCGGCTGCGGACGGCGATCCGTGCCCACCCCTGCCATGGGTGCAACGACCGGGAGGACCACGCCCGTTGGGCCGAGCGGTATCACCGGCTGATGCGGGACACCTCGCAGCTGGAGCGGCGTATCGAGGGCCGGACGAACACCATCGCCCGCACCTTCGACCGGATCGTCGCGCTGCTGACCGAGCTGGACTATCTGCGCGGCGACGAGGTCACCGAGCACGGTAAGCGGCTGGCCCGGCTGTACGGCGAGCTCGATCTGCTGGCCAGCGAATGCCTGCGGGAGGGCGTCTGGGAGGGGCTTTCCCCCGCCGAACTGGCCGCGTGCGTGTCGGCGTTGGTGTACGAGGCCCGGGTGGGCGACGACGCCATGGCGCCCAAGGTGCCGTCCGGCAAGGCGAAGGCCTCGCTCGGTGAGATGGTGCGGATCTGGGGCCGGCTGGACGCCCTGGAGGAGGACTTCCGGATCAGCCAGACCGAGGGAGTCGGACAGCGGGAGCCGGATCTGGGGTTCGCCTGGGCCGCGTACATGTGGGCCAACGGCAAGGGGCTCGACGAGGTGCTGCGGGAGGCGGAGATGCCTGCCGGGGACTTCGTACGGTGGTGCAAGCAGGTGATCGACGTCCTGGGGCAGATCTCGGCGGCGGCTCCCGTGTCGGGGGGTGACGGGTCTTCGTCCGTCGCGAAGAACGCGCGGAAGGCCGTTGATCTGTTGCTGCGGGGGGTTGTGGCCTACTCGTCGGTGGGGTGACGGGTGTGGAGGCGGGGGCGGGTTCGTCGTGGCAGGTCGCGCCCACGCGGCGGAGCCGCATATCGATGCAGCCCCGCGCCCCTGGGTGGGTTGCACTACTCGGCGTGCAGATAAGGGCGCCAGCCTCCGTGTGACGTGATGTCCTCGGCTTCATCGAGTGCGCTTGGTTCGCACAAGAAGCCAGGGACCCTGGTGCCGTCTGCCAGTTCCACGCTGCCCAGGGTCATCGGACGGGGAAGCGCCGTCAGGAGACGGCCCAGGCCCTGCGCCGGCAGGCGCCACACCTCCGCCTCGATCTCCGCGCCGCCCTCGCCGACGTGGACCAGGCCCGGCTTCGGCGGGTCGGTCCGCAGGGCGTGCAGGCGGTAGACCGGGGCCGTGGTCGTCGTACGGTCCAGGCGGGCGCCCAGGGCCAGGAGTTGGGGGTTCAGGGGCTGGCCCGTGAGGTGGGCGCCCACCACCGCCAGCCGGGTCTCCGGCTGGAGCAGGCCCGCGATCCTCGCCAGCCGTTCATCGCTGTGTGCCGGGCCGATCAGCATCACGCCGAAGGGGAGGCCGTTCACCTCGCCGGCCGGGACCGCGACCGCGGCCAGGTCGAAGAGGTTCGTGGAGTTGGTGAAGCGGCCCAGGCGGGCGTTGGCGCCCAGGGGGTCGGCGGCGACGTCGGCGAGGGTGGGGTGGCCGGGGGCCGTGGGGAGCAGAAGGGCGTCCGCGTCGGCCAGCTCGGTCAGGGCACGGGTGCGCAGGGCGGCCAGGCGGTCCAGGTCGGCGTAGAGCTGGTGGGCCGGGAGGTCACGGGCCCGGGTGATGATGGCGGCGACCGTGGGGTCCAGGTTCTGGTCCCCTTCAGCTGTCGCCTTGTCGACAAAGGCCCCCACGGCTGTGTAGCGCTCGGCCACGAACGCGCCCTCGTAGAGCATCGCCGCCGCCTCGGTGAAGGGCGTGAGGTCGAGTTCGCGCAGCGAGGCGCCGGCTGCCGTCAGGTGCGCCACCGCTCGGTCGTACGCGTCCGCCCAGCCCTCGTCCAGTTCGCCCAGCTGCTCGCGCGGGGCGATCGCGATCCGCCAGGGGCCGGGGCGGCGGCCGGGAAGGGCCGGGGCCGTGCCCGTCGTCATGTGGGACAGCGCCTGTTCGGCCTCCGGGAGGGTGCGGGCGAAGACCGTCACGCAGTCGATCGAGGCGCAGGCCGGGACGACTCCGGCCGTGGGGACCAGGCCGCGGGTGGGCTTGAGGCCGACGATGCCGTTGAAGGCGGCCGGGACCCGGCCCGAGCCCGCCGTGTCGGTGCCGAGGGCGAAGTCGACGATGCCCAGGGCCACGGCGACCGCCGAGCCGGAGCTGGAACCGCCGCTCACCCGCTCGGGGTCGTGGGCGTTGCGGACCGCGCCGTGCGGGGAGCGGGTGCCGACCAGGCCCGTCGCGAACTGGTCCAGGTTCGTGGTGCCGAGCACGATCGCGCCGGCCGCGCGCAGACGGGCGACGACCGGGGCATCGGCCTCGGGGTGATAGGCGTACGACGGACAGCCCGCCGTGGTGGGCAGGCCGGCCACGTCGATGTTGCCCTTGGCGGCGAACAGGCGCCCGGCAAGGGGGAGCTGCTCTCCCTTTTCGAGTCGCTCGTCGATCGCCCGGGCCTCCCGCTCGACCTCTTCCCGCGGGCGCAGGTCGATCCAGATCTCGGGGCGGTCCACGGCCTCGACGCGATCGTAGGCGGCGCGGACCCGGGTGACGGTGGTGGACATGTCCTGTTCCTCTTTCACTGTGCGGGCGGGGCCAGGACGAGCAGTGCCGTCCCCGCCTCCACCTGATCGCCGGGCCTGGCCAGGATCTCCGCGACCACGCCGGCCGTCGGCGCGTGCACCCTGGACTCCATCTTCATCGCCTCCAGGGCGAGGAGCGGCTGGCCGGCCGTCACCTCGTCGCCCGGCTCGACGTTCAACTGCCATACGGAGGCGGCGAATTCGGCCTCGATCAGGCGACCGCCCGGCGGGACGGCCACCTCGGCCGGGGTGGCGGACGGCGCGGACACCGCGTCGGCGCGGGCGAACTCTCCCGCCGCCTCCCACGCGTCCCGCTCCTGGGAGAAGGCGGCCTGCTGGCGCACCCTGAACTCCGCGATGGACTCGGCGTGTTCGGCGAGGAAGCCCTCGTACTCGGCGAGCGAGAAGGTGCCCTCCTCGATGCGGGGCACGAAACGGCCGGAGGTGATGTCGGCGCGCAACTGCAGCAGTTCGTCCGCGTCCACCGGATACCACTTGATGCGGTCGAAGAAGCGCAGCAGCCAGGGCGAGCCCGGCTCGAACGCGCCGCGCTGCTGCCAGCCCGACCACACCTGGGTCGTACGGCCGACGAACTGGTAGCCGCCGGGGCCCTCCATGCCGTAGACGCAGAGGTAGGCCCCGCCGATGCCGACGGAGTTCTCGGCCGTCCAGGTGCGGGCCGGGTTGTACTTGGTGGTCACCAGGCGGTGCCGCGGGTCCAGCGGGGTGGCGACCGGGGCGCCCAGGTACACATCGCCCAGGCCGAGCACGAGGTACTCGGCGTCGAACACCGTGCGGTAGACGTCGTCCACGGAATCCAGGCCGTTGACCCGGCGGATGAACTCGATGTTCCACGGGCACCAGGGCGCGTCGTCGCGGACGCCCGCCATGTAGCGGGCGATCGCCTCGCGGGTGGCCGGGTCGTCCCAGGAGAGGGGGAGGTGGACCGTGCGGGAGGGCACGACCAGTTCGTCGGACGGGGGGAGCGAGGAGGTGATCTCCCTTACGACGGCGAGGAGTTCGTGTTGCGCAAGGCGGCCGGGGTCCGTCTGGATCTGGAGGGAGCGGATGCCGGGGGTGAGGTCGGTGATGCCGTCCGGGCCCTGCTCGGCCACCGCCTCCATCAGCGCGTGGACGCGCATGCGCAGCGCCAGGTCGAGCTGCATGGACCCGAATTCGACCAGCAGGTTGTCGTCGCCGCTGCGCCGGTACGTCACGTCCCCGTCGCGGGCGAGGATGCCGCCGTCCACGATGGCCGGGCGGGGCTCGCCCGAGGTGTCCACCGGCACGAAGCGCACGGTGTCACCCGGGCGCAGTTGGCCCAGTTTCCAGCGTTCGGTACTGATCACGGTCGCCGGGCACACGAAGCCGCCCAGCGAAGGGCCGTCCGGTCCGAGCAGCACAGGCATGTCGCCCGTGTAGTCGACGGCGCCGACCGAATAGGGCGTGTCGTGGATGTTGGACGGGTGCAGGCCGGCCTCGCCGCCGTCGGTGCGCGCCCAGCGGGGCTTCGGGCCGACCAGGCGGACGCCGGTACGGGCCGAGTTGAAGTGGACCTTCCAGTCGGCGGCGTAGAAGTCGCGGATGTCGTCCTCGGTGAAGAACTCCGGTGCGGCGTGCGGGCCTTCGACGGCGCCGATGTGCCAGGTGGAGGTGAAGGAGGGGCGGGTGCCGGAGGGGCGGTCCGCCACGGCCGTCCCCTCGGCCCGGCGGCCTCCGTGCAGCACGTCCCCGGTGCGCAGCGCCCGTCCGCCGTGTCCACCGAAGCGGCCCAGCGTGAAGGTGCTCGCGCTGCCGAGGAAGGCCGGGACGTCGAGGCCGTCCGCGAAGAGGACGTAGGTCCGCAGGCCGTGCTCGGCGGGTGCGCCGACCTCCAGGACACCGCCTGCGGGCACGGTCACCGGCTCCCACTGCGCGACCGGAGTGCCGTCCACGGTGACCGCGGCCGGGGCGCCCGTGACACAGACCGTCGTGGGGTGGGAGAACCTCAACGACGGTCCCTGCAGGGTGCATTCGAGGCCGGGGGCGCCCTCGGGGTTGGCCAGCGCCGCGTTGCCGAGCCGGAAGGAACGGTCGTCCATCGGCCCGCACGGGGGCACGCCGACCTGCCAGTAGCCGGTGCGGCCGGGCCAGTCCTGCACGGTGGTGAGGGTGCCGGCGGCCACCACCTCGATACGGGGGGTCGGGTCGGTCACCTCGTCGAGCGTCGCCGTGGAGTGGGTGGCCGTCGTGAAGTCGGAGTGCGTGAGCGCCGCCCGCACCAGGCCCAGGTTGGTCTCGATGCCGTCGACGCGCGTGCGGGCCAGGGCCTCGTCCAGCCGCTGGAGCGCGTGGGCGCGGTCGGGGCCGTACGCGATGACCTTGGCGAGCATCGGGTCGTACGACGTCGTCACCTCGGTACCGGTCTCCACCCAGCCGTCGACCCGCACCCCGGTGGGGAACTCGACCCGGGTCAACAGGCCCGCGCTGGGCCGGTGTTCACGGGTGGGGTCCTCGGCGTAGAGGCGGGCCTCGACGGCGTGGCCGCGCGGGGCGCCGGGCTCGCGCACGACCTCCCGCTCGCCCCGGGCCAGGCGGAGCATCCAGGCGACCAGGTCGACGCCGTAGATCTCCTCGGTGACCGGGTGCTCCACCTGGAGGCGGGTGTTGACCTCCAGGAAGTAGGCCTCCTCGCGGGCGTCGTCGTACACGAACTCGACGGTCCCGGCGGATCGGTAGCCGACCGAGGCGCACAAGTCACGTGCACTGTCGGCGAGTTGTGCGCGTATGCGGGCGGGCAGGCCCGGTGCGGGTGCCTCCTCCAGGACCTTCTGGTTGCGGCGCTGCAGGGAGCAGTCGCGGTCGCCGAAGGTGACGACACGGCCCTCGCCGTCGCCGAAGACCTGCACCTCGACATGGCGGGCGTGCTCGACGAGCCGTTCCAGGAAGACGCCCGCGGTGGAGAAGGAGGCGGCGGCGACGCGCTGCACCCGGTCCCAGGCGTCGGTCAGTTCGTCGGCGGAGCGGCAGGCCGACATTCCGATGCCGCCGCCACCGCCGGTGGCCTTGAGCATGACCGGATAGCCGACGTCCGCCGCCGCTTCGAGGGCCGCATCGAGCGAGGGCAGCAGTCCCGTCCCCGGCGCGAGGGGCACCCCGGCCGCCTGAGCCGCGGCCCGTGCCGTGTGCTTCGCGCCGAAGAGCTCCAGCTGGTCGGGGGTGGGGCCGACGAACACGATCCCGGCGTCCTCGCAGCGACGGGCGAAGGCCGCGTCCTCGGACAGGAAGCCGTAGCCGGGGTGGATGGCGCCCGCGCCCGTGTCCTTGGCCGCCTTCAGGACCAGGTCGGTGTCGAGGTACGACTCCTTCGCGGGCGCCGGGCCGAGACGTACGGCCGTGTCGGCGAGGCGGACGTGCGGGGCGGCCCGGTCGGCGTCGGAGTACACCGCGACCGTGCGCAGACCGAGTTCACGGGCTGTGCGGATGATCCGGACCGCTATCTCGCCCCGGTTGGCGACCAGCAGGGTGTCGAAGGTCATGCCACGGCCCCGATCGTCGTCTCCGCGGCTCCGATGGTCATCTCCACGGCAGTCGGGTCGAAGCCGTTGCAGGGGTTGTTGATCTGGGGGCAGTTGGAGACCAGGACGAGGACGTCCCGCTCGGCGCGCAGGACCAGGGAGAGACCCGGGGCGGACAGGCCGTCGACGATGCCGAGGGTGCCGTCCTTCTCGACCGGGACGTTCATGTACCAGTTGATGTTGGAGACGAGGTCGCGCTTGCCGAGGCCGTGCTTCGCGCCCTCGGCGAGGAAGTTGTCCACACAGGCGTGCTGCGAGAAGGTGTGATGGCCGTAGCGCAGGGTGTTCGACTCCTTGGAGCAGGCGCCGCCGACCGTGTCGTGGCGGCCCACGTCGTCGGCGGTGACCGTCATCAGCGGGGTGTGCTCGTTGGACATCAGCACGCTGCCCGTGGTGAGGAAGATGCCGCCCTGCGCGTGGATGGTGTCGGGGGCGCTGTAGCGGACCGACGTGTCGTGGGCGTCGTAGACCAGGAAGTCGACGGCCTGGTTGCCGTGCAGGTCGGTGATGGTGAGCGTCTCGCCCTCGCGGAGGACGGCGGACCAGGCGGCGCGGGCCGGAACCACCGTCTTCGTGTGCGTCCCTTCGAGCTTCATGCGTGTCCCTTCGAGGCGAGGAAGTCGGCGGTGTTGAGGAAGGCGCGGCGGCCCTCGGGTCCTGCCTCCCAGAGGGGGTCGCCGGCGTGGGTGGGTCCAGCGCGCCAGGCGAGCACCTCAAGCGGGGTGCTGACGTATGCGGGGCGGGGGTCCGCCGGGTGCGGGACGTTCGCGATCAGTACGGTCACGTCCTGCTCGGCGCGCAGGGTGACGCTGGCGCCCGGCCCCGCCGAGCCGGTGAAGTCGAGGGAGCCGTCCTCGTCGATCCGCACGCCCTGGAAGAAGGAGAGGGACGGCGGGAGGTCGCGGGGTTCGAGGCCGTTCTTCGCGGCCGCCAGTTTGAAGAGCTCGCGGCCGGCGGGGGAGGGGCTCTGGGGAGTGCCGTCGCCGTAGCGCTCGGTGTTGCGCACGAGGGTGGAGGTGCCGCACAGGGCGTCGTGGCGCCCCGAGGTGTCGGCGACGACGCTCGCGAGGACGCGGCCCTGGTCGGACAGGAGCAGCTGGTTCTCACCGAGGTAGGCGTTCCACTGGACCTTGACCGTGTCGGCGACGTTCAGACGCTCCCAGGGGCGGCCCTCGGCGAACAGGAGCAGGTGGGCGCAGGCGTCTCCGCGCAGGTCGGTGAGGCGGAGCTCGGTGCCGCGGGCGAGGACGCGGTGGGTGTAGTTGCCGCCCGCGACGGTCTCCGCCCACACCAGGTGGCCCGCCTCACAGGGCGGGTCCGGCCAGTCGCCGGCCGGGACGACGGACATGGCCTCGGCACGGGTGCCCTCCTGGGCCCGTGCGTGGTCGCGGGCTCCGTACGTGGTCTGTGTCGCCATGGCGGACCTCCGGCTCCGGGGTTATTTCTGTCGCTTGACAGAAATTAGGCGCCGGGTGGGTCGGAGGGGTTGCCCGGGTGTTGCCGGTCGGTTACCGGGGGCTCACGGGGGTGGGGGTGGTGGCGGGTGCAGGGCCTTGGTGGGCGTTCTGGGTGCGGGGTGCGGGGTGCGGGGTGCGGGGAGGTGGGGGTGTCTGCGTGTCCGTATGTCCGCGTGTCCGCGTGTCTCTGTGGTGGCTGTTCGGGAGCGCGTAGATCTTCCGGAGCCTCCCGTGTGCACTCCATGTGCGAGGATCGAACGCATGGGTACGACACGTGGTGCGGAGTCCGGTCGGAGGGTCGGCCGGCCCCGGGCTGCCCGGCGGCCGGACAGCGGACTGGCGCCTCGTGAGGAACTCCTCGTCGCAGCGGCCGAGTTGTTCACCACCCTTGGATACGCCGCCACCAGCACCCGGGCCGTCGCCGAGCGCGCGGGCATGCGGCAGGCCTCCATGTACCACTACGTCTCCGGCAAGGAGGAACTCCTCGCCGAACTCCTGGAGTCCACCGTCACGCCCTCGCTCGCATACGCCCGTGAGCTGCTCGCCGACGACACGGTCCCGGCGGAGAGCCGGCTGTGGGAGCTGTGCCGCGCGGACGCCGAGGTGCTGTGCGACGGGCCGCACAACCTCGGCGGCCTCTATCTGCTGCCCGAGGTACGTGCGGAACGGTTCGCGGGCTTCCATGCCGTGCGTGCCGAACTCAAGGACGCCTACCGGCAGTTGCTCGCCGCCACGGCCGCGGGTGGCGCACTCGCCAAGAGCGAGCTCGATCTCCGCACCGACCTGCTGTTCGGCCTGATCGAGAGCGTCATCCTCGTCCACCGCTCCGACCCCGACCGCACCGTCTCCGTGTTCGCGGAGGCGACGGCGGACGCGGCGCTGCGTATCGCCGGGGCCTGAGCCGGGGTTCGCGTCGCGAGCGGGTCGGGGGCCGGACCGTGAACCGGGTCGGTGTCTGGGCCGGGAGTCGGGCCGGTGTGTGGGCCGGGGTGGGGCCGGGAGCCGGGCCGGAGGTCTGGTCGCGAACCGGGCCGGAGGTCTTGGTCGTGAACCGGGACGGAGTCGGGGCGTGAACCGGGCGGAGTCTTGGTCGCCAACCGGGCCGGAGCCCGAGCCGGGTCGGGGTGGCTGGCCGGGCCGAGACCGTACCGGCGATTGCGCCGCGGACTGCATCGGCGATTACGCCTCGGACGCCCCGGCGATTGCGCCACGGACCGCACCGGAAGGTGACCTTCACCCGTCACGGTGAGTGAGTTTCGTGCGCCCGTTCGCCGTGACGCAGCGTGTGCGATTGATGGCTCAGCGTGTAAATGGACCGAGAGTACTCCAGTCGCAATGCCCGTTTCAGGGCCTTGCCGAATATGACACGGCGTTGATCCGGTCGGACTAAGCTCGCCCGCAGCGCACCGAGTTGATGTGTATTCGTGCGCTTGTTCCCTATATGTGCGACTCCCCGTCGATACGTCTCAGAGGGCCCACATGGTGAGTGTTCAATCCCCCCCAGGACGCCGTGAACTTCCCTACGCGCGCGTACTGTTGCTGCCTGCCATAGTCATGGCTGCGGCGACCGGGGCCGCCGTCGCCGCGGTGACCGATCCGGCCAGGGCGGCCGTCGGATTGTGCGGTGCCGTCGCCACGCTGCTGGTGATCGCGGTGGGGGCCGAGGCGGTGCGGCGCGGTCGCGCCCTGCGAAACGTCCGCGTCGAACAGGCCCGTCACACGGCGTATCTGGAACAGCGGATCGCCCATCAGGACCAGGACATGACCCGTCTGGCCAAGGAGATCGCACCCGCGGCACTGCACTGGATGCGCCGCGGGAATTCCCCCGGAGAGGTGATTCGCCGGCTCGGTGACATCGACCCGGCGTGGAGCGACCTGCCCGAGGCGCAGCAGCGGTTGCTGAAGACGGTGCTCGACATCGTCGACACCGAGGAGGTCATGCGGGACGCCGCACAGCGCTCCTTCGTGAACATCGCCCGCCGCGTCCAGGCCATCGTCCACCAACAGGCCAACGAACTCCGGGAGATGGAGGAGGACCACGGCCGTAACCCCGAGGTCTTCGACGACCTCCTGCGGATCGACCACGGCACCGCGCTGATCGGCCGTCTCGCCGACTCCATCTCGGTGCTCGGCGGCGGGCGTCCCGGCCGGCAGTGGCCCGAGCCCGTCGCGCTGTACAGCGTGCTGCGCGGCGCCATGTCCCGGATCCTGGAGTACCGGCGCATCGACCTGTCCTCGATCGCCAAGGTCAACGTCAAGGGCACCGCGGTCGAGCCCGTCATCCACGCGGCGGCCGAACTCCTCGACAACGCCACCCGCTACTCGCCGCCCCAGAGCAAGGTGCACGTCACCGCCACCGAGGTGCAGACCGGCGTCTGCATCGAGATCGAGGACGCCGGAGTCAGCCTCAGCGAGGAGGCCCGGCTGCGGGCCGAGGGCATGCTGGAGCGCGCCAAAGCCGGTGTGGACCTCCAGGACCTCGGAGAGTCACCGCGCCTCGGCCTCGCCGTCGTGGGCCGCCTCTGCCAGGCGTACGACATGCAGGTCTCCCTGCGCGCCTCCGCGTACGGCGGCGTTCGCGCCATCCTCGTCGTGCCCAGCGACATGCTCACCGACGAGCCCGGCGTCGGACTCGCCCACGGCATCGGCGCCACCGCCGTGCCCAAGGCCGAACTCGGCGCACTGCCCGGCCCCAAGCGCACCATCAAGCGGCGCCGCCCCACCAGCCCCAAGTTCACGACGCCGGTCTCCATGGAGGACGACGTCCCCGAGGTCACCGAGTGGACCGCGAACGGGCTGCCCCAGCGCCGCAGCCGGGTCAAGACCCCGCTCTCCCAGCGCTACGCCGAGCAGGCCGAGGTCGAGCGGGCCGAGCGGGAAGGCCGTCCGAGCATCTGGTCGACGGCCGGCCGCGGGTCCGCACAGGAGCCGGAGCCGAAGCCGGACGACACCCCGCCCGGCCTGTGGGTCCAGGCGTTCATGGACGGCCTCAAGCGCCCCACCGCTTCCACAGCCAGTCAGCCGACCGACGAACCGGCCCGTACCGAGGCCGAAGACGAGGGGAACCTCAAGTGATCCAGCAGCGAGGCAACTTCGACTGGATGCTCCAGGACCTCGCCAAAGGCGTACCGGGCATCCAGATGATCGTGGTGCTCTCCGCCGACGGCCTGCGCATCGCCCGGCACGGCGGTGACCCGGACACCGCGGACCGTGTGGCCGCCGCATGCGCGGGCCTGCAGAGCCTGGCGGGCGCCGTCGCCGGGGAGATCCCGGGCAGCGACGGCAAGATGAAGATGGTCCTCATCGAGATCCACGGGGGCTACTTCTACCTGATGGCCGCGGGCCCCAACGCCTATCTCGCGGTGCTCTCCGACATCATCACCGAACCCGGCCACATGAGCGCCCGCATGAGCGATCTGGTCGTCCGTATCGGCGCGCACCTCACCAGCCCGCCCCGGCGCAACGGGCAGACCGTATGACTCCTCCGCAACGCCGACGGCGACACCCCAAGGCCAGTCCGCAACAGACACCGAAACCCCCGCAGGAGGGCCAGGATCCCCCCGAGGGACCGAAGAAGAACCCCGAGCGCCTGTACGTCATCACCTGCCCCGACGGGGCCGAGCGCTCGGAGCTCGACCTGGTCACGTTAATCGTGGCGCACGCCGATCCGCCGCCCTCCGCCACGCCTGAGCAGGCGGCGCTGCTCAGGCTCTGTACGGCACCCCTGTCCGTGGCCGAACTGTCCGCCTATCTCAGCCTGCCGTTCAGCGTGGTGACCGTCCTGCTCACCGAGCTGCTGACGGCCGAACTGGTGACGGCGCGCGCCCCGGTCATCCGCCAGGCGCTGGCCGACCGTTCCCTCCTCGAAGCGGTGATGCATGGACTTCAAAGGCTCTGACACGATTCCCGGTCCGCGAACAGAGGACCATCTCCCGCAGACCGCGCAGGCCGCGGTGAAGATCGTCATCGTGGGCGGCTTCGGCGTCGGCAAGACGACCATGGTCGGTTCCGTCAGCGAGATCAAACCGCTGACCACCGAGGAGACCATGACGCAGGCCGGCGTCGGTGTCGATGACAACTACGGTTCCGAGTCCAAGACAGCCACCACCGTGGCGATGGACTTCGGTCGCATCAGCATCACCGAACAACTGGTGCTCTACCTCTTCGGCACCCCGGGCCAGGAACGCTTCTGGTTCCTCTGGAACGGACTGTTCGAGGGCGCCCTCGGCGCGGTCGTGCTGGTCGACACCCGTCGCCTCGAGGTCAGCTTCGACGTCATGGGGCGCCTGGAGGAGCGCGGGGTGCCGTTCGTGGTCGCCGTCAACTCCTTCCCGGACGGCCCCCGTTACGACTTCGAGGAGCTGCGCACCGCGCTCGACCTGAGCCCGGACATCCCCATCGTCGAGTGCGACGCCCGCCGCCGCGCCTCCAGCAGGGACGTCCTGATGACGCTGCTGCGGTTCCTGCACTCCCTGACGACGGAGAAGACCCCCGCGTGAACCGCGCGCGGACCGGCGGAGCCGTGCAGCCGCTCCTGCTCCTCCTCGGGACCCGGCGCGCACCGGCATTCCCCGCACGGCCTCATTTCCTGTACAGCAGATCCACTTCAGCTTCGGAGCGATCATCGTGACGTCTGAATCCCTGTTCCCGGCCGGTATGGGCGACCCCACGGCCGTCCCGCCCCCGGGTTGCCCCGCGCACGCCATCGGGCCCGGCGGGCTGCGCCGGCTGTACGGCCCCGAGGCGGAGGATCTCGGAGCCGTGTACGAGAAGCTCCGCGCCGAGCACGGCTCCGTGGCCCCCGCGCTGCTTCACGACGACGTGCCGATCTGGGTGGTGCTCGGCCACAGCGAGAACATGCACCTGGTGCGCACTCCCTCGCAGTTCTGCCGTGACACCCGGCAGTGGAGCGCGCTGCAGGACGGCACCGTCAAGCCCGATCATCCGCTCATGCCGCACATCGCGTGGCAACCCATCTGCTGCCATGCCGAGGGCAATGAGCATCTGCGGCTGCGCGGCGCGGTCACCGGCGCCATGTCGACCATCGACCACCGGGGCATCCGGCGCTACGCCAACCGCGCGACCCAGCACCTCGTCAACAAGTTCTGCGGGGACGGCAGGGCCGACCTGGTCAGCCAGTTCGCCGAGCACCTGCCGATGGCGGTGATGTGCGAGATCCTGGGCATGCCCGAGGAGTACAGCGAACGGATCGTGCAGGCAGCCCGCGACATGCTCAAGGGCACCGAAACAGCCATCGCCAGCAACGCGTACATCATGGACGCCCTGACGCGGCTCACCGTCCGCCGCCGAGCCGAACCCAAGGAAGACTTCACCAGCCACCTGATCAACCATCCGGCGCGGCTCACCGACGAGGAGATCAGCCAGCACCTGCGCGTCGTCCTGATCGCCGCGTACGAGACCACCGCCAACCTCCTGGCCAACGTACTGCGGGTGGTGCTCACCGACCCACGGTTCCGCGCCCAGCTCAACGGCGGCCAGATGACGGTGCCCGAGGCGGTGGAGCAGTCCCTGTGGGACGAGCCGCCGTTCAGCACGATCCTGCCCTACATCGCCAAGCAGGACACGGAGTTGGGCGGCCAGCGCATCCGCGCAGGTGACGCCCTTCTCTTCGGTATCGCGCCTGGCAACGTCGACCCACGCGTCCGCCCCGACCCCAAGGCTCACATGCAGGGCAACCGCTCCCACCTCGCCTTCGGCGGCGGCCCCCACGAATGCCCGGGCCAGGACATCGGCCGTGCCATCGCCGATGTCGGCGTCGACGCACTGCTGACCCGGCTCCCGGACGTCGAACTCGCCGGTTACGAGGACGAACTGAGCTGGCGGTCGTTCATTCTGAACCGGCATCTGGTGGAACTGCCGGTGAAGTTCGAGCCGAAGCCGCAGCAGGACGTCACGCTGCTGCCCTCGATCAACCCGGTGCCGCTGCAGCGTGCGGACAACTGGCAGGTCGGCACGGTACGGACCGAGTCTCCCGCTCCCCAGCCCACCGAGCCGGAGCCTGCCGCCGAGACGCCGGCGGTGGTGCCCGAACCGGTCGGTCGGCCGAACATGTTCCGGCGCCTCCTGCGCTGGTGGCGCGGCGAGTGAGCCGTCCGGGGAGTCCGGCTATCCGGCCCACTCGTCGTACGACGACCAGGCAGGCAGCACGCGCCGACTCGCGAACCGGTGCTCGTGCCCTGTGATCGGATCGGTGAACTCGAGTGTCCGCGCGAGGAGTTGGAGCGGGCGCCGGAAGTCGCCGGCCGGCACGGGGTCGGCCACCACCGGATACAGGGGATCACCGAGGATCGGCACTCCCAGAGCGCTCATGTGCACCCTCAGCTGATGCGTCTGCCCGGTACGCGGTGTCAACCGGTACCGGGCGCGCCCGCTTCGGTGCTCCAGCAACTCGACCCGGCTGACGGCGTTGGGCTCGCCCTCGACCTCGCGCGCGGCCAATACCCCACGTTCCTTCAGGATGCGGCTGCGTACGGTGCGCGGCAGCTCCAGTGCGGGGTCGTACCCGGCAACGGCCTCGTACACCTTCGTGACCTGCTTGTCGCGGAACAGCGACTGGTACGCGCCGCGCTCCTCGGGGCGTACGACGAACAGCACGAGCCCCGCCGTCAGCCGGTCCAGCCGGTGCGCCGCGCCGAGGGCCGGGATATCCAGGTCCCGTCGCAGTCGCGCCAGGGCGGTCTCGGCAACATGGCTGCCGCGCGGTGTGGTGGCCAGGAAATGCGGCTTGTCGGCCACCACCACGTGCTTGTCCCGGTACACGATCTCGACCGGGAAGGGCACCCGCTCCTCGTCGGGAAGGTCCCGGTGGAACCACACGAACATCCCCGGGACATACGCCATGTCCCGCGGCACCGGACGCCCTGCGACGTCCACGATCCGCCCCACGTCGAGCATGTCGTCGATCACTCCGGCTCCGGCGGCCAGCCGTGCCACGAGATGATCGCGTACGGTCGCCCAGGCTTCCCCGGGAGGCAGCCTCAGGCGCACCGGATCCACCCCGTCGCGCTGCGGCAGGGGAGAGGGCGGGGGCGGTGTCCGGCGTCTCATCACGATCAAGGGTAAGAGGAGGAACCGACCGACAGCGAGGGAGGAGCGCTGGGCGAGGCGGGACCTCTCACACCGTTGAGCGCCCGTGTTGAACGCCTGTGTGCTCCGGCGCAGCGCTACAGGCTCCGGCGCATCGGCGCGTTCAGTGGTGTACGCGGCCAGCTGGCCCGTCGATGCGATTGCGTGATCACCTCTGCGCTCCCATGCGCCCCCACGCGATCACTTGTACCTGCGTGAGGGCCTTGCGTCTACTGGGAGTCGTCCGCGCCTCCATGGCCTTGTCTCGTGGGAGTCGCCATGGTCACCGCTCAGCTGTCAGCCTCCCCTCTCGACCTCCACCGGATTCACCCGATGCCGTGTGTCCTGTGCAGGCACCCGGTCGATGGCCACGGTGGCTCGGCACGGCCGTTTCCCTCCGATGATCCGGCCCTCGCCTGACCCGGCCCGCCGAACGGACGTCGGTGTTCCGGGGCCGTCCGGTTGGGCATCGACTCCTTCGCGACCGGATCGACGGCGCCCACTTCCGGTGGGGACCGAACTGCGATGTGATTAAAGGGCGTACGACTGGAGCCGGCGCGTTCAGCTCGCGCCGTCACGGAAGGGGAACCCGTGCCGTCGCCCACCCCGGTCACCGCCGTATCCGCCCGTTCGGGGCCCGCCCGTGAGCGGCCTCGCCCACAGCGCAGACGGAGACGTCCTCGCGCGGCCTCGTGAGGCACCGCTCGCCCAGCAGCTCCCCGGTTTCTCCCCGCGAGAACCGACAACCTCCCGACCACCGGCCCGCGTCATTCAGTTCCGGCGCGACAGACATGGAGGACCCAGTGCTCGCCATGATCCCGACGTATGCGGAGCCCACCCCCCCGGCCGTAAGCCCGTACGCCCGGAGGATCGAGGAGTACGTCCACTCACTCGGGTGGAGCCTCGGGCTGACAGAGACAGAAGGCGGCCGCGAGCGGCTGGAAGCAGGCTATGGAAACTTCGTCGCCTGGACCTATCCGGAAGCCTCGTTCCGCGATCTCTGTCTCTGCGCGGAATGGCTTTTCTTCACCTTCATCCTGGACGACCTGCACACATTGAAGGTCTATGACGCTCCGGAAGCCTGGGGACCGGTCCACCGCCGCCTGATGGACATCATCACCAACGGAAAGGACCCCGCCCCTCCACGAGAACGAACTCCTTTCACCAAGGCGCTCACGAATCTGTCCATCCGCACCCGCGAAAGGCTCTCGCCAGGGCTGCGCGGGCGGCTGAACCGGCACCTGGACCTGTTCTTCCAGGGATTTGCCGAGGAGTCCGAGAACCGGTTCCGTGGCACTCCCCCCGGGATCGACAGTTTCACCCATACCAGGCGACTTTCCGTGGGCATGGAGTTCGGATTCGATCTCGTCGAACTCAGTCAGCGGGTGGAGGTACCCCAAGACATATACGAGACAAGCCTGTTCAGGGAGATCGTCGAAGCCGCGAGCGATGTGGTCGCGTGGCAGAACGACTTGCATTCCATTCACCTGGACAAGCAGCGCGGCGACTTCCACAACGTTGTCATCGTCATGCAGCACGCCGACGGAATGTCCTTCCAGGAAGCTGTCGACGTGGCCGTCGCCAAGGTGCAGGAGCGAGTGGCCGACTTCCTGGCGGCCGAAGAGCAGTTGATGCCCTTCCTGATGGGCCGTGGCGTACCGCGCGGCACCTGTGAGGACATCCTGAGGGTCACTGCCGGAATGCGGCAGTGGACGAACGGATGCCTGCACTGGTACCGCAACACCACCCGCTATGCGATTCCCGCCACGCCGGGCGAGCTGGATCAGCAGCACGACCATCTGCAGGTGCTGCTCCCGAGCCTGGACGACGTGCCCCGCCAGAGTTGTGGTTGACCGGTCGGTCCACGAGCCCGACACCATCCTCGATCGACGAGAAGGGGAACAACGCGCTATGGCCAAGAACCATGGAGGCATCACCCGCGCTCCCGGGGCACTGCCGGTCGTCGGACATCTCTTCCCGCTGCTGCGCGACCCGCTGGGTTTCCTGAACACCCTTCCCGCTCATGGCGATCTGGTGCAGATACGGCTCGGGCCGCAAACGGCCGTCGTGGTCTGCCGGCCCGAACTCGTTCAGCAGGTCCTGCTGAACGACCGAATATACGACAAGGGCGGGCCCATCATAGAGCGGGTCGGAAACGCGCTCGGGGACGGCATCGCCTCCTGCCCGCACAGTGCGCACCGGCGGCAACGACGCAGCTTGCAGCCGGCGTTCTCGCGTACATGCCTGCGTGAGTACGCCGCCATCATGACCGACCGGATCGATACGCTCGCCACCGGCTGGAGTGACGGGCAGACCATCGAAGTGGGCGAGCAGATGTACGGCCTCGCGAGCGACACCATCGCTCGGACGCTGTTCACGGCTGAAGCAGCGGCGCCCGCTGTGGACACCGTGAGCGCCTGCCTTCCGGACATCTTCCGAGGTATCTATCAGCAGGCTGTCCTTCCGCCTGTGCTGCGCCGCCTGCCGCTCCCGTCGAACAAGCGCTACGAACGGGCCCGCAACCGGGCATGGGCCGCGGTCAGCAAGACCATCAGCCTGTACCGACAGGAGGGTGAGGCCCGCGGTGATGTCCTGTCGATGCTTCTCGCGACGCGTGACGAGTCGGGAGACGGCCTCGGCGACGCAGAGATCCACGCTCAGATCATGACGCTGCTCGTCGCCGGCATCGACACCACCGCAGTGGCTCTCACCTGGGCCGTCCATCTCCTGTGCCAACACCCCGAGGTCCAGGAGCGATTGCGCGCCGAGACGACCGAGGTCCTCGGCGCCCGAACCGCCACCTGGGATGATCTCCCGCGGCTGGACCTGGCACGCAGGGTCATCACCGAGACCCTGCGCCTCTATCCCCCCGGGTGGATCTTCACTCGGACGACCAGCACCGAAGCCCCACTTGCGGACGCCGTGATCCCGGCCGGGACCACCCTCGTCTACAGCCCGTATCTCATCCACCACGACGCACGATTCAATCCGCGGCCCGACAGCTTCGATCCCGACCGATGGCTTCCGGAGCAGGAACACGAGCGCGGCACACTCATCCCGTTCGGGGGAGGCGCCCGCAAGTGCCTCGGCGACAACTATGCGATGACTCTGGCGACACTGGCCCTGTCCACGATCGTGACCCACTGGCGACTCTCGCGCGGTGACCTTCAGACGCCGACCATCGAACCCCGTATGACCTTGACCCCTCACCGGGTCCAGGTCCGAGTGGAGGGACTGAAGAGCGAGCACGTGGCTGAGAGCGTCCGGCCGTAGGTCACGGACAGGGCGGCGCGCACGGCCGTTCTCGCGGTCCGTCCGGCCACCTGCCTACTGTCCGGCCCCGGGGGGAAGGATGGACCCGTACCCCTGCTACGGCTGGGGAACCGATGCCGGAGGAGGCACAGGGAGTGCCGCCTCCGGCGCGGAGTGCCCTCCTCGTGCGCTCCAGAGCCGGTACAGGGCTCCCAGTCCGACCGTGACCACCAGGAACAGCACCGTGAACCACTGGAAGTACCAGTGCCCGCCCGCCGGGTCGTACACCTCTGCTCGGGGCCAGGCCAGGTTGACGGTCATGAGGAGGCCGTAGAGGAGGGCCAGGGCGTTGACCGGGATGCCCCAGCGGCCCAGGGAGAAGAGGCGGGCGCCTGTCTCGTCGGTGCCCTCCGAGGTGAACTCGCCTCGTATGCGCCGGATCAGCAGTGGCCCGGTGACCATCGCGTAGGCCAGGTACAGCATCACGATGCACGTCGTGCCGATGGCCAGGAACGCCTCCGGGGAGGCGAAGTTGAGCAGGAGCAGGGCGGCGGCGAGGACGCCGACGGCCAGGGCGGGCGCGGTGGGCATGCCCGTGCGGGGGTTCACGCGCGCGAGGCGGGCGGCGAACGGGAGCCTGCCGTCGCGGGCCATGGAGAAGAGCATGCGGCTGGCCGCCGTCTGGATGGCCAGGGTGGCCACCGCGATCGCCACCACCACGTCGGCCAGCAGGACCTTGCCGACCCCGTCGCCGAGGCTGCTCGTGAGGACGTAGCTGAGGCCGTCGACCGCGAGGTGGCCGTCCGTGAGGCTGGGGGCCGCCAGCAGGCCGGCCAGGACGATCAGGCCGCCGAGGAGGCCCGCCGCGCCGAGTGCCGTGAGGATCGTGCGGGGCGCGGTGCGGCGCGGGTCGCGGGTCTCCTCGCTCATCTCGCCCGCGCTGTCGAAGCCGATCATCACGTACGCCGCCGTGAAGGAGCCGACGAGCAGGGCGCCCAGCAGGCCGGTCTGAGCCGCGCCCGCGCTGTGGAAGGTGATCGTGGGCGTCCGCTCGGAGTGGGTGAGCAGCAGCACGATGATGAGGACCGCGCCGATGATCTCGGCGGTGACGCCGACCCGGTTGATCAGGGACATCACGCGGTTGTCGACGACGTTCACGAGGGTCGTGAGGACCAGAAGGATCACGCCGAGGACCGCCGCGTTCGCCGCGCCGTCCGCCGACGTCGGCGCCGGGTCGGTGCCGACCAGCTGGAAGCCCGGCCAGATCGCCGGCAGCACCATCTGGAGGGCGAGCGCCGCCGCTCCGACGACCACGATCTGGCCGATCACCATGATCCAGCCGGCGAACCAGCCGAAGGTGGCGTTGGAGAGGCGGGACGACCACTGGTAGATCGCGCCGGAGATGGGGTAGCGCGCCGCGAGTTCCGCGAAGCACGCCGCCACCAGCAACTGGCCGGCCAGCACGATCGGCCAGGCCCAGAAGAAGACCGGGCCGCCGAACGCGTATCCGAAGGCGAAGAACTGGAAGACGGTCGTCAGGACCGAGATGAAGGAGAACCCCGCCGCGAAGGACGCGTACCGGCCCAGGCTGCGGTGCAGTTCCTGGGGATAGCCGAACTCGGCGAGGGAGCGGTCGTCGGAGGGGGCGGAGGAGTGCGGGGGATCGGGGCGGACGTCGGAGGGGGTGGTCGTCGTCACGGCGGCACCTGCCTTGGGCGCGGAATTCCTGTCGGGTGACAGAAATTAGGGAGAGGCTGTTTCGGCTGCGTGACGCGACCGTGTCCGGGGCGCACCCAAGTGCTCACGCCCTTGCGTGACCCCTCTCAACGCGATACATCGTGTCTATTGACGACCCTTCCGGCATCGCGATATGTTCGGCTACGGATATTCGGATGCGAGGTGAATCGGTATGCAGCGACGCAAGCTCCGCAACCCTCTGGCGCTCGCCGTGCTGGCGACGCTGTGGCAGAAGCCGATGCACCCCTACGAGATCGCCCAGACCCTGCGCCGTCAGGGCAAGGACTCCAGCACGAAGATCAATTACGGCTCGCTCTACACGGTCGTCCAGAGTCTCCAGAAACACGGCTTCGTCGAGGTCACGGACGTGGAGCGGCAGGGCAACCGGCCCGAGCGGACCGTCTACGGCATCACCGAGGCCGGGCGTCAGGAGACCACCGAGTGGATGTCCGACCTGGTCGCCTTCCCGGCCAAGGAGTTCCCGATCTTCGAGACCGCGCTCTCGCTGCTCGGCGTACTGCACCCCGATGAGGTGGTGCCGCTCCTCGAGGAGCGGCTGGACGCGCTGGAGGTCAAGGTGGCGAGCGGCCGGGGCGCGCTGGAGAAGCTGTACGAGACGCTGCCCCGGCTCTTCCTCGTCGAGAACGAGTACCAGCTCCACATGGTCGAGGCGGAGGCGGCGTGGGTCCGCGGCTTCCTCGACGAGCTCAGAAAGGGCACGTTGTCCGGGATCGAGGAGTGGAAGGGGTACCACGAGCCGGGATCCGGGCAGGACGTCGTGACCTGAACAAGAACAGGCCCCGGCACGGCTGTTGGAGCAGCCCGCCGGGGCCTCGAACCCCGAACTGAATCCGCCCTGAGGCACATCCAGGCGATCGAGGTGCGGCACACCCAGGATAGCCCGGTGCTCCTCACGCGGATCAGTCGTCATCCGTCCACTCATCCGCTCACTCAGGAGAGCACCGCGATGAATACCGAGACGAACACCGAGGCGAACGCCGATACGGGCGTCGATTCGAACGCCGGCATGAACGCCGTGACGCACACCCGTGCGCCCGCGATCGAGGCGCGTCAACTGATCAAGACCTACGGCGGTGAGGTCACCGCCCTCAACGGCATCGACCTCGTCGTCGAGCAGGGCAGCGTCTTCGGCCTGCTCGGCCCGAACGGCGCCGGCAAGTCCACCACCGTCAAGATCCTCACCACCCTGGCCCGCCCCGACTCGGGTTCGGCCTCGGTCGCGGGCCATGACGTGCTGCGCCACCCGGACCGGGTCCGCCGGGCCATCGGCGTGGTCGCCCAGGGGTCCGGCGCCGACCCGGTCGCCACCGGCCGCGAGAACCTCCGACTCCAGGGCAGGCTCTACGGCTTGAAGGGCGCCGCGCTCGAACGCCGGGTGGACGAGCTCCTCGAACGCTTCACGCTCACCGACGCCGCCCGGCGTCCGGTCAAGGGTTACTCGGGCGGCATGCGACGCCGTCTCGACGTCGCCCTGGGCCTGGTGCACCGGCCCGAGGTGCTGTTCCTCGACGAGCCGACCACCGGCCTCGACCCCGAGGCCCGCTCCGCGATGTGGGACGAGATCGGCCGGCTCGCGGGACAGGAGGGGCTGACGATCCTGCTCACCACGCACTACCTCGAAGAGGCCGACCGGCTCGCCGAGCGCGTGGCCGTCGTGGACCGGGGCCGGATCGTCGTCGAGGGCACCCCGGACGCGCTCAAGGGCGAACTCCGCGGCGACGCCGTGCACCTGGAGTTGCGCGAGGCACTCGGCGACGCGGGCGGCACGCTGCTGACCACCGCCCTGCGCGCGGTACCGGGCGTGCACGAGGTGCTGGCCGACGGACACCGCGTCAGCGTCCGCGCCGACGACGGGGCGGCCGCCGTACCCGCACTCCTTGCCGCCCTGGAGCGGACCGGGGTCAAGGTCGCCAGCGCGACCGTCGCCCGTCCGTCCCTCGACGACGTCTACCTGCGCTACGCGGGCCGCCGTTACTCGGACGCCGACGACCTGGTGGGTGCCCGATGAGCATCGCCGTCTCCCAGACCTGGTACATGACGCAACGTCAACTCATGGTGTTCGTACGGCAGCCCGCGTACGCGATCATCACGCTGATCCAGCCGGTGATCTGGCTGTTCCTGTTCGGCAGTCTCTTCAGGAAGGTCGTCGAGCTCGGCGGCTTCGGCACCACCTCCTATCTCGACTACCTCGTCCCGGGTGTGGTCGTGATGAGCGCGCTCGGCTCCAACATGTGGGCCGGGATGAGCACCCTGGACGAGATCCAGCGCGGCACCCTCAACCGCTTCCTGACCACTCCGGTCAGCCGGGCCGCCCTGATGAACGGCAACGTGGTCAACAACGGCCTGGTCACCGCCTTCCAGTCGGTGGTCATCGTGCTGCTCGGGCTGCTGGGCGGGGCCGACTACCCGGGCGGCATCGCCGGGATCGCCGTCCTGGTGCTCGCCGCGGTCCTGCTGGGCACCGTGTTCGGGGCGCTGTCCAACGCGCTCGGCATGCTGGTGCGGGAGCGGGAGTCGATCATCGGGATCAACACCTTCCTGCTGCTGCCGCTGACCTTCCTGTCCAGCGCCTTCATGGCGCCCTCGCAGATGCCGTCCTGGATGCGGCACGTCGCCGACTTCAATCCGCTGAACTGGGCGATGGTGGCGGGCCGTTCGGCCCTGTCCGCCGACCCGGACTGGGGTGTGGTGCTCGGTCGCGGGGCAGCGCTGCTCGGACTCGCCGTGGTGGCGGTGTGGCTGTCGATCCGGACGTTCCGGTCGTACCAGCGTTCGGTGTGACCCTTCCCGGGCAGGACGGGCTCCGGAGGCGGTGACGGCTTCCGGGGACGACGGACTTCGGACGCGGTGAAGGCTTCCGGGCAGGACGGGCTCCGGACGCGATGAAGGGGCGGCACCTTCGAAGGTGCCGCCCCTTTTCGCAGATGCCTCAGGTTTCGCAGATGCCTCAGGCGGCCGGCGCCGCCCCCTCCTGCTCCGCCTCGATGCGCGCGTTCCACTCCCGCTTGGACTCCTGCCAGCCGTCCTCGTTGTGGCCCAGGCGCCAGTAGCCGGAGATCGACAGGTCCTCGCGCGGGATCGCACGCTCGACCCGCAGGAGATGGCGCAGTTGCTTCACGAAGTGCGCCTCGCCGTGGACGAAGGCGTGCGGCCGGCCCGCCGGGAACTCAAGGGCGCGGACGGCTTCCACCAGGGCCTCGCCCACGGGCCGGGAGCCGCGGTGCAGCCAGACGACGTCCACGTCGGAGTCGATCTTCTGCTCCTCCTCGGGCCCGGAGACCTCGACGAAGGCGTGCGCCCGGGCGCCGTCGGGCAGCGACTCCAGGGCACGGGCGATCGCCGGCAGCGCGCTCTCGTCGCCGACGAGCAGATGCCAGTCGGCGTCGAGGTCGGGGGCGTAGGCCCCGCCGGGGCCCATGAAGCGCACGGTCTCGCCGGGCCGGACGCGCATCGCCCAGGGGCCGGCGAGGCCCTCGTCGCCGTGGATCACGAAGTCCAGGGACAGCTCGCGGTGCTCGGGGTCCCAGTGGCGCACGGTGTACGTGCGGGTCACGGGCCACTGCTCGCGCGGCAGTTCCTCGCGGATCCGCTGGATGTCGAAGGGCTCGGGGTAGGTGACGCCGTCGGGCGGGAACAGGAGCTTGACGTAATGGTCGGTGCAGGTGTCCGCCGCGAAGTCGGCGAGTCCGTCGCCGCCGAGCACCACGCGCTGCATGTGCGGCGTGAGGCGTTCGGTGCGGACGACCTGCGCGGAGCGCGGTGTCCGCGGCTTGCGTCCTGGTCCTTCTGCCATGGCGGCCTCCCGAATCAATGCTTAGGCTTACCTAAGTTAGCATCCGCCCCCCTGGCGATGGCATGCCACTCGTGGAAAGCGAAAGCAATATCTACGTGCTGAGCGTCGCCATCAGCCGCTGCAATGATCCCCCCAACCCCCAGTGGGCTGCCAGCTTCTCCAGTTCCGCGGGGTCGCGTGGCGTGCGCGGCAACGCGGTGTCCACCTGCGGCAGCGGGACGTCGTCGGCGACCTTGACCACCTTCGGCGCAACCGCGACATATGGCCGCGACTCGTCCAGCCGCTTGCGCTGCGACGGCGTGAGCTTCGCCTTCGGGTCGTCGACCGCGGCCATGATCCCGGCCACGTCGCCGAACTCGGCGAGCAGCTTGGCCGCCGTCTTCTCCCCGATGCCGGGTACGCCCGGCAGGCCGTCGCTCGGGTCGCCGCGCAGCAGCGCCAGATCCGCGTACCCGCGGCCGTCGACGCCATACTTCTCGCGCAGCCATGCCTCGTCGGTCAGCTGGAGCGTGCCGACACCCTTGAGCGGATACAGCACCCGCACCCCGCGCGAGTCGTCCACGAGCTGGTACAGGTCGCGGTCGCCCGTGACGATGTCGACCGGGCCCTTGGCCAGGCCGGTGAACGTGCCGATCACGTCGTCCGCCTCGTATCCGGCCACGCCCACGCGCGCGATGCCGAGCGCGTCCAGGACGGCCTCGATGATCGGCACCTGCGGCGAGAGGGTGTCCGGCACCTCCTCCTCGTCCGGGCCCGTCTCGCGTTCCTCGGCGACACGGTGCGCCTTGTAGGAGGGGATGAGGTCTACCCGCCACTGGGGGCGCCAGTCGGCGTCCATGCAGGCCACCAGGGCGTCGGGACGGTGGTCCTTGACCAGCCGGTCGATGAATTCGAGGAGCCCGCGCACGGCGTTCACCGGCGTGCCGTCGGGCGCCTTCACCGACTCCGGTACGCCGAAGTAGGCACGGAAGTAGAGCGAGGCGGTGTCGAGGAGCATCAGTCGTCCGGTCACGTCTCGCATCATGCCGTACACCACCGACACAGGCCGTCGGCGCGCAGTTCGACGGGCGGGTGTGAGCGTCCTGTGAACTGGGCCACCGATGTGTTTGGCCGAAAGTCATCAGGGCAGGCGCCGCCTCGGAGCGAGGCAGGTTGCACTTTCAACTGTTTCCGGACCTTCGTCTCCCCCCCCAGTGGTCGAGAGGCGAGAGGTGCCCGTGTCGTCACGGCTTGAGGCAGAGCAGTTGTTCAAGGTCTTCGGAAGACGGCCGCAGGAGGCCGTCGAGCGGCTCCGGGAGGGTGCCGACCGGGAGGGGCTGCGCGCCGAGGGCACCACCGCCGCGGTGATCGACGCCTCGTTCACCGTGGACCCGGGCGAGATCTTCGTCGTCATGGGACTGTCCGGCTCCGGCAAGTCCACACTCCTGCGCATGCTCAACGGCCTCCTGGAGCCGACCGCGGGCCATGTCCGCTTCGACGGCCAGGACCTCACCGCGCTCACCGACCGCGAACTGCGTGCCGTACGTGCGAAGAAGATCAGCATGGTCTTCCAGCACTTCGCGCTCTTCCCGCATCGCAGTGTGCTGGAGAACGCCGCCTACGGCCTCGCCGTGCAGGGCGTCGCCAAGGCCGAGCGCATCGCGCGGGCCACCGAGGCCCTGGAGATGTGCGGCCTGGGCGGCTGGGAGAAGTCCTGGCCCGACGAGCTGTCCGGCGGCATGCAGCAGCGCGTGGGCCTGGCCCGCGCCCTGGCCACCGACGCCGACCTGCTCCTCATGGACGAGTCCTTCAGCGCGCTCGACCCGCTGATCCGCCGCGACATGCAGGACCAGCTCCTCCAGCTCCAGCAGACCCTGAAGAAGACCATCGTCTTCATCACCCACGACCTCAACGAGGCCATGCGCCTCGGCGACCGGATCGCCGTCATGCGCGACGGCCGGATCGTGCAGACCGGCAGCGCGGAGGACATCCTGGTGCGGCCCGCCGACGACTACGTCGCCTCCTTCACCAAGGACGTCGACCGCTCCCGCGTCCTGACCGCGTCCGCCGTCATGGACACCGACGTCCGCGGGGACGAGGCCGACTGCGGCTGCGCGAGCGACTGCGAGACCGCGAGGCCCGACACGCCGTTCACCGAGCTCTGCGCGATGAGCGCCCGGTCGACGCACCCGGTGGCCGTCCTGGACGAGCACCGCACAGTCGTCGGCGTGGTCCCGCAGCAGCGCCTGGTCGGTTTCATCGGCGACACGGAGGCGGCCCATGCCTAGGATCCCGCTCGGCGACTGGGTCAACGACACCGTCGACTGGCTGCTCGACCACGTGTCCTGGCTCTTCGACTTCCTCAAGACCGTCTTCACAGGCACCTACGACGGTATCGACGCCGTCCTCCAGGCGCCCCATCCCCTGCTCCTCGCGGGCATCTTCGCCGTGATCGCCTTCTGGCTGCGCGGCACCCTCGCCGGGGTCCTCACCTTCGCGGGATTCGCCTTCATCGACTCCCTCGAACTGTGGGAGGACGCGATGACGACCCTCTCGCTGGTCCTCGTCGCCACGATCATCGCGCTGGTGATCGCCGTCCCCGTGGGCGTCTGGGCGGCCCGCTCCGACCGGGTCAGCGGGATCGTCCGCCCCGTCCTGGACTTCATGCAGACGCTGCCCGCGATGATCTACCTCATCCCGGCGATCCTGTTCTTCGGCACCGGTGCCTCCGCGGGCATCGTCGCCACCCTGATCTTCGCGCTCGCCCCCGGCGTCCGCATGACCGAGCTCGGCATCCGCCAGGTCGACAAGGAACTCGTCGAGGCCGCCGAGGCGTTCGGCACCAGCCCCCGCGACACCCTTCTGCGCGTCCAGCTGCCTCTCGCGCTGCCCACCGTGATGGCCGGCGTCAACCAGGTCATCATGCTCGGCCTGTCCATGGCCGCGATCGCCGGCATGGTCGGCACCGGCGGCCTCGGCGGCGACGTCAACGAGGCCATCGGCCAGCTCAACGTCGGTCTCGGCTCCGAGGCCGGTGTCGCCATCGTGATCCTCGCGATCTACCTCGACCGCATGACCGGCGCGCTCGGTACCCAGGTCTCCCCGCTGGGCCGCCGAGCCGCCGCCAAGGCCCGCGTCGCGCAGGGCGGGCTGAAGATCTGGTCCTACCGTCCGCGCCCCCAGATCGCCGTGATCGGCGTCGTGGTGCTCGCCCTCGTGGCGGGCGGCATGGGGATCTTCGGCGGTGCCTCCGGCGAGGCCACGGCCGTCGCGGGCGGCAAGGACGTCGGCCAGGGCAAGAAGATCAGCATCGGCTACGTCCCCTGGGACGACGGCGTCGCCTCCACGTTCCTCTGGAAGGAGATCCTGGAGCAGCGCGGCTACCAGGTGGACGCCAAGCAGCTCGACGCGGGCCCGCTCTACACCTCGCTCGCCGCCGGCAACGTCGACTTCATGACGGGCGCCTGGCTGCCCACGACCCACGAGCAGTACTGGAAGAAGTACGGCAGCAAGCTCGACGACCTCGGCGCCTGGTACGACAAGACGTCTCTTGAGCTGAGCGTCCCGTCGTACATGAAGGACATCAACTCCCTGGCCGACCTCAAGGGCAGGGCCTCCGAGTTCGGCGGGAAGATCACCGGCATCGAGTCCAGTGCCGGGGAGACGGCCCTGCTGAAGAGCAAGGTCCTCAAGGCGTACGGCCTCGACAAGGAGTACAAGGTCGTCGACAGCTCCACGCCGGCGATGCTGGCCGAGCTCAAGCGTGCGTACGCGCAGAAGGACCCGATCGTCGTCACGCTCTGGTCGCCGCACTGGGCGTACAACGACTACGACCTCAAGAAGCTCAAGGACCCCGAGGGCGCCTGGGGCTCGGGCGACGGCATCCACACCGTCGGCCGCAAGGACCTCGCGGCCGACGACCCGGTCGTCGCGCGGTGGCTGAAGGACTTCAAGCTGGACGAGAAGCAGCTCACCGGCCTGGAGGCCGAGATCAACAAGGCCGGTCAGGGCAGGCAGCAGGACGCTGTCCGCACCTGGCTCAAGCAGAACCCCGGGCTGGTCGACAAGCTGGCGCCCGTCCAGAAGGCGGCGGCGGAGACGGAGCGTCCGATCGACGTGGCCTGGTTCCCCTGGGACGAGGACATCGCCGTCACGTATCTCTGGAAGAACGTCCTGGAGGCCCGCGGCTACCGGCTGAACCTCAAGCAGATGGACGTCGGCCCGGTCTACACCGGCCTCGCCTCCGGTGACCTGGACCTCAACTTCGACGCCTGGCTGCCGTACGCGCAGAAGAACTACTGGGACAAGAACCAGGACAGACTGAAGGACCTCGGCACCTGGTACCGGCCGACCTCGCTGGAGGTCGCCGTGCCGTCGTACGTCAAGGGCGTGAAGTCCTACGAGGATCTCAAGGGCAAGGCGTCCCTCTTCGACGGGAAGATCATCGGGATCGAACCGGGCACCGGCGAGATGAGCCTCCTCAAGAGCAAGGTGCTGCCGGGCTACGGCCTCGACAAGGAGTACGACGTCGTCGACGGCTCCACGCCCGCGATGCTGGCCGAGCTCAAGCGCGCCTACGCCAGGAAGCAGCCCGTCGCGGTCGTCCTGTGGTCGCCGCACTGGGCGTACAGCCAGTACGACCTCACCAAGCTGAAGGACGACAAGAAGCTCTTCGGCGAGGGCAACACGATCCGCACCATCGCCAACGAGAAGTTCCCCGGGCAGTACCCGCAGCTCACCAAGTGGATCAAGGGCTTCCATATGAGCGAGGACGAGCTGGGCACCCTGGAGGGCGAGATCAACAAGTACGGCCAGGGGCACGAGGAGCAGGCGGTCGCCGCCTGGCTCAAGGAGCACCCGGAGATGGCCGGGCGGATGACAGGGTCATAACCGCTCGGGAACCACGGTAAGGATTCGGCCAACCACATAGAGCTACGCCATCGCCCGAACTCCGATGCCGACTAGGGGACTTGGACGTCCCGCGATGGGCGAGTGACCGAAACCCGGCCCCCCGACAGTTTGCGGGGGGCCGTTCGTCTGGCGTGAAGTGTGAGGTACGGTCGCACGCCGCGTGACATGGATGTGACGGCCGCGTGAAACGGTTTGCCGAACATGCGTAGGGTGCAGACAACTCATCAGGAGACGTGTCTCGGGACCGACGAGCGCAGGAGGGAGCCGGAGCCATGGGCGACCACAAGGAACAGCCCCTTCGGGTGGGCGCCGCCGTGCGCCGCAGGCGCCGCGCGCTGGAGCTCACCCTCGCCGTCGTGGCCGAGCGCAGCGGCCTCTCGGTCCCCTTCCTGAGCCAGATCGAGAACGAACGCGCCCGGCCCAGCCGCGGCTCCCTGGAGAAGGTCGCCGACGCCCTGCGCACCACGGCCGTCGAACTCCTCGCCGCCGCCGACCCGGCGTGCAGCGTCGACGTCGTGCACGCGGAGGGCCCGGAGCCGGACTGCGAACCCCGGATGCGCTCCCTGGTGCGCGGTCACCACCAGATGCACGCCCAGGAATTCACCGGCGACCACGACGCGGGACGCGAATTCCAGTACCGCAACGACCAGTTGATGTACGTCGCCGACGGTGCGGTGGACGTCGAGGCCGAGGGCCGCGCCTACCGCCTGGGCCGCGGCGACACCCTCTATCTCACCGGCGGAGTGCGCCACCGCTGGCGCGCGACCGTGCCGGACACCCGCGTGGTCGTCGTCGCCGTGGCCGAGAACATCGAGGCGGTCCAGGACCGGCCCCGGCAGTGAGGGTCGTCTCGCTCGTCCCCTCGCTGACCGAGGCGATCGCCCGCTCGGCACCGGGCGCCCTCGTCGGCGCCACCGACTGGTGCACCGAGCCGGCGGACCTCGACGTCACCAGGATCGGCGGCACCAAGAACCCGAAGCTCGACCGGATCGTCGACCTCGCCCCCGACCTGGTGATCGCCAACGAGGAGGAGAACCGGGAACCGGATCTCGCGGCCCTGCGCGAGGCGGGCCTGGAGGTCCTGGTCACCGAGGTCCGGGACGTCCCGCAGGCCTTCCGGGAACTGGCGAGGGTCGTGGCGGCCTGTGGCGCCGTACGGCCGCGCTGGCTGGACGAGGCCGAGGAGGCCTGGTCGGTGTTCGCGGCCCCCTCGCGCCGGATCACGGCGGTCGTGCCGATCTGGCGGCGGCCGTGGATGGTGCTGGGCCGGGACACCTTCGCGGGCGATGTGCTGTCCTGCCTGGGCGTGGACCACGTGTACGCGACGCACGCGGACCGCTATCCGCGCGTCCCGCTGGAAGAGCTGCGGGCGGCGGCACCGGACGTGGTCGTCCTGCCCGACGAGCCGTACCGCTTCACGCCCGACGACGGTCCCGAGGCCTTCCCCGGTCTGCCCTGCGCACTCGTCAGCGGACGGCACCTGACGTGGTACGGACCCTCACTGGCAGCGGCGCCGAAAGCACTGGGCGAGGCCCTGCGGGCAGCGCTCCGCTGAGGACCCCGCGCGCGGTGCGCACGGCGGCCGTGAGCCAGGCGGCGACGAGGACGCCGTACAGCGCGACGGCGAGCCCGTCGTACACGACGAGCCCCGTGTGCCGGGCCAGCGCCGCCGCCCCCGTGACACAGGTGCCGACCGGGAAGGTGAACGCCCACCAGGTCATCGAGAACCCCATCCCGCGCCGCCGGGCGGCGATCACATGCGCGCCGGCGAGCGCCAGCCACAGCAGCGCGAACCCCATGACGGGGACGCCGTAGAGGACCGCGAGGACCCCGAAGCCCTGGCTGTAGGGGGCCGGTACGACACCGGGGGCCACATCGGCGAACTTGCCGACGGCCGTGGTGGACTGGCCGAGCGGGCCGAGAACCAGAAACAGGGTCGGGGTGAGGGCGAGGGGGAGCGGTCCGCCGGTGACGATCCGCGCGAACACCAGCGGCAGCATGGCCAGGGTCGCCAGCAGGCTGAGCCCGAACATCGCGAAACAGGCCAGGAGCAGGGTCTCCCGGGCCTGACCGGCCGGAAGATACGGAACCAGGAGCGGGCCCAGCGCGGCCGACACCATGGGCGCCACCAGGGGCAGCAGCCACACGGGCGTGGCGTGCTGCGGCTCCGCCTTGTGCCCTACGGCCATGAGGTACGGCACGACGACGGCGGCCGCGAGTCCCGCGACCGTGCCGACGGTGAACAGCACGGCGTCGAGAGCGACCGCGGCCTGAATGCCGATCCAGTACCGGCCGACGGTGAGGGCACCCCCGCCGACGGCGAGCAGGGCCATCGCGAGGCAGCCGTAGAAGGGCGCGACCGCGGGGTCGAGGAGATGGGCGCGGGCCTGGTCGGCGTGGTGGCGCCAGTGCAGGGCGCGGGCGCACAGCAGGGTGACGAGCAGCAGGAGCGACAGGAGCCAGACGGCGGCGCAGATCGTGCGCAGGCCGGGGAGGTGCACGGGGAGCGCGGTGCCTGCGGTGGCGACGATCGCGGTGCCCATGACGGCGGCGTACCAGTTCGGCCCGAGGTGACGGACGGCGGTGACCATGACTCCACCCTCCCGCCGGGGGAGGGCCGGGACCAGGGAGTATGGCTCTATGAGGGCATAAGCTGTCTTTATGAGCGGTGCGGAGGAGCGCGGGACGACCGGGGGCGGCGGACTGTCCCATCGGGTGCCCGATCTCGGGGCGCTGGAACTGCTGCTCGCCGTGGCGCGGCTGGGGAGCCTCGGCGGGGCCGCCCGGGAGCTGGGGATCACCCAGCCCGCGGCAAGCAGCCGGATCCGCTCCATGGAACGGCAGCTCGGGGTGGCCCTGGTCGACCGCTCGCCCCGCGGCTCACGGCTCACCGACGCCGGGGCGCTGGTGACGGACTGGGCGCGGCGGATCGTGGAGGCCGCGGCGGCCTTCGACGCCGGGGCGCAGGCGCTGCGGGTCCGCCGCGACTCCCGGCTCCGGGTGGCGGCGAGCATGACCATCGCGGAGTACCTGCTGCCGGGGTGGCTGCTGGCGCTGCGCGCGGGTCGTCCGGACACGGCGGTGTCCCTGCAGGCCGGCAACTCCTCGACGGTGGCCGAACGGCTGCTCGCCGACGAGGCGGACCTCGGCTTCGTCGAGGGCCTCACGGTGCCGACCGGCCTGGACTCCGTGGTGATAGCGCACGACCACCTCATCGTGGTCACGGCACCGGGGCATCCGTGGGCCCGCCGCCGACGCCCCGTGGAAGCGGCCGAACTGGCCACGACGCCGCTGATCCTGCGCGAGAAGGGCTCCGGCACACGTCAGGTGCTGGACGCGGCTCTGGGGGGCCTCGCCCGCCCCCTCATCGAACTCTCCTCCACCACGGCGGTGAAGGCGGCGGCGGTGAGCGGAGCGGGGCCCGCGGTGCTGAGCGAACTGGCGCTCGGGGAGGAACTGGCGATGCGCCGACTGGTCCGGGTGCCGGTGGAGGGGGTGTCGCTGGCGCGGGACCTGCGGGCGGTGTGGCCCACGGGGCACCGTCCGGTGGGCCCGGCGAGGGACCTGCTGTCGCTCACACGGGGGTGATCGCCGCCCCGTCCCTGGGGGCTGCGCCCCCAGACCCCCGTCGGCCCGAAGGGCCTCGTCCTCAAACGCCGGACGGGCTGAAAATAGCCCCTCCGGCGTTTGAGGAGCGGGGGCCCGGGGGCGGAGCCCCCGGAGGACGGGAAGGGCCGACGGCCTCAGGCGTCAGCCGAAGCCTTGACGAGGGCCCGCATCACCCGCAGGTCCTCGCCCATCTCCGGATGCCACTGAACCCCCAAGACCCAGTGTTCGCCGGGGAGTTCGACGGCCTCCACCGTGCCGTCCGCGGCGTGTGCCGACGGGAGCAGGCCGGCCCCGAGGCGGTCCACCGCCTGGTGGTGGAAGGTCGGAACGGAGGTCTCCTCCGGGGCGATGTCGCCGTACACCGTGCCCGGTACGGGCTTGACCGGGTGCCGGCCGAAGACGCCCGGCATCTCCGCGTGGCCGTCGATGTGCTGGACGAGCGTGCCGCCGAGGGCGACGTTCAGGAGCTGCATGCCCCGGCAGATGCCCAGCAGCGGCACGCGGGCCGCCAACGCCGCGTCGATCAGGGCCAGTTCCCAGGCGTCCCGGGCCCGGGCGGGCGGGCCGGTGCGGGGCTCGGGTGCGGCGCCGTAGCGGACCGGCTCCACGTCCGGGCCGCCCGCGATCACCAGACCGTCGAGACGGGCCACCGTCGCGGCCGCGTGCTCCGGGGCGTCCGGCGGGAGCATCGCGGCCAGGCCGCCCGCGCGCTGCACCAGCCGCGGATACCCCGCCGGCAGCAGCGCCGCCTCCAGCTCCCAGACACCCCAGCGCGCCCCGGCCTCCAGATACGTGCTGATGCCGATCAGCGGTCGTACGGTCACTCGGCCCTCCCAGGCTTGCAATGGCGCAGGCCCATACCTTTGCGCCTCGGGGCGGCGAGAGGCAAGGTCACGCCAGGAACCCGCGCAACAGAGCCGCCGTCCCCGCGCAGTGCTCCCGCATCATCTCCCGCGCCCCGTCGGCGTCCCCGTCGAGGACCGCCTCGACCAGTCCGGCGTGCTGGCGCTGGGAGTGCTCCAGGTTGCGGACCAGCAGCGGGATGCAGTCGAGGAGGTCGTTCACCGAGGCCCGCACGGCCGCGTACTGCGCGGTCAGGGTCGGTGATCCGCACAGTTCGGCGATGGTCAGGTGCAGCAGCGTGTCCAGGCGCCGGTAGTCGGCCAGCGGCGCCTCCTGGGTGGCCGACAGTGCCTCCCGCAGCCGCTGTGTCTGCTCGGCCGTGAGGCCGTGCGTCGCGCACAGCCCCGCCGCACCCACCTCCAGCACCTCCCGGAAGCGCAGCACGTCCTCGATGTCCGCCTCGGCGATCCGGCGCCGCAGCTCGTCCTCGCCGACCGCGTCCCGCGCACGGGGCAGCACGAACGTGCCCCCGTACCGGCCGCGCCGCGACTCCACGAGCCCCTGGTCCTGAAGCACCTTCAGTACCTCGCGCAGCGTCACCCGGCTGATCCCGAGCCGCTCCGCGAGCTCCCGTTCGGCCGGCAGCCGCTCACCCCCCGGTACCAGCCCCAGCCGCACGACCTGCAGGATCTGCTCCAGCGCCTCCTCGAAGCCGTTGCCCGCCCTGACCGGCCGCAGTACCGGCGCCAGCCGGTCGTCCGGGCCGCCGTCAGCGTCCACCGACATATGGCCGAGCCCCCTTCCCAAGCAATGGTTCAGAGCAATACCTTATGGCTCCCGGCCCGGTCGGAAAAACGCGCAGCAGCCGAAGGAGCTCTCCCGTGGCAGACCGCACACCCCCGCTCAGCGTCGAGGAGCTGCACGCCCTCGTCGCGAGCGGAGAGATCGACACCGTCGTCCTGGCCTTTCCCGACATGCAGGGCCGGCTCCAGGGCAAGCGGATCGCCGCCCGCTTCTTCCTCGACGAGGTACTCCACCACGGCACCGAGGGCTGCAACTACCTCCTCGCCGTCGACACCGAGATGAACACCGTCGACGGCTACGCGATGTCCTCCTGGGACCGCGGCTACGGCGACTTCGCCATGCACCCCGACCTCGGCACCCTGCGCCGCGTGCCCTGGAACGCCGGTACGGCCATGCTGATGGCCGACCTCGGCTGGAACGACGGCTCGCCCGTGGTCGCCGCCCCGCGCCAGATCCTGCGCCGCCAGCTGGAACGGCTCGCCGAGCACGGCTTCACCGCCCAGGTAGGCACCGAGCTGGAGTTCATCGTCTTCAAGGACACCTACGAGCAGGCCTGGGACGCCAACTACCGGGGGCTGACGCCGGCCAACCAGTACAACATCGACTACTCGGTGCTCGGCACCGGCCGCATCGAGCCCCTGCTCCGCCGTATCCGCAACGAGATGGCCGCCGCCGGGCTCACCGTCGAGTCCGCCAAGGGCGAGTGCAACCCCGGGCAGCACGAGATCGCCTTCCGCTACGACGAGGCCCTGGTCACCTGCGACCAGCACGCCGTCTACAAGACCGGCGCCAAGGAGATCGCCTCGCAGGAGGGCGTCTCCCTCACCTTCATGGCCAAGTACAACGAGCGCGAGGGCAACTCCTGCCACATCCACCTCTCGCTCGCCGACGCCGCCGGCAACAACGCGATGGCGGGCCCGGACGGCATGTCCGACGTGATGCGGTACTTCCTCGCCGGACAGCTCGCGGCCCTGCGGGACTTCTCGCTGCTCTACGCCCCGAACATCAACTCCTACAAGCGGTTCCAGCCGGGCTCCTTCGCCCCCACGGCCGTCGCCTGGGGCCACGACAACCGCACCTGCGCGCTGCGGGTCGTCGGCCACGGCCGGTCGATGCGCTTCGAGAACCGGCTGCCCGGCGGTGACGTCAACCCGTACCTCGCGGTCGCCGGACTGGTCGCCGCCGGCCTGCACGGCATCGAGCAGAAACTGGAGCTGCCGGAGGTCTGTACCGGCAACGCCTACACCGCCGACTACGCCCACGTCCCGACCACCCTGCGCGAAGCCGCCGAACTCTGGGAGAACAGCCCGATCGCCCGGGCCGCCTTCGGCGACGAGGTCGTCGCGCACTACCGCAACATGGCCCGTGTCGAGCTCGAAGCCTTCGACGCGGCGGTCACCGACTGGGAGCTGCGCCGCTCCTTCGAACGTCTGTAGAGGTTCTCCGTTGTCCCCGCTGCCATACGAGCATGAGCTGACCGTCCTCAACCCGGCCACCGAGGAGGTCGTCGCCACCGTCCCCGCCGCCACCGCGGCCGACGTGGACGCGGCCGTCACCAGAGCCGCCCGGGCCCAGGTGCAGTGGGCCGCGGCGGCCCCCGCCGACCGGGCCCGGCTGCTGCGCCGGTTCGCCGACGTCGTCGACGGGCACGTCGAGGAACTGGCCCGGCTGGAGGTCCGCGAGGCCGGCCACCTCCTCGGCAACGCCCGCTGGGAGGCCGGCAACGTCCGTGACCTCCTCGCCTACGCGGCCGGGGGAGTGGAGCGGCTGAACGGCCGCCAGATCCCGGTCGCCGGCGGCCTCGACATCACGATCCTCGAACCGCTCGGCGTGGTCGGCGTCATCGCACCCTGGAACTTCCCCCTGCCCATCGCGGCCTGGGGTACGGCCCCCGCGCTCGCCGCCGGCAACGCCGTCGTCCTCAAGCCCGCCGAGACGACCCCGCTGACCGCCCTGCGGCTCGCCGAACTCGCCCTGGAGGCAGGGCTCCCGGAAGACCTCTTCCAGGTGCTGCCCGGCCACGGCCCGGTCGCGGGCACCGCCCTCGTCGAACACCCCGGCGTCGCGAAGATCGTGTTCACCGGGTCCAGCCGCACCGGCCGCGACGTCATGGAACGCTGCGCCCGCCAGATCAAGCCGGTGACGCTCGAACTCGGCGGCAAGAGCCCCAACATCGTCTTCGCGGACGCCGACCTCAAGGCCGCGGTGGACCCCTTCTCGTTCCTCGACAACTCCGGCCAGGACTGCTGCGCCCGCACCCGCATCCTCGTCCAGGAGTCCGTCCTCGACGAGGTCCGGGAACTGCTCGCCGACGCCCTGAAGGCCGTCGTCGTGGGCGACCCGGCCGACGAGAAGACCGAGATGGGCCCGCTGATCTCCCGCCAACAGCTGGACCGGGTAAGGGCGTTGGTGCCCGCCGACGCCCCCGGCCTGCGCGGCAGCGCGCCCGACGGGCCCGGATTCTGGTTCGCGCCGACCGTCCTGACCGGCGAGGCGCCCGACTCCGAGGCCGCCCGCGAGGAGATCTTCGGCCCCGTCGCCGTCCTGCTGCCCTTCACCGACGAGGCGGACGCGATCCGCCTCGCCAACGACAGCCCGTACGGCCTCTCCGGCTCCCTGTGGACCCGCGACATCGGCCGCGCCCTGCGCCTGTCCCGGGCCGTCAAGGCGGGCAACCTGTCCGTCAACTCCCACTCCAGCGTCCGCTACTCGACCCCCTTCGGCGGCTACAAACAGTCCGGACTCGGCCGTGAACTCGGCCCGGACGCCCTATCCGCCTTCACCGAAACCAAGAACGTCTTCATCAGCACGGAAGGCCCCGCCCAGTGACCTCTTCGACCGACCAGATCGTGTGCCGTCGCCTCGTCGGCCGCACGGCCGTCATCACCGGAGCCGGCAGCGGCATCGGCCTCGCCACCGCCCGCAGGCTCGCCTCCGAGGGCGCGAACGTCGTCTGCGCCGACGTCGACGAGACCCGCGGCAAGGCGGCCGCCGACGAGGTCGGCGGCCTCTTCGTCAAGGTCGACGTCACCGACCCGGAACAGGTCGAGGCCCTGTTCAAGACGGCGTACGACACTTATGGCAGCGTCGACGTCGCCTTCAACAACGCGGGCATCTCCCCGCCCGACGACGACTCCATCCTGGAGACCGGCCTGGAAGCGTGGAAGCGCGTCCAGGAGGTCAACCTGACCTCCGTCTACCTGTGCTGCAAGGCCGCGATCCCCTACATGCGGCAGCAGGGCAGGGGCTCCATCATCAACACGGCGTCCTTCGTGGCCCGGATGGGCGCCGCCACCTCGCAGATCTCCTACACCGCCTCCAAGGGAGGGGTGCTCGCCATGTCCCGTGAACTGGGCGTGCAGTTCGCCCGCGAAGGCATCCGCGTCAACGCCCTGTGCCCGGGCCCGGTCAACACCCCGCTCCTCCAGGAGCTGTTCGCCAAGGACCCCGAGCGTGCCGCCCGCCGCCTGGTCCACATCCCGGTCGGCCGGTTCGCCGAGGCCGACGAGATCGCCGCCGCCGTCGCCTTCCTGGCCAGCGACGACTCCTCCTTCGTCAACGCCAGCGACTTCCTCGTGGACGGCGGCATCTCGGGCGCCTACGTCACACCGCTGTAGGTCTCGCCCTACAGTGCCGCAATGAGCAGGACGCTCCCGCCCGGCTGGTACCCGGACCCCGGCGCCCCCCATCTGGAGCGCTGGTGGGACGGGACGGCCTGGACGGACCACCGACGCGCCCCCGAGGCCCCCGGCCCGCCACGACCGGCCGACGGGGCCTCGGGGCGCGCGAAGGCCGTCGCCCTGACGGTCTCCGGAGCGGTCCTCGTCACCGCGATCGTCACCGGGGCGTACGCCCTGGCCCGCGGCGACGGGGACGATGTCGTGGCGGACACGGCACCGACGGCCGCGACTCCGTCGGCTTCCGCGAGCTCCCCGGCCCCGCCCCGCCTGGTCGACGAACTCGACGGCATCAGCCTGCCGTTGCCCGACGGCTGGACCCCGTCGAAGTACGTCACCCGCGACAACATGGTGATGACCACCGGCGGGGGCAGGGTCTTCACCCGCACCCTGCCCCCGCACTCCGGGAGGTCCCCGGCATCCCTGGCGAAGAAGGACATACCGCAGGCCGCCGACACCTCCTACGGCGGCCAGGAACCCGGCCGGCACCCCGACGGCGGCATCGAGAGCCACCGGGTCCTCAGATCGGAGCGGGTCTCGGTCGCCGGATGCGCCGGATACGTGGTGCGCTGGCAGGTGAAGTCGGCCGACGGGCCCGGTGGTTACGTCCAGTCACTGGCCTTCACCCCCGGCTCCGGCCGCGGCTCCCCGGCCCCGGCCGCCGTCATCGTCCGCTTCGCCTTCGACGGCGGCCCGGACGGACCGCCGCTCGCCGACATGGACCGGATCACCGAGGGAATCCGGCCGGTCGGCCCCGAGCGCTGACCTACAGGAAGGTGTGACCTTCCCCGCGGTACGTCGGGACGGTCGCCGTCACCACGTCCCCCTCGATGAGGTGCAGCACCTCGAACCGCTCGCACAGCTCACCGGCCTTGGCGTGCCGGAACCACACCTTGTCGCCCAGCAGCAGATCGTCGGCGGGCGCGCCGAGCAGCGGGGTCTGCACCTCGCCGGGCCCCTCCTGCGGGTCGTACTTCAGCCCCTCCGGCAGATACGGCACCGGCAGCCGGTCCGGTCCCGGCGCGCCGGAGGCCGGGTAGCCGCCGCCGAGGACGGTCACGACACCCACCCCGGGCCTGCGCACGACGGGCATCGCGAAGAGGGCGGCCGGACGCCCGCTGAAGGACGTGTAGTTGTCGAACAGCCTCGGCACGTACAGCCCCGACCCGGCACCGATCTCCGTGACGGCGTCCTCCGCGGCGGTGTGCTGCACACTGCCGGTGCCGCCGCCGTTGACGAACTCCAGGTCCGGTACGACGGACCGCACCGCGCGCACCACCGCGGCCCGCCGCTCGACGAGTTCCCGGCGGGCCGTGGCCTGCATCAGCCGTACGGCCCGGGAACGCAACGGCCGTCCGGCCACCGCGTCCCCGACACCGGCGATGTGCCCCTCGTAGGCCATGATCCCCACGACCTTGAACCCGGGACGCCGGGCCACCGCGCGAGCCATGTCGGCGACCTGTGCGGGGGAGTGCAGCGGCGAACGCCGGGCACCGACCCGCACCCTGCCGCCCAGAAGCTTCAGCGAGGTGTCCAACTCCAGGCAGACCCGGATGACTTCGGTGCCGCCGGCGCGGGCCTCGTCGATGAAGGCGAGCTGCGCGGGGTCGTCGACCATCACCGTCACCGCGGCGGCCAGCTTGGGATCGGCGGCGAGTTCGGCGTATCCGGCACGGTCGGCGGACGGGTAGGCGAGCAGGACGTCGTCGAATCCGCCCCGGGCCAGCCACAGGGACTCGGCGAGGGTGAAGGACATGATCCCGGCGAATCCGTCCTTCGCCAGGACACGTTCGAGCAGTGCCCGGCACCGCACGGACTTGCTGGCGACGCGGATCGGCTTGCCCCCCGCACGGCGGACGAGATCGTCCGCGTTGGCATCGAAGGCGTCCAGGTCCACGATCGCGAGAGGAGCGTCGAGAAGAGCGGTGGCCCGGTCGTAACGGGCCCGGTCGGCGGCGCGCGCAGTCATGAACGAAGACTGCCAGACAGGATTACCGCAGGGTAGGGGGACGATCCGGGCAGATGCCCCCGGCCTCGCGGACTGGTTCCCGTTCGCCCAGGAACAACCCGTAGAGTGACGCGCACGCACGCAGGGCTGTTCGCCCCCCGTCGCCGCCGCGCCGGGATGCCGGCCCTCCCGTGCGGGTATGCGTGCCCGGACGGCCGTCTTCCACACCGGCGACCACCGGCGAGGGCCCGCGCACGACCGAACGGCCCGGACATGAGGAAACGGGGGGCGCATGAGTACGGAAGCACGCCGCGCCTCGATCCCCCCACGCCCGACGACACCGCCACGGCCGGCTCAGCCGCCGACGGCCGGGGAGGGCGAGCCCGGTTCCGCGGAATCCGGTGAGCCGGGTGGGCGTGTGACCGACGGCTCCGACTGGCAGGCGTTCGGCGAGCGTGGCCGACGGACCACCGGGGCGCCGGGCAGACCGGTGTTCGGAGGGTTCGACTGGCAGGGGTCCGGTGGGGATGCGGGGGAGCGGGTGTTCGGTGACTCCGGTCGACAGGGGCGCGGTGACGCCGGTCGACAGGACGCCGATGCCACGGCGTCCCGCGCGTTCGGCGACATGAACACGGGACGGGAGTTCGGCGGACCGTCCGCCGCAGGCCGGCCTCCGATACGCGCGACGAACGACGCGGGCTCCGGCCCGACGCCGACCACGGATGACGCGTCCGCCCCTCGGGACACCTCGCGCCCCGGCTCCTCGAACCCGGAAGCCCCCTTGCCCGGCAGTGTTCCGCCCCCGCCCCCGGCCTCGGCCCGCTTCCCTGACACCGCCCCGGGCGCCGAGTCCCGCCCGACGAACGCGGCGCCCCCCGCCGGGCCCGGACCGGGCACCGCCGGCACGCCCGGTGTCGTACCGCCCCGGCCCGGTTCCGAACCCTCGGTCCCCCCACGCCGTACCGGCGCCCCCGCCGAGACCGCGTCGGAGACGACCTTCCGGATACGTCCCGTCCCGGCCGCACCGCCGTCCGGTACGGGGCGCACCGGCTCGCCCTCCGGCGGCACCCCCGCACCCGGTTCCGGCCCCGGTCGTATCGGCGGTTCCGCCTCCACGGGCCGGCAGCCAGGTGCGCCCGCGGTACCGCCTGTGCCTGAGCCCCGCCCCGGTTCCGGGCCCGGTCGTATCGGCGGTTCCGCCTCCACGGGCCGGCAGCCCGGTGCGCCCGCGTCCTCCCCGGCGGGGACGTCCGCGGTACCGCCCGTGCCCCAGACCCGCCCCGGGTCCGGTCGTCCCGGTGCCGCTTCCGAAGGCCGGCAGCCGGGTGGGCCCGCTCGTCCCGGATTCCCGCCGCGTCCGACCCGCGAGGCGTCGGCCTCCGGCGCCCTGCGCACGCCCCCGGCACCGGCAGACCCGCCGGCCCCACCTCGCGCCCCGGCCGGCTCCCCTTCCGGGCCCCCGGCCCCCGCAGCCCCGCCCCGCCCGGCGCCCGGCGGAGGTTCCCGGAGTACGGCCTCCCTGTCTCCCGACCCCTCCCTGTCCTGGAGCGCCCCCATGCCCCCGCATGCCGGAACTCCCGGCAACGGACGGCCTGTCGTGTCGCTCGGGGAGCCCGAGGTGGGGTACGAGAACCGGCCGCGGCCGCGACCGTGGGGGCTGCGGATTCCGGCGCGGATCGTCGCGGTGGCCGCCTGCGTCGTGCTCGGGCTCGGACTCATCGGCGGTGCCGTGACCGGGAGTTGGCTGATCGGGGACTCGGGGGAGGACAGCGGCGGCGACAGCTTCGCCAAGGCCGGAGAGCTGTGGCACAGCGTTCCCGTCGACCAGTTGTTCCCGCCGACCGTGGACGGCCAGGGCGCAGGACCCGGCGGCGCCGACCGTACGTGGACACGGATCGCCGTCGCCCCCGACAGCGGCTGCAAGGACGCCTTCGACCCGCTGCTGCGCAAGGCCCTCGCCCCCGTCGGCTGCGAACGCCTGCTGCGCGCCACCTACACGGACGCCACCCAGAGTTACGTCACCACGGTCGGCCTCCTCTTCACCGACGCCGACGCCACGGCGATGCGCGCCCTCAGCACCCGCTTCAGCAAGGAGGACCTGGACGCCCGCACCGACCTGATGCCCCTGCCGTACGCGGCGAAGAACACCCTCGCCGCCGACTTCGGGGCCCGGCAGCGGGCCTCCTGGACGATCTCCGTCCTCACCGACGCCCCCGTCGTCGCCTACGCAGTCTCCGGCTGGGCGGACGGCCGTGCGGTCGACTCCCCGGAGCCCGCCGAGAAGGCCATGGACTCCGGCGACACGACCCCCACCGCCCAGGCCGGCCTCGGCAACGAGGCCAAGGGTCTGGCCGACCGCGTCGAACGCGCCCTGCGCAAGACCGTCACCTCGCCCCCGGAGCAGTCCTCATGAGCGTCATCCCCCGCCGGGCAGGCCTCCTGAGCGTCCTCCTCGCCGCCTCCGTCGCCCTGGTCCCGCCCACCGCCGCGCACGCCGACGGCATCCGCGCCAAGCAGTGGGCCCTGGACGCCATGCACACCCAGGAGGCCTGGCGGACGACCAAGGGCGCGGGCGTCACCGTGGCCGTGCTGGACACCGGCGTCGAAGCCGACAACCCCGACCTCGTCGGCAACGTCCTCGCCGGCAAGGACATGATCGGCTTCGGGGCCACGGAGGGCGACCGCACCTGGGCCCGGCACGGCACCGCCATGGCCGGCATCATCGCCGGTCACGGCCACGGCATCGGCAACGGCGACGGCGTCCTGGGCATCGCCCCCGAGTCCAGGATCCTCCCGGTCCGCGTGATCCTGGAGGACGGCGACCCCGCCCGCACCAAGGCCCGCAACACCCGCGGCAACGCACTCGCCGAGGGCATCCGCTGGGCCGCCGACCACGGCGCCGACGTCATCAACCTCTCCCTCGGCGACGACTCCGCCTCCGCGCACCCCGAGGCCGGCGAGGACGACGCCGTCCAGTACGCGCTGAAGAAGGGCGTGGTCGTCGTGGCCTCGGCCGGCAACGGCGGCGACAAGGGCGACCACATCTCCTACCCGGCCGCCTACCCGGGCGTCATCGTCGCGACCGCCGTCGACAAGTACGGCACCCGCGCCTCCTTCTCCACCCGCCGCTGGTACGCCACGGTCGCCGCCCCCGGCGACGACGTGGTCATCGCCGACCCCGACCACAAGTACTACGAAGGGTGGGGGACCAGCGCCGCCTCCGCGTTCGTCTCCGGCGCCGCCGCCCTCGTCAAGGCGGCGCACCCGGACCTGACGCCCGCGCAGATCAAACGGCTCCTGGAGGACACGGCCCGCAACGCCCCCGCCGGTGGCCGCGACGACTCCCGCGGCTTCGGCTTCATCGACCCCGCGGCGGCGCTCAAGGCCGCGGACCGTCTCAAGCCGGAGGGCCTGCAGGCGGCCTCCTACGGCGACAAGTACTTCGGCTCCGGCCCCGACACCGCCGACTCGCAGGACGGCACGGCCAGTTGGGCGGCCCCGCTCGCGGGCGGCTTCGGCGGCGTCCTGCTGGTCGCCGCGGTGTTCCTCTGGCGCGGACGCCGCGCCCGCCGCTCCTACGAGGGTTTCTGAGCAGGGCGTACGACGGTCACCTGACGACAGCCGCGGCCGTGGCGTTCGCCGACGCGGCCCCACCGGTGAAGACCGACACGGCCGCCTTCGCCGCCGCCTCCACCAGTGAAATCCCCTTCGCCTGCGTCGAGTTGCCGTTCGACAGCACGGCCACCAGGTAGTCGTGGCCGTCCACCGTGACCCGTCCGATGCTGTTGATGTCCCACAGCCCGGTCGTGCTGCGTGGCAGCCAGCCGTTCTTCAGCGCCCAGCCGGAGCCGTCGGCCGCCGCCGAGACACCCCAGTGCTGGTCGGCCTCTATCCGCCCCATCAGCCCCTGGAGATACGACCGCGAGCCCTCGCTCAGCTCCGAGTCGTCCCCGAACACCTGCTGGAGCAGGGTGAGTTGGTCGGCGGCCGTGGTCTGGGTGAGCCCCCACAGAGCTCCGTCGCCGCCCTGGGTGCCGGTCAGCCCGAACGTCTCGTTGGCGGCGTCGAGCCCCGAGGCCTTCCCGATGATGTCCCACAGCGCGGACGCCGAGGCGTTGTCGCTGTTCTCGATCATCGTGGTGGCGTACGCCTTCTCCCGCTCGCTCAGCTTCGTGCCCGCCTCCTGGTGCCGGAGCAGCAGCGCCGCCAGGATGTCGACCTTCACGATGCTCGCGGTGTCGAAGACGCCGTCGCCGTGCACCGCGCTGTCGCCCGACTCGAGGTCGAGGACCGCCGCCGACACCTTCGCGCGGCCCGTCACGCTCACCGACTTCATGGCGTCGGCGAGCAGCGCGTCGAGATCCACCGGCTCCGTCACGGCCGCCTCCTGAGTCGTGGCCGCCGGGGACGACGAGACCGGAGCCGCCGCCGACGATACGGCGCTCACCGCGGAGTGCGCCTGCGCCTTCACGTAGACCGTGCCCCCGGCCGTGACGCCGACGACGGCGACGCAGGCGAGCGCGGTGTACATCAGGGACCGGCGCGGGACTCTGCGGGCCCGGCGTCTGGCGGCTCTGGAGGACTCCATGCCGCGATCGTCCGGCCGCCGACTGTGCGGGCCGTTAGACGGACGTTAGAGCTGTGTCAGCGAACTCTGAGAAACCCGTGAAAGCGGTCACGGGCGGGTTTCCGGGCCCGCACAAGCGCAGCAGCAAGCCCCCTATAGGGTCGGTGACCGTGGCGAACAAGAACATTCCCGACCCAGGCTTCTCCGACGACGACGGCTCCGCCGATCCCCGGCTGAGCGCGGCACTGGCGGCCTGGGCCGAGGACCGCGCCGCCGTGGGGCCCGTCCTGGAGGCGTTGAAGCGGGCTCGGCTGCTCGTCCCGGTGGTGGCCGTGCTCGGCGAGGTCGAGGAGGACGAGAAGGGCCTGCGCCGCGAGAAGACCAGCGACATGGCCGTGCCGACTCTCAAGGCCGGATCCAGGACCGCCCTGCCGGCCTTCACCTCCACCGGCTCGCTGGCCCGCTGGGACCCGGAGGCCCGCCCCGTCGCCGTACCCCTGCACCAGGCGCTGCAGGCCGCCGCGCACGAGAAGGCCGACACGGTCGTACTGGATCTGGCGGGGCCGGTGCCCTTCGAGCTGACCGGTCCCGCGCTGCTCGCCCTCGCCGAGGGGCGTACCTCCACGGACCCGCTCGCCGACCCGGCGGTCGTGGACGCGGTGCGTGCGGCGGTCGCCGACGTGCGCGCGGTGCTGCGGGCCCATCTCGGTCCGGGCCGGGGCGACGGCACGCTCGCCCTGGTGTTCGAACCTGCCGTACCGCACGACGCGGGCGTCCACGCGGTCGCCCGGCGCCTCGCCGCCGACGAGACACTGAGGGCCCGCCTGGTGCGCGGCCTCGACCTGGCAGTCCTGCCGGCCGGTGCCACGCCTCCGGGCGAGCCCCTGTACGTACGCGGGTGACCTAGCCGTAGACCGGGCCGGTGTACTTCTCGCCGGGGCCCTGGCCCGGCTCGTCCGGGACGAGGGACGCCTCGCGGAACGCCAGCTGGAGCGACTTCAGACCGTCGCGCAGGGGGGCCGCGTGGAAGGAGCTGATCTCCGTGGTGCTCGCGTCCAGCAGACCGGCCAGGGCCGTCACCAGCTTGCGGGCCTCGTCCAGGTCCTTGTACTTGTCGCCCTCCTCGGTCAGGCCGAGCTTCACCGCGGCGGCGCTCATCAGGTTGACGGCGACCGTCACGATCACCTCGACGGCGGGGACCTCGGCGATGTCGCGGGTCATGTCGTCGAAGTCGGGGGACTCAGGGGACGCGGGAGGGGTGTCACTCATGTCCCACACGATAGGGCCCGGTGCACGGCGGTTCGCACCACCCCCTGGTAGCTGCTAACCTTGTGTGACGACCGGCCGGACATTCATATGCCCGGCCCACAAGTGGAGGCTCCGATCTCCCACCTGACCGTCCTCCGGGACGGCGGGTCACCCCGGTCAGGCGGTCACCATCGTTCCGTACGGACGATGGAGTCGCCCGAAAGCGCGCCCCGCGATCATCGTGGCGGTGCTCCGGCAGTGTTTTGGAGCCCCGTCTTGTGATCGTCCGGGGCATTTTTTGTGCCTCGGGGCGGTTAGGTCGGTCGAACACAGACAAGCGCGACCGTCCGCCAGATGGCCGTGTGGTGCTAACCGAGGAGGATCCATCAGCACCGAACCCCGTATCAACGACCGGATTCGCGTTCCCGAGGTGCGACTTGTCGGTCCGAGCGGCGAGCAGGTCGGGATTGTTCCGCTTGCCAAGGCCCTGGAGCTCGCGCAGGAGTACGACCTCGACCTGGTCGAGGTTGCGGCGAGCGCGCGTCCGCCGGTCTGCAAGCTCATGGACTACGGGAAGTTCAAGTACGAGTCGGCCATGAAGGCCCGTGAGGCGCGCAAGAACCAGGCGCACACGGTCATCAAGGAGATGAAGCTCCGGCCGAAGATCGACCCGCACGACTATGACACCAAGAAGGGTCACGTCGTCCGGTTCCTCAAGCAGGGCGACAAGGTCAAGATCACGATCATGTTCCGTGGTCGCGAGCAGTCCCGGCCCGAACTGGGCTACCGACTGCTGCAGCGTCTCGCGTCGGACGTGGAGGACCTCGGCTTCATCGAGTCGAATCCGAAGCAGGACGGCCGAAACATGATCATGGTTCTCGGTCCGCACAAGAAGAAGACCGAGGCGATGGCCGAGGCGCGCCAGGCGCAGGAAGCCCGCAAGGCTGACGCGAAGGCCAACCCCGGCAAGTCGCAGAACGTCGCGGAGTCCGAGGGTGACGAGTTCACCGAGGACGACGCACTCACCGCGGACGACGAGGCTTCGGCCGAGGCGCCCGTGGAGGCTCCGGCCGAGGCGTGACCCCGGGGACGCGAGTCCCCAGGACGTAACCGATCCAACAGCGCGTTCCACCGTGCCCGGTTTCACGACCGGGCACCGGAACGCCACCGACGAGGAGAGAACGGCGCTATGCCGAAGAACAAGACGCACAGCGGTTCCAGCAAGCGCTTCAAGATCACCGGCTCCGGCAAGGTGCTCCGCGAGCGTGCCGGCAAGCGCCACTACCTCGAGCACAAGTCGTCCCGCGTGACGCGCCGCCTGACCGGCAACGCCGAGATGGCCCCGGGCGACGCCAAGAAGATCAAGAAGCTTCTCGGCAAGTGACGTACGCGGCGTTCCCAGCGAACGCCGTACGTCAGGACCGGGACCCAATCGTTTCCGGGCCGTGTGAGTCCAACCACGGCCCCGCTACAAGGAGTTAACAAGTGGCACGCGTCAAGCGGGCAGTCAACGCCCACAAGAAGCGCCGGGCGATCCTCGAGGCGGCCTCCGGCTACCGCGGTCAGCGTTCGCGCCTGTACCGCAAGGCCAAGGAGCAGGTCACCCACTCGCTGGTCTACAACTACAACGACCGCAAGAAGCGCAAGGGCGACTTCCGCCGGCTGTGGATCCAGCGCATCAACGCCGCTGCCCGCGCCAACGGCATGACGTACAACCGCCTCATCCAGGGTCTGAACGCCGCCAACATCGAGGTGGACCGCAAGATCCTGGCCGAGCTGGCCGTCAACGACGCGCCCGCCTTCGCGGCGCTCGTCGAGGTCGCCCAGAAGGCCCTCCCGGCGGACGTGAACGCGCCCAAGGCCGCGTGACGCCGCGCCGGCTCTAGGCCGACGTGACTTGATGGACCCGTGGGCTGCTGCCCGCGGGTCCGTTGCGTTGAGTGGCGGGGTGGGCGCGGCATCGCCGGCTTCCGCCCTCGTGGTTGATCGCCGTTGCGGCGGAAAGTTGGTTGAAAGTGAGCGCGATGCCCCCGGTTGCCCCCGAGCTGATCTCCCCCCGCTCGCCCCGTGTCTCCGCCGCCCGGCGGCTCGCCAGGCGGAACTTCCGGGGGAAGGAGCGGCTGTTCCTGGCCGAGGGGCCGCAGGCGGTGCGGGAGGCCGCCGGGCACGGTCTGGTGGAACTGTTCGCCACCGTGGAGGCGGCCGAACGCTACGCGGACATCGTCGGAGAGGCCCGGGACGCCGGCGCCCGCGTCCACCTCGCCGCCGAGGACGTCATCGCCGACATCTCGACCACCGTCACCCCGCAGGGCCTCGTCGGGATCTGCCGGTTCCTCGACACCCCCTTCGAGGAGATCCTCGCCGCCCGGCCGAAGCTCGTCGCCGTCCTCGCCAACGTGCGGGACCCCGGGAACGCCGGCACCGTGCTGCGGTGCGCCGACGCCGCCGGCGCCGAGGCCGTCGTACTGACCGACGCCTCCGTCGACCTCTACAACCCCAAGGCCGTACGCGCCTCCGTGGGCTCCCTGTTCCACCTGCCCGTCGCCGTCGGGGTGCCCGTGGAGCAGGCGATACAGGGGCTGAAGGACGCCGGGGTGCGCATCCTCGCCGCCGACGGGGCCGGGACCGACGACCTCGACGACGAGCTCGACCGGGGGACCATGGGCGGGCCGACCGCGTGGGTGTTCGGCAACGAGGCATGGGGGCTCCCGGAGGAGACCCGCGCACTCGCGGACGCCGTGGTGCGCGTCCCGATCCACGGGAAAGCCGAAAGCCTGAACCTCGCCACCGCGGCCGCCGTATGTCTCTATGCGTCAGCCCGTGCGCAGCGCGCCTCCGGAGGGTGCCGCTCCGTCACCGAGAACCAGTAGGGTGACCAGCTCGGGGGCCCCTCAGACGCCTGAGAGGTGGGGTGCGGGGATGAGTGTCGGCACGAGGAGCGCACACGGCGTGTCCGAGGCCTGTGCCGGTGGACTCGCCGAGCTCGGCATCGATCCCGACCAGCTGCCCGACGGCCTCGTCGTCGCGGACGAGCAGGGCCGCGTGATCTGCTTCAACGCCGCCGCGGCCCGGATCACCGCACTTCCCGCCGAGGACGCCCTCGGACAGCGGCTGGAGAAGGCCCTCCCATTAGAGGACCTGGAGGGGCGGCGCTGGTGGCAGCTGACCGACCCGTACGGCGGCCTCGCCATCCGCAGGCGCCAGCCCGAGCGGAATCTGCTGCTGCCCGGCGGCCGTGAGGTCCTCGTCTCCGCCACCTACGTGCGTACCGAGCCCACCGGACCCGTCCACCGCGTCGTCGTCGGCCTGCGCGACACCGAGGCCCGCCGCCGCACAGAGCGCAGCCACGCCGAGCTGATCGCCACCGTGGCCCATGAGCTCAGGTCCCCGCTCACCTCCGTCAAGGGCTTCACCGCGACCCTCCTCGCCAAGTGGGAGAGGTTCACCGACGACCAGAAACGGCTGATGCTGGAGACCGTCGACGCGGACGCCGACCGGGTCACCCGGCTCATCGCCGAGCTGCTGGACATCTCCCGCATCGACTCCGGGCGCCTCGAACTCAGGCGCCAGCCCGTCGACATCGGCGCCGCCGTCGGACGCCACATCCAGGCCTACGTCGCCGCGGGCCTCGCCGCCGACCGGTTCCTGCTGCGTCTGGAGCAGCCGCTGCCCGCCCTGTGGGCCGATCCCGACAAGGTCGACCAGGTGCTCAGCAACCTGCTGGAAAATGCGGTGCGGCACGGGGAGGGAACCGTCACGATTGACATCACGCCCACGGCGTCCCCCCGAGAGGGAGAGGACATCGGCACGTCGGTCACGGTGAGCGACGAGGGGCCCGGCATCCCGGAGGAGTCCATGAACCGCGTCTTCACCCGCTTCTGGCGGGGCAGCAAGCGCGGCGGCACCGGACTCGGGCTGTACATCGTCAAGGGCATCGTCGAGGCCCACGGCGGCACCATCACGGTAGGCCGCGCCCCGGGCGGCGGCGCCGAGTTCCGATTTACGTTGCCCGTGAGCGTTCCGGCCTATCTCACCTGAGATCCGCCCGAGCCGCCCGCGGGCGCATTCGCGTACCTGGGGGCCGCTCTCGGACCGGGCGTCCTGCGTGCGGCCCCACCCCCGTTAGACTCGGCCTTTGGCACCTTCGTGTCCCATGGACGGCCCTCCGACCTCTGAGCGAGTCGGTGACGGGGACCTTCAGCCAGCCAATCGGAAGCACGGGAAGAGATGTCGGCACCGAACAAGTCGTACGACCCTGTAGAGGTCGAGGCCCTGAAACCGGAAGAGATCGAGCGCATGCGGGACGAGGCGCTCGCCGCCTTCGCGGCCGCGGACTCGCTCGACGCGCTCCAGGAGGCCAAGGTCGCCCACACCGGCGGCGCCTCCCCGCTGGCCCTCGCCAACCGCGAGATCGGCGCCCTGCCCCCGCACGCCAAGGCAGCCGCCGGCAAGCTCGTCGGCCAGGCCCGGGGCGCGGTCAGCAAGGGCCTCGCCGCCCGCCAGAGCGAGCTGGAGGCCGAGCGGGACACCCGCGTGCTGGTCGAGGAGGCGGTGGACGTCACACTGCCGTACGACCGCGTACCGGCAGGCGCCCGCCACCCGCTCACCACGCTCTCCGAGCGCATCGAGGACGTCTTCGTGGCCATGGGCTACGAGGTCGCCGAGGGCCCGCAGGTCGAGGCCGAGTGGTTCAACTTCGACGCGCTCAACATCGGTCCGGACCACCCGGCCCGCGGTGAGCAGGACACCTTCTTCGTCGAGGGTCCCGAGGGCGGCACCGAGTCCGGCGTCGTGCTGCGCACCCACACCTCGCCCGTGCAGGTCCGCTCGCTGCTCTCCCGCGAGCTGCCGGTGTACGTGATCTGCCCCGGCGTCGTCTACCGCACCGACGAGCTGGACGCCACCCACACCCCGGTCTTCCGCCAGGTCGAGCTGCTGGCCATCGACGAGGGCCTCACCATGGCCGACCTCAAGGGCACCATGGACCACATGGTCCAGTCCCTGTTCGGCGAGGGCATGAAGACCCGGCTGCGCCCGAACTTCTTCCCCTTCACCGAGCCGTCCGCCGAGATGGACATGGTGTGCTACGTCTGCCGCGGCGAGTCCGTCGGCAACCCCGACCGCCCCTGCCGCACCTGCTCCTCCGAGGGCTGGATCGAGCTGGGCGGCTGCGGGATGGTCAACCCCAAGGTCCTCACCGCCTGTGGCGTGGACCCGGAGAAGTACAGCGGCTTCGCCTTCGGGTTCGGCATCGAGCGGATGCTGATGTTCCGCCACAACGTCGAGGACATGCGAGACATGGTCGAGGGTGACGTCCGGTTCACCCGGCCGTTCGGGATGGAGATCTGATGCGGGTCCCGCTTTCTTGGCTGCGGGAGTACGTCGACCTGCCGGCGACCGAAACCGGCCGTGACGTCCAGGCCAAGCTCGTTTCCGCGGGCCTCGAGGTCGAGACCGTCGAGCACCTCGGCGCCGACCTCAAGGGCCCCCTGGTCGTCGGCCAGGTGCTGACCATCGAGGAGCTGGAGGGCTTCAAGAAGCCGATCCGCTTCTGCACGGTGAACGTCGGCCAGGCCAACGGCACCGGCGAGCCGCAGGAGATCGTCTGCGGCGCCCGCAACTTCGCCGTCGGCGACAAGGTCGTCGTGGTCCTCCCGGGCGCCACGCTGCCCGGCGGCTTCTCGATCTCCGCGCGCAAGACCTACGGCAAGACGTCCCACGGCATGATCTGCTCCGGCGACGAGCTGGGCATGGGCGACGACGGCAGCCACGGCATCATCGTGCTGCCCCCGGAGACCGAGGTCGGCAAGGACGCCATCGAGCTCCTGGAGCTGGTCGACGAGGTCCTGGACATCGCCGTCACCGCCAACCGCGGCGACTGCCTGTCCATCCGCGGTGTGGCCCGCGAGGCCGCCATCGCCTACGGCCTGCCGCTCAGCGACCCGGCCCTGCTCGACGTGCCCGGCCCGAACGCCTTCGGTTACCCGGTCGAGGTCTCCGACCCGTTCGGCTGCGACCGCTTCACCGCGCGCACCGTCACCGGTCTGAGCCCCGAGACCCGCTCGCCGATCTGGCTCCAGCGCCGGCTCCAGAAGGTCGGCATGCGCCCGATCTCGCTCGCCGTCGACGTCACCAACTACGTGATGACGGAGCTCGGCCAGCCGCTGCACGCCTACGACCGCACACTCGTCCAGGGCTCCATCCGGGTCCGCCGGGCCGCGCAGGGCGAGCAGATCCAGACCCTCGACGGCGTGACGCGCAAGCTGCACGCCGAGGACCTGGTGATCGTGGACGACCGCGGGCCGATCGGCCTCGCCGGGGTCATGGGCGGCGCCAACACGGAGATCGCCGACCATGCCGAGGGTGAGGGCACCACCGACGTCGTCATCGAGGCCGCCCACTTCGACGCGGTCTCCATCGCCCGTACGGCCCGCCGCCACAAGCTCTCCTCCGAGGCGTCCCGGCGCTTCGAGCGCGGTGTGGACCCGCAGGCCGCCGCCGCTGCCGCGCAGCGCACCGTCGACCTGCTGGTGCTGCTCGCGGGCGGCACCGCCGAGGCCGGTGTCACCGAGGTCGTCGCGCCGTCGGCGCCGCACACCATCAGCGTCCCGGCCGACCACCCCGACAAGGTCGCGGGCGTCGAGTACGGCCGCGAGACCGTCGTACGGCGTCTGCAGGAAGTCGGCTGCGACGTGTACGGGCAGGACGAGCTGATCGTCACCGTGCCGTCCTGGCGTCCCGACCTCCAGGAGATCAACGACCTCGCCGAAGAGGTCATCCGGCTGGAGGGCTACGAGAACCTGCCCTCCACGCTGCCCAGGCCGCCCGCCGGCCGTGGCCTGACCCGGCGTCAGCGGCTGCACCGCCGTACGGGCCGGGTGCTGGCCGGCGCCGGGTACGTCGAGGCGCCGAACTACCCCTTCGTCTCCGAGCAGGTCTTCGACCAGCTGGGCCTCGCGGCCGACGACCCGGCCCGCCGGGTCGTGAAGCTGACCAACCCGCTGAACGACGAGGAGCCCGCGCTCCGTACGTCGCTGCTGCCGGGGCTGCTCGGCGCGCTGCGGCGCAACGGCGGCCGCGGCTCGCACGATCTGGCGCTGTTCGAGACCGGGCTGGTCTTCCTGCCGCGCGAGGAGCAGCGCGTCGCCACGGTGCTGCCCGTCGACCGGCGTCCCACGGACGAGGAGATCGCCGAACTGGACGCCGCGCTGCCGGAGCAGCCGCGCCATGTCGCCGCCGTGCTCGCGGGCGCGCGTGAGCAGGCCGGCTGGTGGGGCGCCGGCCGTCCGGCCGGGTGGGCCGACGCCGTCGAGGCCGGACGCCTTGTCGCGCGTGAGGCCGGGGTCGAACTGGTCGTGCGGGGCGGCCGGTACGGGCCGTGGCACCCCGGGCGGTGCGCCGAGTTCGTGGTCGGTGACACCGTCGTGGGGCACGCCGGTGAGCTGCATCCGCGGGTGGTGAAGGCGTTCGGGCTGCCCGCGCGTACCTGCGCGATGGAGCTGGACCTCGACCTGCTGGAGCGGGTCGGCGACGACACTCCGCAGGCGCCGACCATCTCGACGTTCCCGGTGGCCACGCAGGATGTCGCGCTGGTCGTCCCCCGCGAGGTCCCGCATGCCGATGTGGAGGCCGCGCTGCGGGAAGGCGCGGGTGAACTGCTGGAGGGGATCCGGCTGTTCGACGTGTACGAGAACGCCGACCAGCTGGGCGAGGGCAAGAAGTCGCTGGCGTACGCGCTGCGGTTCCGCGCGGGTGACCGGACGCTGACGGTCGATGAGGCGTCCGCGGCTCGGGATGCGGCTGTTGCCCTTGCGGGCGAGCGGACCGGGGCGGTGCTGAGGGCCTAGTCGCCGTCGGGGTGCGGGGGTCTCGCGGCTGCGGCACCGTCGTGGCTTGTCGCGCCCAGGCGGCGGAGCCGCATATCGATGCGGCCCCGCGCCCCTGGGGTGTGGGGCCGCGCCCGCACACCCCCATATCCGGTTACCTCACTCGATAGGGTGAGTTCTCCTGGTGATCTGGCCCATTCGGTCCATACGCTCGACAGAATCGGACCGGCCTTTCGAGGCCGGTCCGATTGCGTGTGCAGGGCCTGGTTGGGGGCCATCGGCATGATGTGCATCAAGGCTGCGGTCCCCGGGGTGGGGTCGCTGCGCCGTGTGCTGGCGACGGGACTGCCCACCATGTGGGGCGCCGTCGCCGTCACCTACAAGCTGACCTGTCCGCTCGCGCAGCAGGACGCGCTGGGCGCGCGGGTCGTCACCAGTGCCGTGTTCTTCGCGGTGGGCACCGGACTGATCATCCATGTCCGGCACGCCCTGCTGCGTGAACTGCGGCAGGCCCGCCGGGTCGCGGGCGCCGCCCAGAGGGTGCTGCTGCGACCGTTGCCCCCGCGCGTCGACGGGCTGGCCGTCGCCGCGGCCCAGCTCTCCGCCGACCGGGGCGCAGGCATCGGGGGCGACCTGTACGAGGCCGTCGCCACGGAACACGGCGTCCGGGTCGTCATGGGGGACGCCCGAGGACACGGGCTGGCCTCCATCGGTACGGCCGCCGCCGTCCTCGGCAGCTTCCGCGAGGCCGTGCACGACGAGCCCGAGCTCGGCGGCGTGCTGCGCAGACTGGACCGCGCGCTGGGCCGCCACCTCGGAGAGCTGTACCGCGCCGAACACCCCGCTTCGGGCCAGGAACCCGACAGCCCGGCCGCCGAGGAGTTCGTCACCGTACTGCTCCTGGAGATCGGCAGGGACGGCGAGATGCGCGCCCTGAACTGTGGCCATCCCTGGCCGTACTTGATCAGTGGTGCGGTGGTCCAGCCCCTTTCGAGTGCGGATCCTCTGCCGCCCCTCGGCCCGTTCCCGCTGCCCGGCGACCTGTCGGGGCTGCGGTGCGGCCCGCTGCTGCCGGGGGAGACCCTGGTCCTGCACACGGACGGGGCGGAGGACGCGAGGGACGCGCGTGGCCGGTTCTTCTCCCTGACGAAGGCGCTTCAGGAGGCCGTGGACACCCCGCCCCAGGCGGTGTTGGGCACGGTCTTCACGGCGCTGCTGAACCACACGGGAGGCACGCCGAAGGACGACGTCGCCTTACTGGCGCTGCGCAACGACCGTCAGCCCATACAGTCCGCAGGCGCGCCGGGAACCACGCGACAAGGCGCGACGCACCCACAGCCGACCACACACTTGTGACCACGCAGTTTGTGACAACACACCTGGGCCGTCGCCGTCCGCCGAGCCACGGAGTGTCGGGCAGGCGGCACGGCGGACGGCGCGGATACGGGCCGCCGCACTGTACGAGGGGGAGCCGGCGGCCCGGCCGGCCTCTTGCGAGGCATTTCAGTCAACCGGCTGGAAACTCTCCGCAACAGTGCGCACACCCTGCGGATTCGAGCACTCCGTTCACACCCCGTGTGAGCGCGCACGCACTACTCTGTCCGCACCGAGCCACCCGGGGGGCATATATGCAGCCCAATACTCTGCTCGACGCGATCCTCGACGAAGCCGGGATCTCGCACGCGGGGCTTGCCGCACATGTGAATCAGGCCGGGAGGGCACGCGGCCTCGCGCTCAGGTACGAACACACCGCCGTGGCGCGGTGGTTGAAGGGCCAGCGCCCCCGCGGTCAGGTTCCCGACCTGATGTGCGAGGTGCTCGCGGGCCGGCTCCGACGCCCCGTCACCCTCGACGACATCGGCCTCGGCGTGCCGGGCGAACCGTCCGCACCGCACAGCACCTCCCTGTCCGGTTTCGTCGAGCGGGCCACCGCCCTGTGGCGCTCCGACGAACAGCAGCGTCCGCACATCCTGGGCGCCCCCGCGGTCACCGGCACGCCCGCCGTCATGCCCGTGTGGGAGTGGGAGAACCCGCCCGAGGACGTCGACGTGTCCCGCGGCGGCCGGCACCGGGTCACCGCGGCCGACCTCGACATGCTGCGCTCGGCCCGCACCCACTACGAGCAGATGTACCGCAAGGCCGGCGGCATCGCGACCCGCGCCCGGATCGTCGGCTTCCTCAACGCCGAGGCCGCCCCGCTGCTGCGCGGCAGCTACACCGACGAGACGGGCCGCCAACTGCACCGCGCCACCGGCGGACTCGTCGCGGTCGCCGGCATCTGCGCCTACGACTCCGACGCGCACGGCCTGGCCCAGCGCTACTTCCACCAGGCCCTGCGGCTCGCCAAGGCCAGCGGCGACCGCGGACTCGGTGCGTATGTCATCGCGCTGCTCGTCAACCAGTCCCTGTTCATGCGGGAGTACCGCCAGGCCGTCGCCTTCGCCGAGGCCGCGCTGCGTGCCGCGGGCAAGCACATCACCCCGGCGCTCGCCTGCGACCTCTACGCGATGCAGGCCAAGGCGTACGCCCACCTCGGCGACGGCACGACCGCCATGTCCTGCATCCGGCGGGCCGAGCAGGCCGCCGAACGCATCCGGCGCGGATACGAGCCGGACGAGACCGGCTATGTCCAGCCGGGCCTCGTCAACGTCCAGGTGGCGGAGGCGCTCCTCAGCCTCGGTGAACTCGCCGCCGCGGCCGCGCACGCCGCGGCCGCCGTCGGCAACCCGGCCCACGACCGCGGCCGGGTGCACCGGCTCGCCATGCTGAGCACGATCGAACTGCGCCAGGGCAACGCCGACAAGGCGGTGGCCACCGCTGTGCAGATGGCGGAGCAGGCGCGGGGAATGGAGTCGCAGCGCCTGCGCGACAGGCTCAGAGCGGTTCGTGAGCATCTGGTCCGGAGCGGCTGCGCGGGCACGGCCGAGGCAGCCGAACTGATCGACGGGGCGCTGCGCGTACCGATGTAGGCCGGCACGAGACCACCGACCCCATAGTCCCTGCTGCGATATTGCCACTTACTCGACGGAAGGTGGCAGAACCGTGCAGTGGACTAAACAGAACGAACAAACTGTGTATGAAAACCGCTGGTTCAGCGTCAATCTCGCCGATGTCGAGCTGCCGGACGGCCGGCATCTCGACCACTTCCTGATACGGCTGAGGCCCGTCGCCGTCGCCACAGTGGTGAACGCGGCCAACGAGGTCCTCCTGTTGTGGCGCCACCGTTTCATCACGGACAGCTGGGGCTGGGAGCTCGCCGCGGGCGTGGTCGAGGACGGCGAGGACATCGCCGTCGCGGCCGCCAGGGAACTCGAGGAAGAGACCGGCTGGCGGCCGGGGCCGCTCCAGCACCTCATGAGCGTGGAGCCCTCCAACGGGCTCACCGACGCCCGGCACCACATCTACTGGGCCGACGAGGGCGAGTACATCGGGCACCCCGTGGACGACTTCGAATCGGACCGCCGGGAATGGGTCCCCCTGAAACTCGTTCCCGACATGGTCGCCCGTGGGGAGGTCCCGGCCGCCAACATGGCGGCCGCGTTACTGCTGTTGCACCATCTGAGGCTCGGTCAGGACACGTAGGGCCTGTCCGGCGGATCATCCCGGCGTCGCGGCCGGGCCGCACTGTTTCTTTCTGCCGGCCTGATCCGCCGGACAGCCCCCAGTCCTGATCCCCCACCCGGATGTCCCGGAGCCTCAGTGCCCCAGGGTCTGCCAGATCGCCACGACGAGCGCGCCCACGGCGGTGATCACCGAGATCGCGGGCAGCGGCCAACGGGCGTGCTCCAGGGCGATGATTCGTGCGCTCAGATCGTCGATCTCCTTGTCCGTCTCCTCCGTACGATGACTCAGCAGAGCCAGTCCGCCCTCGACGCGTGCGTACGCGACATCGAGGCGGCGTCGTAACTCTGCGAGTTCTCCGTGGATCACGGGATGCTCCGGGTCGGCGGTCACGAGTCCGCTCCTTTCCGTAGTCGTCACATCCCTTGCATGCGCATGAAGAGTCAACTCGCCTGGTGGGCGCTGCGGGAGAGTGTGCGAGGGGCATATGCGGGCCCGGCGCGCACACGGTGTGTGAATGACACGGGCCCGGCGCTCGAAAAGCGCCGGGCCCGCGATGGTCGCACTGTGTCATCAGCACCCTGAAACGGGCACTGTGCAATCTGCCCTGAGCCGTGCTCAGTCGTAGGTGTAGAAGCCCGAGCCGGACTTGCGGCCCAGCCGGCCCGCGTCGACCATGCGCTGGAGCAGCGGGGGAGCGGCGTACAGGGGCTCCTTGTACTCCTCGTACATCGAGTAGGCGACCGAGGCGACGGTGTCGAGGCCGATCAGGTCGGACAGCTTCAGCGGGCCCATCGGGTGGGCGCAGCCGAGTTCCATGCCGTTGTCGATGTCCTCACGGCTCGCGATGCCCGACTCGAACATCCGGATCGCGGAAAGGAGATACGGGATCAGCAGGGCGTTGACCACGAAGCCCGAGCGGTCCTGGGCGCGGATCGCGTGCTTGCCGAGCAGCTTCTCGGCGAACGCCTGGGCGCGGGCCAGCGTGCCCTCGGAGGTGGTGAGCGCCGGGATCAGCTCGACGAGCTTCTGCACCGGGGCCGGGTTGAAGAAGTGGATGCCGACGACCTGGTCGGGCCGCGAGGTGGCGACCGCCAGCCGCACCAGCGGGATGGAGGACGTGTTGGAGGCCAGGATCGCGTCCGGGCGGGTCACCACCTGGTCAAGGACCTGGAAGATCTCGGTCTTCACCTGCTCGTTCTCGACGACGGCCTCGATGACCAGGTCGCGGTCGGCGAACTCGCCGAGGTCGGTGGTGAAGCTGAGGCGTGCCTGCGTGGCCGCCAGCTCGTCCGCCGAGATCTTGCCGCGCTCGGCGGCCTTGGTCAGGGAGTTGAGCAGCCGGGTGCGGCCGAACTCCAGGGCCTCGCCGGTGGTCTCGGCGACCTTGACGTCCAGACCGGCGCGGGCGCACACCTCGGCGATGCCCGCCCCCATCTGGCCGCAGCCCACCACTCCGACGCGCGCGATGTCTCCCGCCGGGAAGTCCGTCACATCGTCCCTTTCACTGGTTCTTCGCCTCATGGCAGGTCGGCCGTGTCCGGTTCCTGCTCCGTTCGTGCACGTTACTCCCAAGTATCGATGATCGATCACCGGGGTCGGTCATCCGTCGGGCATTCTGGGGCCCGGAGACGATCCGTGAGCGCGGATCCAGGGAGTTGGGGGAGTGCACATGGGACATCTGTCACGCCGGGCCTTCGCGCTGGCCGCGCTGTCGACCCTGACGACGGCCTCGACAGCCGCGGCCGTGCCACGGCGTCCGTGGTGGGCGCCGACCGAGATGCGGGGCGTGTGGCTGGCCACCGTGTCCAACCGGGACTGGCCGTCGAAGGCGGGACTGACCGCCGCGCAGCAGCGTGCGGAGCTGATCGCGCACCTCGACCGGGCGGCGGCGGACCGCCTGAACGCGGTGATGTTCCAGGTACGGCCCACCGCCGACGCCCTGTGGCCCTCGCCGTACGAGCCCTGGTCGCAGTACCTCACCGGCACCCAGGGCAAGAACCCCGGCTGGGACCCGCTCGGCACGGCGGTCACCGAGGCTCACCGCAGGGGCCTGCAACTGCACGCCTGGTTCAACCCGTACCGCATCGCCAACCACACGGATCCGACGAAGCTGGCCGCCTCCCACCCCGCGCGCACGCACCCGGACTGGGTGGTGCCGTACGGCGGGAAGCTCTACTACAACCCGGGGCTGCCCGCGGTCCGGGCCTTCGTCGAGAACGCGATCCTCGACGCGGTGCACAAGTACCCGGTGGACGCGGTCCACTTCGACGACTACTTCTATCCGTACCCGGTGGCCGGCCAGACCTTCGACGACGACGCCGCCTACGACCGGTACGGCGGGGACTTCACCAACCGGGCCGACTGGCGGCGGGACAACATCGACAAGCTGGTCCTGGAGACGGCGGCCGCCATCAAGCGGATCCGGCCCGGCACCCGGTTCGGCATCAGCCCCTTCGGGGTGTGGCGCAACGCCGCCACCGATCCGCTCGGCTCGGACACCCGCGCGGGAGTGCAGTCGTACGACGACAACTTCGCGGACACCCGCAAGTGGGTGCGTGAGGGCTGGATCGACTACATCGTGCCCCAGCTCTACTGGCACATCGGCTTCGCGGCCGCCGACTACGCCGAGCTGGTGGCCTGGTGGGCGAAGCAGGCGCAGGGCAGCAGGACCAAGCTGTACCTGGGCGAGGCCCTGTACAAGGCGGGGGATCCGGCACAGCCCGCGGCCTGGCAGGACCCCGCCGAGCTGTCGCGGCACCTCACGCTGGCGCGCCGGTACAAGCAGGCGCGCGGGCATGTCTTCTTCGCCGCCCGCGAGGTCGCCTCCGATCCGATCGGGGCCATGGCACGGGTGGTCGCCGACCACTATCAGAAGCCGGCGACCGCGCTGCGCTGAGTCACCGGCCGGTCTGCCGGTGCCGGATCTCGGTGTCGGGGCCGGGTGAGCAGACGCCCTCGTGCCCGTCCTCGAAACGGACGCGGTACGGGGGATCGCCTGCGTGGCCCATCACCTCGACGATCTCGCCGACCTTGTCCTGCTGTCCGACCACCCTGCCGTGCTGGACAAGCTGGTCGCCCACGGTTGCGCGCATCAGCGGTGCCTCCTCACCAAGTCCGGGAGCGGCGGTTCGTGGCCCCGATCTTACGGCGCGGGGGCCGGTTGGGACCGGCGAGTGCACGCCGGTCAGCCCCGCGCCCGCTGGGTGACGGCGATGCACACGAGCACCGCTGCGGCCGTCAGCGGGGCGGCCACCGTCAGGTGCTCGCCGAGCAGCAGCACCGACCACACCAGTGTGAGCAGGGGCTGGGCCAGCTGCAACTGGCTGGCCCTGGGGACCCCGATCGCCGCCATGCCCCGGTACCAGACGACGAGGCCGAGGAACTGCGAACCCACCGCCACCCACAGCAGCCCGGCGACGCTGTGCGCGGTCAGCCGCACGGGCTCGTAGGACAGGGCGAGCGCCGCCGCGGGCACGCTGAAGGGCAGGCACAGCACCAGCGCCCAGGCGATGACCTGCCAGCCCGGCATGACCCGGGCCAGCCGGCCACCCTCGGTGTAACCGGCCGCGCAGACCAGGAGGGCGGCGAAGAGATACAGGTCGGCGCCGGTGAGGGCGCCACCGCTCTGCTGCACGGTGAAGGCGACCACCGCGGCGGCGCCCGCGAGGGCGGCGGCCCAGAAGGTGCGCGAGGGGCGGGTGCCCATGCGCAGGGCGGACAGCAGCGCGGTCGTCAGGGGGAGCAGACCGACCACGACCGCGGCGTGCGCGGTGGTCGAGGTCCGCAGGGCGAGCGTGGTCAGCAGCGGGAAGCCGACGACGACTCCGGCGGCGACGACCGCGAGCCCGGGCCGGTCGCGGCGGCTCGGCACGGGCACGCGCAGCGCCAGCAGGCAGCCGCCCGCGATCAGCGCCGCGAGGACGCTCCGGACCGCGACGAGGGACCACGGCCCGAAGCCCTCCAGGCCCCATGCCGTGGCGGGGAACGTGAGGGAGAACGCGGCGACGCCGAGGGCGGCCCAGAGGGTGCCGAAGGTCTTCTTGGGGACGTCGACCGCTATCCTCGTGGGTGCAGTAGCGCTACTCTCTGCTCTCATGCAAGAGCGTAGCAGCGTTGATGAACTGGCAGTACGGCTCAGGCAAGAGCTCGACCGCTACTCTCCCGGTGGAAAGCTCCCGTCGAGCCGGGCCCTGGTCGACCGCTTCCGGGTCAGCCCGGTCACCGTCTCCCGCGCCCTTGCCCAGCTCGCCGCCGAGGGCCTGGTGATCACCCGGCCCGGCGCAGGGGCCTTCCGCGCACCGGCGCGTACCGCCGCGGCTCCGGCCGGGGACACCTCGTGGCAGGAGGTCGCGCTGAGCGCGGACGGCGCCGCCGACCGCGTACCGCGCTCGGTGGACGCGTCCGGCGTCCTGGTCTCGCTGGCCGCCCCGCCTCCGGGGGTGATCGAGTTCAACGGCGGCTATCTGCATCCCTCTTTGCAGCCGGAGCGTGCGATGTCCGCGGCGCTGGCCCGTGCCGGCCGCCGCCCCGGCGCCTGGGGACGGCCGCCCACGGAGGGCCTGCCGGAACTGCGCGAGTGGTTCGCGCGGAACATCGGTGGCGCGGTCACGGCGGCGGAGGTACTGATCAGCGCGGGCGGTCAGTCGGCGCTCACGACGGCGTTGCGCGCCCTGGCCCCGCCCGGCGCACCCGTGCTCGTCGAGTCGCCCACCTATCCGGGCATGCTGGCCATCGCCCGCTCGGCGGGCCTGCGGCCGGTCCCCGTCCCGGTGGACGCCGACGGCGTCAAGCCCGCCCTGCTCGCCGACGCGTTCCGGGCGACCGGCGCCCGGGTGTTCGTCTGCCAGCCCCTGTTCCAGAACCCGACCGGCGCGGTGCTGGCCCCCGAGCGCCGGGGCGAGGTGCTGCGGATCGCCCGCGAGGCCGGCGCGTTCGTCGTAGAGGACGACTTCGTACGACGGCTCGTGCACGAGGACGCCGGCCCGCTGCCGCGCCCGCTGGCCGCCGACGATCCCGACGGAGTCGTCGTCCACGTCGGCTCACTGACCAAGGCGACCTCGCCCAGCTTCCGGGTGAGCGCCCTGGCCGCACGCGGCCCGGTCCTGGAACGCCTGCGTGCCATCCAGATCGTCGACACCTTCTTCGTCCCCCGCCCCCTCCAGGAAGCGGCCCTCGAACTCGTCGGCTCACCGGCCTGGCCCCGCCATCTGCGGTCCGTGTCGACGGAGTTGAAGGCCCGACGCGACGCGATGACCACCGCCCTGCGCCTGGACCTTCCCGAACTCGCCCTTCCGCACATCCCGTCGGGCGGCTACCACCTGTGGCTGCGCCTGCCGGACGGCACGGCCGAGACGGCTCTGACGGCCGCGGCTCTTCGCGCGGGCGTCGCGATCACTCCCGGGCGCCCGTACTTCAGCGCTGAACCTCCCGCCGGACACGTCCGGTTGAGCTTCGCGGCGGTGGCGGGCCCGCAGGAGATCCAGGAAGGCGTACGCCGGTTCCGGACCGCCTGCGACGAGGTGCTCTAGCCGCGCGGCACCGGCGCGAGTCCGCACAGGAACCCGGCGGTGGCGAAGAGCTCCGGGGTCAGGCGTATGCCGGTGAGGCGGTGGGCGAGGGCGAAGGAGGCCCCGGTCAGCGTCGCGTAGTAGGCGTCGTGGTCGCCGTCCTCGTCGCGCTCGGCCAGGTCCAGTCCCGACTCCCGCATCTCGGTGAGGAGTTCGTCGGGATGACTGCCGTAGCGCGCGTCGGCGAACAGGGGCTCGAAGTGCAGGCGCAGATCGCCGTTCTCGTACCAGCAGAAGTGGTCCACGGCGTTGACGTTGAGGAAGTGCGAGACCACCCTGCGGCCGCGTGAGACGGGCAGCATGGCCTCGTGGGTGACGCCGAGGAAGCCGTTGTACTCGACCATCAGCGTCCAGTCGGCCACCGCCGTCGCGCAGACGAACAGCCGGCCGGGCTCGGCGACCTCGTACGACGGACCGCCCAGCGCCTCCACGCCGACGATCCGGCTCCGCCCTTCGGCGCCCAGCTCCTCCAGCAGCTCCTCGGGCGTGATGTCGCGGACCAGCGTGACGCAGTACGCCTCCATCAGGAACTCGTACCGCTCCTTCAGCCACCCGTAGTCCGTGGCGGTCGTCATTGCCGTCATGTCCGCAGCATCGCACCCGGCACTGACAACGGCCCTCGGGAAAACCGTTCGACGCCGACATCCACGGCCTGTAAATCTGCCGACATGACCGACACCCCGCCCCTCGCCGAGGGCTACGAGATCTCCACCGACACAGGCCGCGTCGACGCCGGACGTGTGCACCGGTGGCTGTCCACCGACGCGTACTGGGCGCTCGGGCGGTCACGGGAGAAGCAGGACCGGGCGATCGCCGCGTCGCTCAACTTCGGGGTGTACGAGGTGGTTTCGGGTGATCAGGTGTCTTATGCCCGAGTGGTCACCGACCTGGCGAGCTTCGCGTGGCTGTGCGACGTGTACGTGGACCGTTCCGTGCGGGACAAGGGGATCGGCACGGCGCTGGTCGGCGCCGTGCGTGAGCACCTGCGGCCGTACGACCTCCGGCGCATCCTGCTCGCCACCCACGACGCCCACGGGGTGTACGAGAAGCTGGGGTTCGCGCCGCTGGCCGAGCCGGATCGGTGGATGGCTCTGCTCTTCGACCGGTGAGGCCGTTCGCATCCTGGGTAACTCCCCGGTAACGCCTCTTGACCTGCGCACTTTCGCGGCTCACGATCGCCGCATGCAACTTCGGGTCACGTTCGTCGCCGCCGCGAGAAGCTCCTCGCTGCTCACCGAGCGCTTCGAGGACGACCGCCCGCTCGACCAGGCCGGCTGGGACGAGGTGCTGGCTGCGGCCCGCGATCTGCTGCCGCTCGCGGCGGCCGAGCTGCGCTACTGCTCACCGACGCCGCGCAGCCGCGCCACCGGGGACGCCCTCGGCTACTCCCCGCTGGTCCAACTCGCCCTGCGGGACTGTGACATGGGGCGCTGGCGCGGGCTGACGCTCGGCGAGGCGATGGCCCGGGAGCCGGAGGCCGTGGACGCCTGGCTCGCGGACCCGCGTGCGACCCCGCACGGCGGTGAGTCGCTGCTCGACTTCATCACCCGCGTCGGTGAGTGGCTCGACACCCGGCCCGTCGGTGACGGCGGCCGTATCGTCGCCGTCGCCGAACCCGCCGTGATCCGCGCCGCCATGGTGTACGCCCTGAAGGCACCGCCGTCGAGCTACTGGAACATCGACGTACGTCCCCTGTCGGCGATCACCGTCACCGGCCGCGCCCGCCGCTGGAGCCTGCGCCTCGAGGGGGTGCCGGTCCAGCCCGCGCGACCCTAGCCGGCGGTCTCGCGGGTGTGGTCCGTCGTCAGGACGAGGTCCTTGGCCGGGCCGCCGATCCGCCACACCGTGCGCCAGTGGTCCGCGTCCAGGACGGTGAACTCGCCGCGGTAGAGGTCTGCCGCGCACGGGTGGTCGGCGACATGGTGCCCGCGGGTCAGATCCAGGCCGTGGAAGGGGCGCCCGTCGGAGAAGCGGACGTCCACCGTGCCCGGTGTCGCGCCCGGCAGGAAGCGGAGGGTCCGTTCGGCGGGGCGCGGCACGTCCCGCCAGGTGAAGGTGCCCGACTCCTCGGACAGCAGGCCGCCGCCCTCCAGTTGGCCGAAAGCGGTCGTACCGGAGAAGCGCCCTTCGTCACCGCTCGCCAGATCCCGAACGGTTCGCTCGGTCCGCCAGCTCCCGGCCAGATAGCTCAACGCATCCGCCACTGGCCAGAACGCATCCACCGGTCCCTCACTTCCGACACTTTCGGTACCACGCGCCCCGTTGACGCTCCGGTTTCCCTCTCCCTATGTTGCCGTTCGAAGTGCTGATCGCAGTCCGATATCTCGAACACCCCTTTCGACAGAGAGCCGCGGAGCATCCATGTCACGCACCCGCTGGAGACTCGGTCTCAGCGCCACCGCCCTGCTGGTGGCCGCCGGTCTGGTCCCCGCCCCCGCCCATGCCGAGGACGTCACCGACTACGCGATCACCGTCGACCCGTCCGCCAAGGGCGCGAAGATCGACGACACCATGTACGGCGTCTTCTTCGAGGACATCAACCGGGCCGCCGACGGCGGTCTGTACGCCGAACTCGTGCAGAACCGGTCCTTCGAGTACTCGACCGCCGACAACTCCTCGTACACCCCGCTGACCTCGTGGACGGTCGACGGCGCGGCCCAGGTCGTGGACGACGACGGACGGCTGAACGCGCGCAACCGCAACTACCTCTCCCTGACGGCCGGTTCGTCCGTCACGAACGCCGGATACAACACCGGGCTGCACATCGACGAGGGCAAGAAGTACGACTTCTCGGTGTGGGCCCGGGCCGCGGCCGGCAGCGCGTTGAACGTGTCGCTCCAGGACGCCGACGGCACCCTGGCCACCGCCCGCAAGGTGACCGTGACGAAGAGCGGCTGGGCCCGGTACACGGCCACCTTCACCGCCACCCGCACCAGCTCCGGGGGGCGCCTCACCGTGGCCTCCACCGCCGCGGCCGCGCTCGACATGGTGTCCCTCTTCCCGCGCGACACCTACCGCGGTGAACCCAACGGCCTGCGCAGGGACCTCGCCGAGAAGATCGCCGCCCTGCACCCGGGCTTCGTGCGCTTCCCGGGCGGCTGCCTGGTGAACACGGGCTCCATGGAGGACTACAGCGAGGCCTCGGGCTACCAGCGCAAGCGGTCGTACCAGGAGAAGTAGCTTCTGATCTTCTGGTGTCTCATTTATGCAGGTCAGGGCAATGACGCGGAGGTGCGGGGTCGAAGTGGGGGCGAAAAAGGCTAATGACTACTTCAGTAGTCGGTATTTCTGACACGCGCGGGCCAGGACGCGGAGCGGGATGCTGACGGAAGTGCGGAGCCTGCGAGCGGGTCCTTGGTCTGCGGGTGGTACACGGTTGGTAGGCCGTTGAGCAGCGGATGTAGCCTCAATCGAGGCGGAGAGCGGCTTGTCGGCCCGGGAATGGTCCGGATCTTGATCGGGGGCCGGTGCCGACGAACGCACTCCGCCTGTCCAAGGCGTGCATCGTCTCCCTGTCCGACCTGACCCTGTCGACAGGCCCGGAGCCTCGTCGTACTGGTGGTCCTGCGCCGGGCATATCGCGCATGTTTGACTACGCCTCGGATTAAACCCGGCGTACGGCCCGGCTCGTCTGCCGCTCCGCATTCTTGCAGGCCAGCGGCCCAGGGCGGCTTCGCCGCCCGCCGTGGGGCGAGTAAATGGGCAGGACGCACACCCCGTAACCCTTGATCAACACCGCGCCGCGGGGCGGCAACACAGGAGGCGAGGTCAGCTACCTGCGGTTTTGCCCACGCCGGTTCGTATTTACGCGTCAGGAACCCAGGCCGCTGCGCGGGCCGCCGTGGAGGCGGGAAAATGGGTCTGCTCCGTCCGGAACGCCGGTTTCACTGTGATGCCTGTGAGCTCGCGCGTCAGGATGGCGATGGGGATCGCTGACAGGGATCGCGGAAGATTTCAAGTCCAGTGAGACGGCCGGGCATGCCTTAACCGGCAGCTCTTCCGGGCACAGTGGAATCTGCCGGTCGCGGGACCGTTGGTGACTTGCCGGGGTGGACCGGCGTCCAGTCCAGTCCGCTGGAGTGGACCAGACCGGCGGTGTGTGCCTTGTCGGGGAACAGGGACCGCATGCACACGAGTGGGGTGCGGCAGGTCTCGTGCGATCTGCACCAGCTCAAACGGCGCCGACGGTGAAGCTCGAGGCGTCGTTGGGGTCGCCCTGGCCGTCGTAGAGGGGGACGGTCGGGTAGGCGTATACCGGTCTGGTCGTGGTGATCTGTCCGGTGGCGAGGTCGTGGCCCTCGCCGATGATGAGGTCGGGGGCCTTGGCGTTCTCGACCCACTCCATGAGCGCGATGACGCCGTTGGCGAGGGTCAGGCCGGGGCCGGGGGTGGGGAAGGCGTGGCCGTCACCCGCGGAGACGAACAGGCGCGCGAACCTCGCCGTCTCTTCCTCGCCGCCCATGGTTTCCTGGACTCGCTGGTAGTAGTGGATCGTTCCCTGCGGCAGGATCAGCTGGTCGTCACCGCCATGCGAGATGATCAGCTTGCCGCCGTTGTGGTAGAAGCGGGAGAGGTCGGGATCGTCGGTGGCGACCTCGGTGAATTCGTCCACCGCTTGCTGGAAGAGTTCCTCGAACTGCTCGAAGGTGAGCGTGGTCCAGTCCCAGGCCGGGTCGCGAAGCAGCCATCGGTACCACGATTCGACGATGTAGAACGGCACGGCGGCGAGCCTGCCGTCGACTTCGGCCGTCGTGCACAGGCCCATGCCCAGGACGTTGTCCCCCCAGCTTTCGGTGCCGGGGCGCAGTCCGTACCAGAGCCACTCGCCGGTCGAGGTTCTCGGGCCGTCCCATATCTCGCGGATGACGTCGGCGTCGGCGTCGGTGATCTGGCCCGCGGCCGTCTGCGTCCCGACGAGCTGACGGGGATCGAACTCGCTGGGCTCGAAGGGGCCGAGGATTCCGTCCTTGAGGCCGTCGGCTCCGTCGCAGGCGGCGATGGCCGCCGCGCGGAACGCCCGCAGTTTGGCTGGGGGCAGGGGGTTGTCGTGTTCCTTCATGACCAGTGCGGGCCATATGCCGGCGGGGATCATCCGCGTCCAGTTGACGGCAGGGTCCGCTGCCCAGATGCCGTCGTAGTCCTCGGGGTAGCGCTGCGCCTCGGCCAGTGCCTGTCGGCCTCCGCCGGATTCGCCCTGGAAGTAGGAGTAGCGCGGTGAGCGGCCGTGGATGGCCTCCGTGACCGCCTTGCCTATCGCCGTCATGTCGTGGGTGCTGCGATGTGCCCAGTTGCGGATCAGCTCCTGGTCCAGCTCTCCGGTCTTCGCGTCGAGCGCCCACTCGTTCTCGCGCGGGTCGCGGTTGCCGGCGTCCGTCATGGCCGCGGCGAATCCGTTGCGGATCGCGGTGGGCAGCGTCATCATCCGCATCAACGGGTGCGAAAGCCACCCGAGCGTGGTGCGGGTGCCGCCGCCGCCGACGCCGAAGAAGCGCTCGTTCCAGTCGAGCGGTACCCAGACCGTGATGTGCGCGACGTGCCCGCCCGGAGTCTGCTGCTCGACGAGCACATCGCAGAACTCCGGTAGCCCGCTGATGACGGAAGTGGGCAGGGGCAGCCCCATGCCGGACGACGGCGTGGTGAACTCGCCACTGGTGTTCAGCGTGACCGAGACGACCGTGACTGCGCCGAGATGGGCAATGGCGTCCTGAACGGCCTGCACCGTGCACCGGTCGGCAATGTTCGGTGGCCTGGACGGCGGGTCCATCGAGACCCATTCCGTGAGGCTCTTTTTGGCGATGCGGAGGTGATCGCTCATGCTGTGCCTTTCATCGCTGAAAGATCGAATTTGTGTACACGGTCATGCCGTCACGGAGCGGTGCAGTCGCCATCGCGTCCACAGAGGAAGGGACCGAAGGGCTCAGACTGCGGACCAGCCGTTGTCGACCGGGAGAATGACGCCGTTGATGTTGCTGGCGCTGTCGGAGGCAAGGAAGACGATGGCGGCAGCCTGCTCATCGGCACTTGCCGGGCGGCCGAAGTTGCCGGCGTAGCGGCCGATCACGGACGGGCCATGAGCGCTTTCCTCGGCGTCGACCTCAATGCCGGTCACCGTGCCGCCGGGCGCGATGGCGTTGGTGCGTATGCCCTTGTCGCGGTACATGACGGCGAGGGACTTGGTCAGTCCCACGATGCCGTGCTTGGAGACGGTGTACGCGGTGCCGGCGGCGCTGCCGCGCAGGGAGGCCTCGGAGGCGGTGAACACGATGGCGCCGTTGCCGCCGGCGAGGAGGTGGGGCAGTGCCGCGCGGGTGAGCAGGAACGGTGCCGTGAGGTTGATCCGCAGTACGCGCTCCCACTCGTCGTCGCCGGTGTCGGCGGCGGCGGACATCCTGTCCATGATGCCGGCGTTGTTGACCAGCACGTCGATGCCGCCGAAGGCATCGTTGGCGGTGGTGACGACCTGGTTGACGACGTGCTGGTCACTGAGGTCCCCGATCACGGTGACGGCGGTGGCGCCGGCCACGGTGATCTCGTCGGCCACAGTCTTGGCACCGTCGGCGTTGATGTCCGCGAGGACGAGGCGTGCGTCCTGTGCGGCGAAGCGCAGGGCGGTGGCGCGGCCGATGCCCGAGCCCGCGCCGGTGATGACGACGACCTTGCCGGACAATCCGGTGCTGAGTCTCACGGCTGGGTTCTCCTTCAGTTGCTGATGGCGGGCATGGCGCGGCGGTAACGCGGGTCGGTGAGCTGAGAGACGAGGAAGGAGGCGATGTCCGCGCGGGTCATCGCCGAACCGACCTTGTCGTGGCCCAGGAAGCCGGACTTGATGCGGCCGGTGGCGGGTTTGTCGACCGGGTTGGTGATCCGGGCGATGGTGTAGTCGAGCGGGGAGGACGTGACGGCCTCGGTCATGCCCTTCAGCTCGGTCAGGGCATTGGGGAAGGCGAGCTTGGCCATGACGGGCAGGACCTTGGGCTTCCAGTGCGGTTTGTCGTGGGGGTCGGCCAGCGAGGGGGTGGCCAGGCCGATGAACCGGGTGATGTCCTCGGCGCGCATGGCGTCGACGATGGTGCGGGTGCCGTCAGTGATGGCGGTGCCCTTCTCGGACCGTTTCAGCGACGGGCCGAGTGCGCTGATCACCGCGTCCGCGCCCGCCACGGCCTTGCGGACTGTTGCGGTGTCGGTGAGTTGGCCGGTGACCACGGTCAGGTTCTCGTCGGCGAGGGTGAGTTTGGCGGGGGTCCGGACGTAGGCGGTGACGTGGTGCCCGGCGTCCAGCAGTTGATGGACGACCAGGTGGCCGATGGTGCCGCTGGCGCCGAAGACGGTGACATGCATCAGGTGCTCCAACAGTGAGGTTCAGAAGGGGTGGGAGCCGAGGGCTCCCGATGACGACAGCCATGAGCGGCAGTACGGCGTTGCGGGTGAGGACTCGCGGGTCGGTGGCACCCGTGATGAGCGACACGGCTGATGGATCCATCCGTGAGCGGTGGCAGGTCGGTCCGAAAGGGGGCCAGACCGCGCTCCGCCAGCGTCATCCGCGCCGTTCAGGTCTGGAGCCGGAAGAGGACGAAGCGGCTCCGTCCGCCGGCCGCATTCAGCTCTTCGGGCGTGGGTTTGCGGTCGCCGGGCAGGCCGAGCATCTTCGCCTCGCGCGGCGTCTTGCGGTCGGCGAACTCGGCGAGCAGGGCGGTGATCGCGGTGCGATCTTCGATCACAGTGGGCACGGCCACGTACTCCCGGCCGCGGATGCGCAGGTGGACGGTCGGGCCGGTGCGCAGGTTGGGGATCCAGGTGTTCTGCGAGGACGTGGCCAGGACCGTGCCCGGCTCCCAGTCGAAGTAGCCGACGGGGATGGTGATGCGGCGCCCGGACTTGCGGCCGGTGTAGGTCAGCAGCATCAGGAATCTGCTGAGGATGCCGTGCAGACGCGAGGCGAGCAGCGGGCGGACCAGGCGGTTGGCCGCCCGGAACAACGCGACCGGGGGCCGCTTGCGTCGGGTGGTGTCGGCTTGGCTCATCAGGGCTCCAGTGGGGGAATGCCTGGTGGTGGGCAAGGACCGGGCCGGGGGCGGGGGGGGGGGGGGGGGGGGAGAACGACAGGATGGTCTTGGAGGGGGCGCCTGATGCGACGGTTCCAACCCC
>NZ_JBVIHJ010000001.1:302062-311463 GCF_055570355.1 Streptomyces sp. NPDC031225 | reverse complement strand
GGGGGGGGGGGGGGGGGGGGGGGGGGGGGGGGGAGGGGGGGGGGGGGGGAGGGGGCGGGGGGGGGGGGGGGGGGGGGGGGGTGGGGGGGGGGGGGGGCCCCCCCCCCCCCCCCCGCGACGGCGTGTGCGGGGAGCGCTCAGGCGGCGAGCTGCTGACCGATCTTCTGGGCCCACAGGCGGGCCTGCTCATGGGCGTCGGCGAGGGACGCCTCGTGGAGCGGGAGGAGGTGGGCGAGCGTCGGGGCGACCGGGGCCATGGTCAGCTCCGGGGTGAGCGTGGTGACGTTCAGGCCGAGGACGGCGGGGTCGCCCAGGACGGACTCCAGGGACGGGACGAGGAAGTCCTTGCCCTCGTTCGGGGTGCCGGGGCCGTAACCGCCGCCGCGGGCGGAGACCAGCACCGCCGGGCGGCCGAGTGCGGCGCCTTCGCCGCCGTAGTTGATGGTGCGGCCGCCGACGATGATCTGGTCGAGCCAGGCCTTGAACACCGAGGGCATCGAGCGGTTGTACAGCGGCACGGTGAACAGGTACGCGCTCGCCCCGAGGAACTCCTCAATGAGTTCGTCCTGGACGGCGGCGGCAGCGGCCTGCTCCGGGGTCTGCTGGGCGGGGTCGGTGTAGCGGGCCGAGACGCCCGCAGCGCTCAGGTGCGGTACGGGCGAGGCGGCCAGGTCGCGGTAAACGACCTCGCCCGTCCAGGCGCTCCGGAAGGACTGGGCGACCTGGTGGGAGACCGAAGCGGTCCCGATGGAGGAGGAGTCGATGTGCAGCAGGTAGGACATGGTGACCTCTACGTATGTCGGAATGGGGAAGTGCGGGGGAGGGGGCGGATCGTGGATCAGGTGCGGGCCGGATGTGCGGTGGGCACCGCACAGCCGTCGGGCCCGCACACCCCCTCGGCGTCAGCCAATGGGACCGGGATGATCGAGGGGTGGGTCTCGTCCCACGCCTGTCGCAGCGCGCCCAGGAGAGATTCGGTGCCCTGGGCACCGGGAACGGAGTACCGGCCGTCGATGACGACGAAGGGCGTGCCGGTGGCACCCAGGCGCTGTGCCTGGCGGGCCTCGTCCTGCACCTGCTGTCTGAAGCGGCCGTCATTCAGTACTTGCCGGGTCTCGACCGGGTCCAGCCCGAGATCGGGGGCCAGCTCGACCAGGGCGTCGATGGTGAAGACCGACCGGGTCTCGCCGTAGTAGGCGCGGAAGAGCCGGTCCCACGCGGCACGGTTCTTGCCCTGAGCGGAGGCGTATGCGAGGAACTCATGCGCCCGCCAGGTATTGCCCACCACGTTCTCAAGCACCGTGTACGGAGCCAGCCCCTCCCTCGCGGCCAGGGCCTCTACCCTGCGAGGACCCACCTCCAGACGGTCGTCCGCCACTCCGTGCGCCCGCTTGATGGCCTGGCGCACACTGATCACTCCCTCGCCCGGCAGATCGTCGGAGAGGGGAAACGAGCGGTGGATCAGCTCGACCTCGTCATGGTGCTCGAACTGCTCGACGGCCTTGTCCAGACGGTGGCTGCCCAGACCGCACCATGGGCACGTGACCTCGGACCAGATCTCCACCTTCATGGCGCTCACCTCCAATACTTACGCTTGGTATGTAGCGCCATGATGCGCCAGTATGGAAGGTGTTACAAAAGGAACATTCGTGTCCGCAACCGAAGGAGGGCGTCCGCAATGGAGGCCGTAACGGGTCAGAGGATCGCCGCCACGCCGGACGCTCGGGCGCTTCCGGCGCCCTGCGCACGAGTCCCGGTCGAGCACGCGGACTTCATCCGCCAGGTCTTGGAGCGGGTGGGAGACAAGTGGACGTTGATGGTGATCGCGAGCCTGCAGGGCGGCGGCCTACTGCGCTACAAGGATCTGCAGAGCAGCATCCCCGGCATCTCCCAGCGCATGCTCTCGCGGACTCTGTCCCAGCTCCACCACGACGGCCTGGTCACCAGGACCGCCTACGCCGAGGTGCCGCCGCGCGTGGAGTACGCCCTCACCCCCCTCGGCGCCAGTCTCAACGGCATCGTGGCCTCCCTGATCGACTGGGCCGCCGATCACCACGACGAGATCCGCCAACACCGGGAGCGCTCCGGTACAGCCGACACACGTTGACCCAAGCAAACCGCAGACGATCGAGCGCGGCTCGGAGGGCGCGCACTGCTAGCCAGTGCCGTGACCGCATGGACACCTCAGGCGCATAAGAAGTCAGGTTCGCTGCGCTGAACATGTGTTTAGCCTGTCGATCTGTTCGAGAGCGCGGGGGACCAGCTGGTGTCTGGCGGGCCGTGGACGGGTGATGACCGTGGACACAACGACGAGGTTCACGAGCGATGGCTGCTTCTGAACAGGCCGATTGGAGCAGCGCCCGATTAATCGCGCTGCCTCACGCCCAGCCGCGGAGCCTGTGAACCTGGTCAAAGGTGGTCCGCAAGCTCGCGCTGGCCTCCGACGTCGAGCGGTCTCCCCGCGCATGCCACCCGGCACCTGTGGCCAACCGATTTGGTCCGGATGGGCTGGGAGTTGCATGTGATCGCGCCCTGTGCCGGACGCCGACATACGGAGTCCACCCTTCAGTACATCCACCTCTCCGGCCGGGACCTGGCCGACAAGCTGGTCGACGGCATGGACCAAATCCGTGCCTGGCGAGTACAGATGCCCACCGCCCTGGCCGGCGCGATGGCGAAGGTGTCCCTGTGAGGGCACCGTCGGCGGTCGTCACCGCCGAAGACACCGACGGTCGCTGGGGCTGGCCGGTTGTCCCGGACCGCTACGACACTGCCGTCGCGGTCCGCCCTGCCGAGGCAGGGCCGTCCTCGAACTCGGTGTCCGCAATCTGCGCAGGCTTCAGTACCACGGCCCGGCCTCACCGGGCTGACGTGTGATCGCACGGCTGCTGGGTCCGCTGGAGGCGGTTAACGCCGCCCTCGACTCGCCGCCCATTCCGCACCGCCGACGGGCCATGCTCGACGTGATCGCCGCTCTTATCCCGCACAGCGCGCAGACCGGCCACAGCATCTGGGGCTGGGCCACACAGGAATGGACCGGTCTGCTCGGCCGCACCCAGACTGGCTTTGGATCGTGGTGGAGTCGCGATGTGTCGACAGATCCTCATATGCCGACATATGCGCGGTGGCCAGCGAATCTACCCTCTGATGGCGGCTGCCGGAGGCGGCCTTACCTGTCTTCAGGCCGGGGGATGACGCCCTCCAGCAAGAAGCAGAGGAAGTGGTCCGCTTGGGCCGGGTTCCCGGCGCGGGAGACAGCGGTGGTGAGGGCGAGTAGTTCGAGCACGTCTAGGTCGGGCCGTATGGCTCCGGCGGTCTGGGCCGCGTGCAGGAGCGGGGCCGCGGCCTCACTCACGGCTTGGTGCCAGGCGGCGATCTGTCGAGGTTCGACATCGGAGGGACTTTGGCAGGCAGTCATGAACGCCTCGCCGAGTACCTGGCTCTTGGTGATCTGGCAGGCGATCGAGTGTAGCCAGCCGATCAGCGCCTCAACGGGCTGCCGGGAGGCCGCCAGATCACCGGCAAGGTCACATAGTGTCCGAATCTGGTGATCGTAGATAGCCTCGATCAGCTTCTCGCGGGTCGGGAAGTGTCGGTACAGCGTGGCGTTTCCGACTCCGGCCGCCTTGGCGATGTCGTCCAGCGAGGCGTTGACGCCGTTGGTGTTGAAGGCGGTCTCGGCCGCCGCCAGTAGGCGCTCGTAATTGCGATGCGCGTCGGCCCGTCGTCGTGGTGCTTGGGAAGTCACTTGAGGTTCATCCTACTTATCAACCGGGGACGAGTCCCCGTATTGCTCCCGAGCGTGAAAGGGGGATATCTCCCCGCTTGATTGCCTGGACGCGCCGTAGGACCAGATGGCCGAAGTAGGGGAGTGACCGCAGCGGTAGAGGCGATCAATGCGGCCCGCGAGGACAACGACATGGCGACCTGCCAGGCGCCGGAGACACAACGGCGGCCGGCAGTGAAGACATCGTCTGGACCACCCTGGGTTGGCAGAAGCAGGCTGGGGTCATTGCGCCGACGAACGGATTCCGAACGGCACTGGCACTGGCGTACGAGCTCTGCACGCCCAGTGCCAGCCGTTCCGCTCGGTGGTCAGGCGTGCGGTCAGGTTCGGTTCTGTGTGGTCAGGATGTCATCGCGTCGCGGACCTTGGCGGTGTCCACGAACTGTTCGAAGCGGACGATGAGGCCGCCGCGTACGACGAAGTGGTGGGCGACGCGTACGTCGATGTCCTTGGCGGTTGCCTTGTTGGTGGCGGTGTAGCGGGCCAGCACCACGACGTTCTCGCCGTCTACGACATAGGTGTCGTCATGGGCGGTCCAGTTGTCCCAGTCCTTGCCCAACTGCTCCATCACGTTGGCGGTGACGCCGTCAGGGGTCCGGTAGGTGCCGGCCAGGGGGAAGCCGGCCATCTCGGTCCACTCCACGTCGTCGGCCAGCGTGGCCCGCAAAGCTTCGAGGTCGCCATGGGCGGAGGCGATGTACTGGCGCCGGACGACGTCGGCGGGGGCCGCGGACGTGTGGAAGTCGGTTGTCTCACTCATGGGTTGGCCTTCCGGGCGGGGGCGGTCAGGGCAGGGCGGGGTCGGCGGTGGAGGGGCACAGGTGGTAGGTGGGCACGCGCCTGGCTGTGCCGTAGTGCTGCAGCAGCTGGTGGATACCCGCTCCGAGGACGGCGCCGAGGGCGGGGGCGATCAGGTAGACAGCCAGATAGTCGAGCTCCCCGGACAGGAGCGCGGGACCGAACTGGCGGGCCGGGTTCGTCGCGCCGCCGCTGCGCGGTCCGAGAACGCCGACGATCAGTGCCGTGGCCGCGGCGAGGGTGAGGGGGAGCCAGCGGGCCCGTGCAGGGTAGGCGAGGAAGAAGCCGATCAGCAGGGTGACGGCGACCAGGCACCCGGACTCCGCGAGGAAGACCGAGAGGCCGTTCCAGTCGGGGGCCGGCTGGACGGCGGCGTACTGGACCGGCGTGGCGGTCGCTGCCCGGCCCCAGGCCAGACCCGCCAGTGCTGCCCCGGCCAGTGATCCGGCGAGCTGAGCGAGGATGTAAGGCAGGACCCAGCGCCGGGGGAAGGCGCCCATGAGCCACAGGGCGACGCTGACTGCCGGGTTCATGTGCGCTCCGGAACGCCGCCCCCACGGGCTGTAGATCAGGCAGAGCAGCACCGCGCCCACGACCACGCCGACGACCGCCAGCGCGGTCTGGACGTCAGCGATGCGGAGGGGGGAGGAAGGCGCCATGAGCCAGCGGACCACGGTCACGACGGTGAACAGCAGCACGGTCGTCAGCGCGAACTCGAACAGCGGGTAGGTGCGTGCGACGGCAGGCACGGAGCTGGCGGCTTGGGCGTCTGGGGCAGGAGCGTTCATGCGGCTCTCACAGGGGCGCGAGTGTCAAGGCAATGTTGGCGGCGGGGCCGATGGGCGGCCGGTGCCGGGCAGCTCGGGGGAAGCGCCGGCACCGGCCGTAGGAGGGGGTGGTCAGCCCCAGGTCATCTCGCCCTTGGCGACCTTGGCGCCGAGCTGGGCGGCGATGAGCATCCCGGAGTCCGGGTAGCGGGCGACCAGGGCCTTGGTCAGCGCCTCGCCGCTGTCGGCCTTGTCCAGTTCGGCCTCGAACGCGGTGAGGTAGTCGCGGGTGTAGGCGATCGGGCTCGCGTCGACGGTGTCGGTGGGCAGGCGGTGGCCGGGGACGGCGAAGGCGGGGTCCAGGGCGGTCATCTCGTCGAGCAGCTCGACCCATACGGCGCGGGACTCGGGCGTGGCGGTGTCGGCGACCCAGACGTGCTCGTTCTGGAAGAGCAGGACGCCGGCGACGACGGCCCGGTGCTCGGCCTGCCACAGGTAGTGCCGGTCGGGCAGGCCGGGGTGGCCGCCCTTGAGCTGGAAGACGTGGCCCTCGAAGGTGATGTCACCGGTCAGCTCGGTCAGTTCGACCAGGCGGGTGGGACGGTTGGCACCGACGGCCTCCCACGCCTTGAGCTTGCCCTCGTACGCGGCTGCGATGTGCTCGATGACCAGCGGGGTGGCGACGATGTCGGCCTCGGGGAAGGCGTCGGCGACCACTTCCGCGCCCCAGTAGAAGTCGGGGTCGGCGTGGCTGATGAAGACCTTGGTCAGTGTCTTGCCGGAGTCGAGGATCTCGGCGACCAGGCGGTGGCCGTCGGCACGGGTGAAGCCGGCGTCGATCAGGAACGCCTGCTCCTCGCCGGTGATCAGGGTGGCGGTCTTGTTCTTGGCGCCGACGGGGAAGTCGAGGTCGAGGACCTTGAAGTCCAGGGTGCTCATGGTGATTCCTTCGGAGATGCGATGGGAACGGAGCTGGGACGAGGGGAAGTGATCAGGATGCGGCGGTGAGGGCGTGCAGGCGCCGGTCGATCTGGTCGGCGGTGGCATGGCCGACGGCCAGGGGCGTGATGCGGTCGCCCTCGACGGCGAGGAGGGTGGGGAAGCTGTCCACGCCCAGACCTGCCGCCCGTGCGAAGTCGTCCTTCGCGGCGGCGGCCGGACCCGGCGCGGTGAACGCGCCGACGACGGTGTCTGAGTTCAGGCCGGCAGCGTCGGCGACCGTGCGGTAGGTGGACGGGTCGGACAGGCTCAGGCCGTCCACGTAGAACGCATGCTGTAGCGCGGCGGCCAGGTCCACGATGCGGTCGGGTGAGGTCTGCCGCAACACGGCCACACCCCGCGCGGCGGCCTCGGAGTCCATCACGAAGGAGCCGTCCGCGATCAGCCGCGCGTAACCGGGCCCGAAGCTGACCCCGGTCAGCTCGCTGATCTTGGCGTTGGCGCCCTGAACGTACCCGAACTCCCGGATCGGCACCCGGCGCGGACCGGTGAACAGACCACCGGACACGACCTCCACGTCCAGATCGGGGTGGCGTCGGACGACCTCGGTCAGAGTCGGCGCGAAACCGTACGACCAGCCGCAGTAAGCGTCGAAGACGTAGACGAGCTTCATGAGGGGTGTGCCTCCCGGTTGCCGAGCCCGCCTTCCGCGAGCCCTTCGCCTGACGCAACAGTATCTGACTGGTCAGGTATTCCTGAACGGTGAAGCTTCGTTTTCTTCGTCGGCGGCGTGAATCTTGCGATCCACGCAGCAGGTGCCGAGGCGTCGAACATGCACGCGTTGGCCGGGCAGGATCTGCCGGGCCTTCTCGCAGTCCAGGTCGAAGGCTTCGGTGAGGGTGAGCAGAGCACGACGACGAAGACGAGGCCGCCCTGACCGCGCCAGGGGCAGATGGTGTCTGCCCAGGTTCCGGCCGTCATGGGGCACCTCCCAATGTGTGTTTGGGGTGTATCGCCAGGATGATGCAGACCACGGAGGCCTACAAAAGGCACATTCGTGTGCGCTACCGGCGATGGGTGTGCGTCACGGGCGCCGCTTCGGTCCACGGGGGCACTGCATAGCCCGTCGTGTCCGATGCGTCTTCGACGGGAGCAGGTGGAGCGGTACGGCCCGCTGTTTCAACGGGGGATCATTGGCGGCGGCGCGTCTGCGCCACGACTGGGGCGAGAAAGGGTGGGGCGGTGGCACGGGACGTGCGGATCACGACGGCCGAGCAGGCGGCGAACGACGGGCTGGTGCTGGCGTTCGGCTGGCTGCAGGGAGCCGCGAACCGGCTGGAGTACGTCCTGGGCCGGGCACTTGAGGAGGAGTGCGGGATCAGCCACCTGATGTTCGAGGTGCTGCTCATCCTGGGCCGGGCCGGCGGCCAGGGGATGCCGATGCGAGCCATCGCCCAGGAGAGGGTCCTCACCACGGGCGGGGTGACGCGGCTTGTGGACCGGATGGAAGCGGCGGGTCTGGTGGCCCGCGAGGAGAACCCGGGAGATCGCCGGGGGCGCTTGATCAGACTGACGCAGCTGGGGGAGGAGACCGTCGTGCGGGCGGCCCGTCTGCACGCGGAGAACGTGCAGCGGTTCCTTCTCGACCCGTTGCCCGCAGAACAACGGGAGCAGTTCACCAGTGACCTGCGGACGGTGAGTTTGGCGGCGAGTGATGCGCTGCCCCGCCTGCGCTGAGACCTTCCGGGAGAGCGTCCCGAATCACCTGCCGGCAACCAGGTGATGCACAAGGCCGACGTGCGCCCAGCACTACCGCCGCATGGGCTTTCTCGGCACACCGGCCTCGCGTTGCTGCGCCCGCGATGGGTTCCACCGGATTGGCTAGCTTTTGGCCTCCGCGCGGGCCTGACTCGGGGTCATGCCGAATCTTGTCCGGAAGAGGCGGGCGAAATGGGCCTGGCTGGAGAAACCCCACCGGTACGCCACGTCGGCGATGGTAACCGGTTGTGGTCCCGGACCGGTGAGTTCCCGGTGCGCCCGTGTGAGCCGTCGTTCGATGATATGCCGCATGGGAGATCTGCCGGTGGACTCGAAGATCCGGGCCAGGTGCCGTACGGATATGCCCAACACATCAGCGACCTCAGCCGCGCCCAGGCCGGGGTCGTACAGATGCCTGTCGATGTAGTCCTCGGCGACGAGGAGCTGCGAACGGTAGGCTCCCGGTCCGGGCCCTTTCCCCGTCCGTTCCGCCACGAGTTGCATGAGCAGGTCGAGCACAGACAGCTCTGCGGCGACTGGATCGTCCCCCTGGCGCAGCGTCAGCGGCCCGTCGATCTGAGAACGCAGCGCGGCGACCAGCGCCCTCTCCCGCACCGTCGATCTGCCGAACGCCATCGGCCTGGGCAGTTCGCCCGCCAGGCAGGTCTGGGCGAACAGCTCGTGCGGGATGTCCACGAGGATCTGGCGCATCGATGAGGAGAACCCGAACAGGTAGGGCCTGCGTGTGTCGTAGACGACGAGCTCGCCGACCGTGACCGCCAGGCAGCCGTTCTCGTGCAGGAACACTGCCTCGCCCCTGGTCAGCAAGCTGGCAAACATCGAGTCCTTGGGCGTAGCTCTGACTGTCTGCGGGCTGCGCTCGATCACGTGGGCGTTCCCGGTGATCTCGGCCACCCGCAGCCCGGCCAGTTCCATGTTGGTCTGCCTTGCGAGCAGCCCCTGCTCCGAATAGGAGGTGCACGACAGACCCACGAGTGCCTCGCGGTTGTAGTCCTCCCAGAATCCGATGCGCTCCGCGGGTGCAATATTCTCGGTCGTGGCTCGGGAGATAACGGAGACAGCGGGCATACGACAGCCTCCTCGTGTTCTCCACGTCGAGGGCACAGCGTAAGTGAGCTGTCCCATAGCGAGGAAGTCTCCGTCCAAGCAGACGATGACGCCGGTGACGTACGAGGCTGCGGGCGAGGGGGGGGGGGGGGGGGGGGGGGGGGGGGGGGGGGGGGGGGGGGGTGGCGGGGGTGGGGGGGGGGGGGGGGGGGGGGGGGGGGGGGGGGGCCACCCCCCCCCCCCCCCCCACCACCCCCCCCCCCCACCCCCCCCGTCCCCCTTCC